>JBLHWU010000026.1:0-38260 GCA_047629355.1 Saprospiraceae bacterium | reverse complement strand
ACCAAGCCTCTGATTTCATCATTTGAAACAAGTCATACAAATGGTTTTCATAAAAATAAATGTCAGCTCGCCCTTGTTTTAGTGGATGATTGATGTCTAAATCTTCCAAAATTCGGCGCATCAATTCTACCCGTTCTAGGTCGCCGAGTGGTTCTAAATCATTACGTCCGAAGAGTTCGAGATTTTCCTGAATGATATTGTTACAGAAAGAATGAAAAGTATAAATGTGGACTCGGTGCGCCTCTGGCCCGATAAACTCCAATAGTCGCTCGCGCATGGCATGAACGCCCGCATCGGTAAAAGTGAGGCATAGAATATTGTGGGGGAGGGCGTCGGTTTCCAATAAAATTCGTCCAATTCGAGCGGTCAAAATATGCGTCTTTCCCGTGCCTGGTCCTGCGACTACAAGTACAGGACCTTCAATATTATCCACTGCTTGGCGTTGCGCCGGATTAAGGCGCGCCAACTCTTTGCGGAAAGTCTTATTATATTGTTTGCGATTTGTTTTAGTTACCGACATAGTTGCGGTAAAAATAGGAAAGTTTTCTGAAAAATTGAGAAGCGAGAAAACCATAAGGTTTTCGAGCTTCAAAAATCACGGTGCGCCTTGCCTGCGGCAAGGCGTGTGGGATTTTTGAGGATGAAAATGATTTTTGCAAAACCATTTTCATCCTCAAACTCTTCTTGTTTAAAGTCTCGCTGCCAATCGCGCCGCTTGGTCTATCGCCCGCTTCGCATCCAATTCCGATGCTTCACTTGCGCCACCAATCAAATGCACAGATTTCCCCGCATCCAACAGTGGTTGATGTAATTCTCGAAGTGGTTCTTGTCCTGCGCAAATAATTACGTTGTCAACAGGCAATATATCAGGTTTGCCGCCAATATTGATGTGAATGCCTTTGTCGTCAATTTTTTCGTAAGATGCTTCACTGACCATCTTTACCTTCTTCATGTTCAAACTCGCGCGATGAATCCAACCCGTAGTTTTACCTAAATTTCCCCCATGTTTGCCTTTTGACCGTTTCAATAAATAAACTTCACGCGTCGGTGGCTCAGGTTCGGGAGCTTGCAGACCGCCGCGCGCTTTCATATTCATATCGACACCCCATTCTTCCATGAAAGCAGGGATGTCCAAAGCGGGCGATTTTTCGGTTGTCAAAAATTCTGCAACGTCGAAACCGATACCGCCTGCGCCGATAATTGCGACGGAATTGCCAACGGGCTTTTTATGATACAAGACATCTATGTAAGAAAGTACTTTCTCGTGGTCGATGCCAGGAATGTTCAGTTTTCGGGGTTTGATGCCCGTGGCTAAGATGATTTCATCAAAATTTCCAGCGAGTAATTCTTCGGTGGTGATTCGTTTATTTAGATTCAAATGAACGTTCGTCAGTTCGATTTGTGTTTTAAAATAACGGAGCGTTTCATAAAATTCTTCTTTTCCTGGAATTTGTTTTGCCATGTTAAATTGCCCGCCAATCTCTGGCGCAGCATCAAATAAATGCACTTCATGCCCGCGTTGTGCCGCTATCGTCGAACTTGCCAAACCTGCGGGACCTGCACCAACAACTGCGATTTTCTTTTTATTTGTAGTCGGCAAATAATTCAATTCCGTTTCATGACAAGCGCGTGGATTGACCAAGCAAGACGCTATTTTCCGACTGAAACTATGGTCTAAACACGCTTGATTACAGCCAATGCAAGTGTTGATTTCGTTCACCCGATTTTCCATCGCTTTCAAAACCAATTCAGGGTCAGCCAAAAATGGACGTGCCATCGAGACCATATCACCATGTCCATCTGCCAAAATTTGCTCGGCAGTATCAGGCATGTTGATTCGATTGACCGTCACTAATGGAATATTGACCTCACCCATCAATCGCTTCGTCACCCAGCTAAATCCGCCGCGTGGGACCATTGTCGCAATTGTCGGGACACGCGCTTCGTGCCAGCCGATACCTGTATTAATGATGGTAGCACCAGCTTTTTCTATTTCTTTGGCGAGGTGAACAACTTCTTCCCAAGTACTCCCGTCATGTACCAAATCAAGCATTGATAATCGGTAGATAATGATAAAGTTAGTGCCGACTTTTTTACGGATACGCCGTACAATTTCTATTGGAAATTGAATGCGATTTTCGTAGCTACCACCCCATTTGTCATTACGCTTATTGGTTTTGGAAACAATAAACTGATTGATTAAATAGCCTTCTGAACCCATTACTTCCACACCGTCGTAGCCAGCTTCTTGTGCTAATGAAGCACAACGAATGAAGTCTTGAATAGTTTTTTCAACACCTCTTCCTGTCAATTTCCAAGGCTTGAAAGGGGAAATTGGCGACTTAATATTTGATGCAGAAACTGCTAATGGATGATAGCCATATCGTCCTGAGTGGAGTATTTGCATACAAATTTTCCCATCTTCGGCATGGACGGCATCTGTGACTATTTTGTGTTTTTTTGCTTCACTTTTTGTACTCAATTTTGCAGAAAATGGTCCGACCCAGCCTGAACGATTTGGAGCGACGCCACCAGTTACGATGAGTCCGACTTGTCCGCGCGCACGTTCGGCGAAGTAAGTTGCCATGCGTTCGTAACCATTTTTGGCTTCTTCCAGACCTGTGTGCATCGAGCCCATAAGGACGCGATTTTTAATAGTAGTGAAACCTAAATCGAGGGGTTCGAGCAAGTGTGGAAACGGTGTTGCCATTTTACAATTAAGTTTATGTTTTTAAATAAAGTCGAAGATAGAAAAGGAAATGAGTTTTAGCGAATATTCGCTAAGTATTTTTAAAATTTAGGTTTTTGCCACTAGAGGGGACTGAAAAAGTACTCCTTACTAATCAATTACCAAAACTTCGTTTCCATCATTAAAATAATGGCCACACCTGCTGCTGCACCAGAAATAAATAAATTCCACTCGCGTTGTTTGATTTTTAAAATATTGAAAGCGATAAAAGAGGTGGCTAAAATAAAAGTGATGATGAGGAGTTGCCCAATTTCGACACCTAGATTAAAAGCGAATAATTGGCTAACTACTTCGTTGACTTGACCGGGGAATTGGGTAGATTTAAAGTAATTGGAAAAGCCCATTCCATGTATAAAACCGAAAACGAGAGCGAGTAGGTAGTTCAAATTTACCCATTTTGTGACATTGTTGTCTAATTTTCTCTTTGATAAGACATTATAGATTGCTGTGATGAAGATGGTGACTGGAATTAAAAATTCAATAACCTGCGATGGAAAAGTTAAAATATCAAATGCTGCTAAAGCTAAAGTCACGGAATGACCAATAGTAAAAGCGGTCGCTAAAATTGCTGCTTTTTTCCATTCAAACAGTTGATAAATAGCGCATAAGGCGATAATGAACAAAATGTGGTCGTAAGCACTGATGTCTATAATATGCTCAAAGCCAAGCGCTAAGTATATTTCAAATGCGTTTTGCATTGTTTTGTGAAATTTTGATAGGTTTGAAAGTTCTGAGTCATTTTTGAAGAAAGAGTTTAAAGTTCATCCTTCAAAAATCAATAAATCGCCTCAATTGTCGTTAAATACCTATTAAAGAAGTTTATAGTAAGTTTTTTTAATTTCAATTAATCTAAAAATAATCTGCTATTGTTATGTAAGTAATACGAAAATTTTTGTATATATTTGCAATACCGATTAACTTTAAAACAACACCTGATTTATGATTTTAGAGAAATTAATTGCCACAAGGAAAGCTTTACAAGAAACCATTCGAAAGATTTTAGTTTTAAACCGTACTAAAAAAGTAATAACAAAGAATAAAATTCCTCTTGACCAGCACAAAGTTATCAAAAGTGAGCTGAAACTGTTGAATAAAATGGCAGAAAAGCAAGCTAAAATGGTGCGTCTTTATGAAGGGACTCTTTCTCGAAGAAAAGATTCTGCATAAAAAGCGCATGCTTTGATAAATAGACTTCCTCCGTTATATTTTTTATCCGTAAAGTGATTTTTGCAATTGATTTGATTGCAAATCAAAAACTGTGTACTTAGGTAACGGTGAAAAAATAACTCGGCCATCTATCAAGCATTTCTTTTGCCCTTAGCCAACCAATTCGCAAGCGGTTTTCTACGTTGGCAAGGTTTTATGAATCTTTTCTGCTACGCACCATTTCGTTCTTACTTTTGAAATAGTCATTATGTATAGATAACTCTTATCTCAAAAGTAAATATCTCTTGTCATTTCGACCGAAGTGGAGAAAAAGTCCAAAATAAATGTTGCTAAATGGTGGAGTTATTTTTTGACTGTCACTTAATACCTGATTGCTCATGAGTTTGTGCTTGTGTTTATGTAGGTATTTTGCTGAAATTTTTCTCCCTTTAATAAAAAACAATTACGCGCCGCTTCCGGTAGGGGTTTTGAGGGACAAAAATGGGTTTTATAAAATCACTTTGTCCTTCAATCTCCTTTTATAAAACAAGAATAGACCTGCTTTTACAAAATTTGTCAAAGTACCTAGGATTTAATAGCCTTAAGTTACACACTGAGTAGACGAACTATCGTCTTGCTCTGAAAAATTGCATTCGTTTATTACATTGTGCCTTCGCAAATCGACCAATTCCAAAGTTAAATTCCATCATCACCTGTATAAATGCTGGGCGCGTCTTTTTGTTATCTGGATAATTAACAAAATTCGGAAGTCCCAGTTTTTGACCATCGCTATTCACAAAATTTGTCAAGCCATAATGCAGCCGCATTCCCAAGACCAAAGAAAAAGTTTCTGAGCCTGCCAAATAGCCACCCCAGCCGAAGACGCCTGATAGATAATTGTGCTCATAATTGTTTTCTGCCTCTTGAAATTCAATGCCTGCATCCGTTTGTTTGACTTCCTGTACAAAAGAATACATTGGACCTAATTCCAGAAAAACACGATTTCGAGTATAACGATAGAGGAAGTAAGCGTCGAGGTTTTTCCATGAAATTTCGTTTTTAAGATTTTTAGCACCGGGCAAATCGTATTCAAAATTTTGACCTAGGGTGTTGTATATTCCATCGATAGAGATGCCGTGATAAGGTCCGAAATTAACCGCAAGTTTGGCACCGAAGCCATAAGTCGACGTAATTTTATAATTATAGGAATCGTCGTCAATGATGTTGGAATTGTGAAGGAAAGAGATGCCATAACCGCCTTTCGCAGCGGCTTCAATCCAAATCTCTTGAGCGAATGCACAGAAAGTGATTAATGTAAATAATGTAAATAAAAATGCTTTTTTCATAAAAGTAAAGTTTAAAAGTGAGATAATAAATGATTTGGTCACCCACTCTGTGGCGAGCACCAATTTATTTTTCCAACTTAACTAAATGAAATAAACAGAGATTAGAATAACTTAGGAATGCGAATTAAATAAACTCAGATTCTTGAACGGATATTTCGCCCTCATTTTTCACTTTAAAAATGCTCATTATATCAACACAAATCGCACTTTCAAAACAAAAAGGGAGAACAAAACCTCTCTCCCAAGAAGAGAACTTTATTTAATTCGCATTCTTTACTTAACAGACCTACTATCCGCAAGATAGATAAAATTTTTTAAGAATAACAAAGGAGCATCAAAAAATGGGACGTTTTTTTAGTTCAAATCCTTGAATTTAAAGAGAAAATTGATTTGTAAAGTACAACTGATTCTGTATGTAATAATTTTATATTAAAATAATATAAATATTTATTTATCAACATATTACATATTTTGATAATTTGGCATATTTTTAGCAACAGTGATTAATGGTGCTATTATTTTCAGAAAAAGCTACACTTTACCCTAAAATTTGCCAGAGAAAAATTTAAGAAATTTCAAGTTGAAATGACCTTTTTAAGGTGGAAACCTTTCATTTACAGTTAAAAAGACCTATTTTTGGGGAAACTTCACGGATTTAATATTTTTTATGCTAAAAAAAGCTTGTTTTAAAAAAAAGGAGAAAAAAAGTGTCCAAAAACGAACAATTTATAAAAAAAAAAATACATTTTAAAAAAAAAGCTATTATTTTTGGGCGTTAAAACTTTTTTATTACACATTCCTTTTATTTTAGACATACCATGAATATTGTATAATTGAGAACCAAACCACGAAAGAGATGCTAAGACAGAACTTAAGTCATAAAATGTTACAAAAGCTGTCTCCACAGCAGATTCAGTTAATGAAGCTGTTGCAGATTCCGACGGCTACCCTTGAACAAAGAATTGAGGAAGAACTGGAAGCGAATCCCGCTTTGGAGGAAGGTGAAGAGGGTGACGAAGTTGCAGAAATACGCGCAGATGATAAATCTGATAAAGAAGACGATGATTATTCTGAAGCAGAAGTCGATGAGCCTTCTCGTGATGAAGAATTTGAATTGGATGATTATTTGACTGACTATATTGAAGATGACCCTTCCAGCTATAAGTTAAAAGCAGATATTTATTCTGCTGATGATGAGGATAAGTCAATTCCTGTTGCAGTTGAAAATACTTTCCATGAATATTTAGATGAGCAACTCGGCATGTTGCAATTTGCGGATGACCGCGAAGAATTAATTGCCAAGCAAATCGTTGGGAGCATTGATGAAGACGGATATTTGCGTCGAGAGCCGAGTGCGATTATTGATGATTTGATGTTTTCACAAAATGTGATTGCAAGAGAAGAGGAAGTGAAGGCAATTTTAGATAAAATTCAGCACTTCGACCCACCAGGAATTGGAGCGAGCAATTTGCAAGAATGTTTGCGATTACAGTTAGAATACCATCTTAAAAAAGAAGGATTGGAGGGCGAGGAACTGAAGTCGATGAAATATGCACTTCGCATTATCAATCATTATTTTGATGAATTTACCAAGAAGCATTATCAAAAATTGCAGCGCGGATTAAGCATCACAGAGGAGCAATTGAAAGATGCGGTGGATGAGATTTTGAAATGCAACCCAAAACCTGCGAGTGGCTTTACGGACACGAGCACACGGAATACGCATTATGTTGTACCTGATTTTATTATCGTGAATCGCGATGGAGAATTGGAATTAACACTGAACTCTCGAAACGCGCCAGATTTGCGTATCAATGAGCATTATAAAGACATGCTCAAAGCGTATAAAGTCAATACGAAAGGACGACGAGCGCAGCGCAAAGAGAAGGAAGCAGTGATGTTTATTAAGCAAAAAATTGACAGTGCCAAATGGTTTATTGATGCGATTCGTCAGCGACAACAGACGATGTACAAATCGATGTATAGCATCATGCAATACCAATATGATTACTTCTTGACGGGTGACCAGAAACGGTTGCGTCCGATGATTTTGAAGGACATTGCGGATATTACAGGTTTGGATATTTCGACGGTTTCGCGGGTAGCAAATAGCAAGTTTGTTCAGACGGAATTTGGGACGATGCGTTTGAAAGATTTCTTTTCGGAGAGTTTGCAGACGAAGGACGGTGAGGAAGTGTCGACTTTGGAAGTAAAGAAAATTTTGACAGAAATCATCGCAGACGAAAGCAAGAAAAAGCCATTGTCTGATGAAAAGTTGAAAAATATTCTGCGCGAAGAAGGGTATAATATTGCACGGCGAACGGTTGCTAAGTATCGGGAGCAGTTGAATATTCCGGTGGCGAGATTGCGGAAGGAGTTGTAGTGAATTCTACAATTTTAAAAATAAAAAAAGGGTCGATTTTAATTAAAATCGACCCTTTTTTTATTTTTAAAATCTTACTTACTCTCCACCTGCTTCATACAAGCCGCCACAAAGGAAACAAACAGCGGATGCGGTGCTTCCACCGTACTCTTCAATTCTGGATGAAACTGCACGCCAACAAAATAAGGATGCCCTTTCAATTCCACAATCTCCACCAAACCTGTCTCCGGATTTTTACCCGTCGCCATCAAGCCACCTTTTTCGATAGCTTCCAAATACGCATTGTTAAATTCATAACGGTGTCGGTGGCGCTCGTTTATTTTTAGCGTTTTGTAGGCTTTAGCAGCTTGCGAACCTCGTTTTAACTCACAAATAAATGAGCCTAAACGCATTGTGCCGCCTTTTTTTGAAATCTCTTTTTGGTCAGCCATTAAATCGATAATCGGATGTTTGGTATCTTTATCAACTTCTGTCGAACTCGCGCCTTCCAATTCCAAAACATTTTTACAAAACTCCACCGTCGCACATTGCATACCTAAGCAAATACCGAAAAACGGAATATTATTTTCTCGAATATATCGAATCGCCTGTAATTTTCCAGGAATCCCTCGATCGCCAAAGCCTGGCGCAACCAAAACACCATCCAAGTCCTGTAATTTCTCCTTTACCGCTTCGTAATTGCTTTCTAAATGCTCTGAGTGAATCGGAATGACTTCAACTTTACATTCATTCACCGCGCCTGCGTGGACGAAGGATTCGTGGATGGATTTATAAGCATCGGGTAGCTCATTGTATTTTCCAACCAAGCCAATTCGGACAGAATAAGAAGGTGTTTTTAACTTGCCTAAAAAGGTTTTCCATTTCTTCAAATCTGGCTCTCGGCGGTCTTTTAGACGCAATTTTGTGATGACAGTTGTGTCTAATTTTTCTTTCAACATTAATAAGGGCACATCATAAATTGTGGCAGCATCCATTGACTCAATCACCGAATTTAATTCCACATTGCAAAACAAAGCCAGCTTACGCCGAATTTCCATCGTAATCGGATACTCTGTTCTGCAAACTAGTATATCTGGTTGAATACCCGCTTGTTGTAGCATTTTTACACTGTGCTGCGTTGGCTTCGTTTTTAACTCTCCTGCCGCTTTTAGAAAAGGAATTAAGGTCAAGTGAATGGTTAAACAATTGTCCGTTCCCAAGTCCCAACGAAGCTGACGAAGGGATTCCAAATAGGGAAGGGATTCAATATCGCCAACCGTGCCACCCAATTCGGTAATCACAATATCAAACTCATTGGTTTGTCCCAAAAGCTGCACGCGTCGCTTGATTTCGTCGGTAATGTGCGGAATAACTTGCACTGTTTTACCGAGATAATCGCCCCGTCGTTCGCGGTCTAAAACCGTTTGATAAATTCGTCCTGTAGTGACGTTATTTTTTTGAGAAGTCGGTACGTTCAAAAACCGTTCGTAGTGTCCCAAATCCAAATCCGTCTCTGCACCGTCGTCAGTGACATAGCATTCCCCGTGCTCGTATGGATTGAGCGTTCCAGGATCCACATTTAGATATGGGTCGAATTTTTGAATAGTTACTGAAAATCCTCTGGCTTGAAGAAGTTTCGCAAGAGATGCAGCAATGATGCCTTTTCCCAAAGATGAAGTTACGCCGCCCGTAACAAAGATATACTTAGTCATTGTCTTTTAATTAGAAATGAAGAATGAAGAATTAAAAATGACGCCTAAAATTGGGCAATTCTTCATTTTAAATTCTTGATTCTTCATTGTTGTGTT
The DNA here is from genome assembly GCA_047629355.1 of Saprospiraceae bacterium. Classification (GTDB taxonomy): domain Bacteria; phylum Bacteroidota; class Bacteroidia; order Chitinophagales; family Saprospiraceae; genus CAYUNA01. The sequence continues at coordinate 28,849 of JBLHWU010000026.1, read as the reverse complement.
ACGGAATGCAAAGGTAGGACGGAAAAAGGATTGTTTGCAACATTCCGAAGGTTTTATAAAAAAAAGATCATAATACTATTTTTTATAGTTTCAAAAAACGGGAACTTTGGGTATTGCCATTCCTTTTTATTTCTAAAATATAAACGCCTTTTGGTAAGTTTTCAACGTCTATTTTTTTAGAAAAAAGTGGGGTTTCATTTTTTAAAATAGGCTGTCCGAGTAAATTGATGATTCGAAATTTTTCAATCAAACCTCCATTTAAATGGGCAATCGTTAATTCATTTTGGACTGGATTTGGAAAAATAGTGAAGTTCTCATTTTTAGAAATATCAAGAACATTCGTCGAAAAATTGCAAGAAGAATCAACAGCGACTTGTGATAATTCTCCTTCGATGGCGTACCAATGTTCCCAATTTCCACCGTTTCCTGTTTCCCAATCATTCAAATCAAAAGTGTTCAAGCCATCAATAGTTCCTGGTAATTTATAGACGGAAACTGCGCTACCATTTTTATCCCAAGTCAGCGGTGTACCTGCTTCGATGACTTCTGGTGCATATTCGTCATGGCATTTTGTGCCCAAAAAATAGGCATACTCTTCGTAATCTGGATATTCACCGAATACATGCGCGATGCCGTTTTCATCGACACAAACCGCCACATATTCGTTAGAAGCAATGCCAAAAGCAGGTGTTCCAAAATCAGTTGTAATACGCGCCAAAAAAGTTAAGTGTCGTCCCCAACGCTCGCGCTCGTCATAATGTGTGTCCGTAATGACGTTGGTCAAAAACGGGACGTTGAGAAAATCGCCTTTTCCAATCAGTTCGGTATCTGGATGAAAAGGATTGCTGAGTGCTTCCTCCGAATCGAGTGAACCACCAGGCGGCGTATAATACGCATCGCCCAAAATCGCCATGCCGGCACTCGTTCCGCCGATGGTAATTTGCTTTTCGTTGATTAATTGATTCAGCGCATCTTCGACGGGCGTGTCTTTCCAGTATTGATAATAATCGTATTGGTCACCACCCGCGAAGAAAATGATTTCTGCGTTCGCAATTTGCGTTAGCACATATTGGTCAAATGCAGCTTGCCCATTGTTGAAGCGAATGGTTTCCACGGAGTTGACATTCACGCCTAATTCTGAAAAGAAATAGTCATTGTAGCCATTCGAATTACTCGCGCGTAAAATGACGACATCGCCACCACCTGCGCGTTGCAACATCCATTTCATCGCATCATCATTGTCCGTTGCGCCGCCTGCTAAGACGATTCCTTGCTGATAATCGGTGGTGATAAAGTCGGAGGTATCGCCTGTCATCCAATTGGTGTAGGATTGGGAGAATGCCGTATGGAAGGAGTTTAAAAATAGAAAAATGAGTAGAGAATTTCTCATGGATTTAAATTTTAAAAGTAAAAAATGAGGGCAAAATATTCTGTCAAGAATCTGAATTTATTTATTTCACGTTCCTAAGCCACTTTCGCGTTAGCAACCCGAAGGATAGTAACTCGGGTTGAAAACCCGAGTTACTTGATTCCATCCAAATCTTACTTTTTATAAGCAATTGCTTTTATTTCAATCAATAAATTTGGATGTGGCAATTGATGCACTGCCACTGTTGTCCGTGCTGGTCCAGTATGGTCAAAAAATGTTCCGTACACTTCGTTATATCCTTTGAAATCTTTCATATCGACCAAATAAGTCGCCATATCGCACAAGTCAGATAAATCCGCACCGACACTTTTTAAAGATTCTTGAATGTTTTCGATGACGGCTTTGGTTTGCGCTCGAATGTCGAGTTGCCAATTGCCGTCCGCATCTTTTTCTGCACCAACGTGGGTGTTGTCTTTGCGGCGACTGCTGGTGCCGGAGACGTAAATGAAATCACCGACGACTTTGATGTGCGGGTAATTGCCCAAAGGTTGGGCTTTGTTTTCGATTACTTTAGATTGCATATGTGCTGATGTTTTACCACATTGCTCAGATAGTTCACATCGCTTTTTTTTGAGTTAAAATTAGCTGTGTGGCTATGTGAACTAAGTAGGTGACCTTAAATAATCAATACTTTTGACAGCGGATATTTTTTGTTTAAGAAATTTAAAAAATCCTTTAATAATCCCTTTATTTAATGATTTTTTAAGTTTCTTAAACGGAAATATAGCCCTGTCTAAAAGTGTCGATTATTTGGGGTCACCTACTTATCTGAGGGATGTGGTGAAAAAATATTTTTATGAAAGATTACTTAGAAGTTGTTTGAAAATTTCCAAACAAAACATAAGTTAATACGAAATATAATTTCGACTGAAACAAATAAAATTTCCAAAACAGAATCATATTTCCAATTTTTATTTGATGTATATTCATTTTAACTCAATCAAAAATGTACCCTAAATGTTGTTTGTCTCAAAAGAATCATCTAATTGAAAACAAAATTATATTCTGAAAAATAGATTTTTTGACTATAAAATTTCCAAACAAGCTTTTAATTTTTCAATGCTCTAACTTGCGTCATTACCTCTTCTAAATCCAACTCTGCAATGTCTTTTCCTTCGCACATTTTCAATAACAATTCGTCCTGCTTTCGTCCCAATTCCATCGCTTGCGAATAAGGTATTTCAGGTTGAAAAGTCACCAAGCCATATTTAGAATAAAAGTCTTCAAATTGCATTTCTAGTTGCATTTCCAATTTCCGTTTTTTCATAAAATCTTCATCATCCACATGGTCTTGCATTTCATGAAAATTATCAATTGCCAATTCCGCAATTGCTTCCGCATTTTTTACTCGAAGGTCTTCAAAACGGTCAAAAACTTTCGACCAATTTCCTTCCACTTCCTCCAATACATCATCAAAAACACGGACATCTTCAAATGAGGCATTCATTCCTTGCCCATAAAATGGCACAATTGCATGAGATGCATCGCCCATAATCAAGGTCTTGTCATATGCTCGCCACGGAAAGCATTTAATTGTTCCTAATGTCCCGACTGGATTTTCAAAATATTCTTCCACATAATGTGGGATGTAGGGAATCAGTTCAGGGAAGAATTTTTCGAAGAAATCTTGAACTTGTTCCTTGGTTTTCAAATTATCAAAACCATATTCTCCACCATAGGGATGAAACATCGTCACGGTAAAACTCCCATCCAAATTTGGCAAAGCAATAATCATAAAACTACCACGCGGCCAGATGTGCAAGGCATTCTTTTCAATCTGATAACCACCGTCTGCTGCTGGCAAAATGCTCAATTCCTTGTAGCCATGCCGCAAAAAATCTTGGGAATAATTGAACAATAACTTTGTCGTCTGGACCATCATGCTTTTCCGAACGACCGAGCCTGCGCCGTCTGTTCCAATCACAATATCGCCTTGTGCCGTAAAGGTTTCGCCCGTTGCTTCGTTTTTAAAATCAGCGGTTGCGGCTTCCAAATTCACACCTAGACATTTGTGCTCAAAGTGCAACTCGATATTTTCCATCTGCTCCGCTTTATCCAAAAGTGCAATGTTCAAACCGCCCCGCGAAACTGAATTAATATAGTCTTCCTCGCGCCCACTATATGCCGAAAAGAACGGTTCGCCACCCAGGGGATGAATCTGTCGCCCGCGCATTGGAATACAATGTTGCAGAATTTCTTCTTTCATGCCTACGCGGTCGAGTGCCATCAAACCTCGGCTTGACAAGGCTAAATTGATAGAACGACCTGCGTCTACATCTTCGCGCCGCATGTCGGAACGGCGTTCGTGTAGGGCAACTTGGTAGCCCCGTTGGGCAAGTCGGATAGCGAGAAGGGTGCCGCAGAGACCTGCACCGACGATTATGATTTTATCTTTCATTCGTGGATTTTTAATCTATTCCCAAATCATCTACAATTCGAGTTTGAGAATCTATTTTTTCGATAGCAATGCCTGAATGGTCACTGATTACTTCTAATAGTTTTTAATAAATGGCTTTTTGGATTATCTCTGTTAAATCAATTTTTTTAGAAATTGTTTTGTGAAATAGCCACAGAGTGACGGAACTCTTGGTAAGGGAGTTTGTAATAAATAAGCTACCCAAGATGACGCAGCTATTTTTTCTTTTAAAGATGTTAAAAAAAGCGAGCATAACTGGTTATTTGAGGCTTTTTTTAGCATTTTTAAAAGGGAAAAGAGCAAGTCAGATGGGTAGGTTATTTTTTACAAATTCCCTAACCTAAACTAAAACACTTTATAAAGTCGCAGTGCGACGACACTTTTGAAATTGCATGTAATGATTTAATAGTGTCACCGCGCTGCGGTTTTGAAAAAGAGAAGCTATGTTATTATCAAGAGTTCCGCCACTCTGTGGCTGTTTTAGAGGTGAAAAACTTGTTAGGAACTAAAATTATTTAATTCGTTATTCCTTAGGAAGTAAATTTAGCTCAATTCCTCTTTCAAAACCGCCACAAACCGCCAAATATCCTCAAACGAATTATATAGAGGAATCGGTGCAACTCGAATCACATCCGGCTCTCGCCAATCCGCAATAACTCCTGCTTCCGTAATTTTATCAAACAATGCTTTATCCGCACTTCGCACTTGAATCGACAATTGACAACCACGCTGACTCACGTCTCGCGGCGTAATAATTTTAATACGCTCATCGTCCATTTCATCAATTAAATACTCCAAATAACCCGTCAATTTCACCGCTTTTGCCCGCAAATTACTCATTCCCGCTTCCTCAAAAACCTCCAAAGAAGCCTTAATCGCTGCCATCGACAAAATCGGAGGATTGCTCAATTGCCATGCTTCCACACCTGGAATTGGGTCAAAACCATCGCGCATTCCAAACCGCGTATCCTTATTGTGTCCCCACCAACCGGCAAATCTCGGCAAGTCCTTATCATGCGCATGACGCTCGTGGACAAAGCAACCGCCAAGGCTACCCGGTCCAGAGTTCAAATATTTATAACTACACCAAACGGCGAAATCAGCACCGCTATCGTGTAGGTTTAATTCTACATTTCCAGCCCCGTGTGCGCAATCGAAACCCACTACGCAACCTTTTGCGTGACCTAATTTAGTGATGTGTTTCATGTCAAAAAACTGCCCCGTATAATAATTGGTGTTGCCAATCATAATCAGTGCAATTTCATCGCCTTGCTCTTCAATCACTTTTTCAATATCTTCCGTTCTAATGCATCCTTCTCCGTCACGAGCTTTCAATTCAATTAGGCTTTTCTTTGGGTCAAAACCGTGAAATTTAATTTGGGATTCCACCGCATATTTATCAGAAGGAAAGGCATCAAATTCGATTAAAATTTTGCTCCGTTTCGCTGTCGGACGATAAAAGGAGACCATCATTAAATGCAAATTGACCGAAAGGGTATTCATTACCACGACTTCGATTGGCTTTGCACCAACGACTTTTGCCATCGCATTGGTCAAAAACTCATGGTACGGCATCCACGGATTTTTCGCATGGAAATGTCCTTCAACGCCGTAATTTGCCCAGTCTAATAATTCTTGTTCAATCGCTGCGCGAGTTGATTTTGGTTGCAAACCGAGGGAATTACCGCAGAGATAAATGTACGGTTCGCCACTTTTTTGAATGGGCAAATGAAATTGGTCGCGGTATTTTTTTAAGGGGTCGGCTTCGTCCATTTGCTGGGCGAAGGCAAGGGTGTTTTGATAAGTCATTACGTTCTATTTTGAAATATTAGCTGGATGGTCTACAAATTTTTTAGAAATATCGTCTCCCAACCATTTCATCACATTGTCACACCAAATTTCTTCATGCTGCTGTTTGGTAATAATATTTTCTTTGACCGCTAAATCCAACAATTTCCCTGGATAAGAAGATTGCGGCACACTCTCCATTTCTCCTAACGGATAAGGATCATCTAAGCCCATGATGATTTGGTCGGTACTTCCTTGCCGTTTTACCATCAATTCCAGTGAAAAAGTATCGTGAACCAAGGTGTCAAAGAAAATATTCGGATGCCCAATTGCTTTTCGAGGATGATATTTTCCTTTAAATAAATCTGGGCGACCGTCAAATCCTTGAATTCGTCGGCCCAAGTTAATTTGATTCAATTGCCCACCATGTGCGAAACAAACTCGAATATTTGGATATTTTTCTTGATAACCATTCAACGTAAAAAAATGGTAAGCATCTGCACATTGTGCCAGCATCCAAACCAAGTGAAAACGCCAAGAAATATTTTCTAATTTTATAAATTTTTCCCCATCATAAGGATGAATTTCAATAGCTAATTTATACTTATTGGCCAATTCTAAAATCGGCTCAATGTCTTGGTCAAAAATCGACCGCCACGTTCCGATAGAGTCCATAAAATGTGTGGGTAGGCATAAAACTCGCAAATTTAATTGCTCCACACATCGTTCAATTTCCCACAATGCACCCTGTACAAAACCAGTATGTACAACGAAACCACAAGTAAATTTATCAGGATGATCATGCTGTACTTTGGCGTTGAAGTCATTCTGAAAACGGAGCACTTGCTTCATTTCCTCCAATCGCAAGCCGTTACCATATAATTGAGATAGATTCAAGACTACCGCGTGGTCGATTTTATTACGCTCCATCCATTCTATCTTTTCATTGAGAAAAAAGCTAGAATCTGTAACCGGACGTTTCCAGTTCTTTTGAAGCATGAATTTACGGTCGTCGTCTATCCAAAATATCTCTTTGTCCTTCATGAAGGAAGGAATTTGTTCGGGGTAGGGTAGTAAGTGGGAATGTCCGTTTATTCTCATGGAAATTTAGTTTTATTATCGTTTCATTCCGACCGTCTTTTGTCATTCCGACCGAAGTGGAGGAATGACAAAAGACGGTCGGAATGACAAAAAAATAAAGAATTAATCCTCGTCAAAAAGATGATTATTGAAACAATAACCCAATGCTTTTTTAATAGATTTAGGCAAAATAGGCAACTCCGACCTTGGAATCAATAATGTCGAAATATTATGTAAATCCTTGAAAATATGGTGCTTCTCCGTTGTTTCATTTAAATAAAGGTGTCCCGAAGAACCGCCTGTTCCAACTTTATTACCCAACATTCGTAGCACCATTTGTGCATGTCGATGTCGCCAAGTCGTCAAAGCATCATCAATATCAACCAAAGAAGACAAAAATTGAAATGGCAATTGCAAAATCGGTTCATCGCGGTATAAATTGATAAATAAAGCAGCAATAGTCGCATCATAACTTAGGCGCAACTCTCCTTTTTCAATCAATTCATTGTGCTTGTCTTTATTCAAAACGGCCTCGAAATAAGTGTCGGTGTTGCCCAACATTTTTAGGCGCATTTCCTTTTCTTCTTCATTCAAATAATCGGAAGATTTGATGGCCTTGGCTTCCTTTTCGAGCATTCGATTGACTGCTTTTTTATAAGAATACAAAAAGTCAAATTCATCCAACTGAATAAACGGCGTACGTTCCAACCAGTTTTCCATCGCATCAAAAAGGGAGTCATTGGTAGAAGCATCTGTCAGATTTTTTTGACGATGTTCCGTGAAAACGGTGAAATACGGGCAACCATTATAAGACAGTCGTTTGTCCTCCTCCAAACCAAGTAAATTCTCAATCATTCTAAATTGAAAACTTTGAAAGCCAGAAGCAGGAAATAAATGATTTCTAAAATCCAAGAAATCCAGTGGAGTCATCGTTTCCATAATGCGAATCTGCTCGATTAGCAATTTTTGAATTTCCACTATACGTTTCAACCGATGAATAGCTGTGCCGATATTTCGTTCATCGACATTGCCTGTTTGAAACATTTTGACCACCGACTTCAACTCGTGGATAATCTGCTTAAACCACAATTCATAGGCTTGATGCACGATGATAAATAACATTTCATCATGGGCAGGTTCCTCGTCTAATTCCGCACTACGGAGGTGTTGTGCATTGAGTAATTCCTTGAGTCCAAGATAATTTTTATAATGAACCGTGCTGTATTTTTGTACTTCGTCTTTCATATTTCGATTCTTCTTTTATGTGGTTGCGAAGTTACAACCTTATGGTAAAACTATGCTATTTGAAGTCCTTTTTTCCAAAATATTGCCCATTGTATGATACCTCTGATAAATAGAAAAATTAATAAGGACAACCAAAGCGCATCTATTTCATTCATCATACTCTTTAATAGAAAAAAGCTGCCGAGGTAGATAATTAGTGATAAAATCATGCTATTGCGCATCGCTTTGGAAGCAGTTAGACCAACGTAAATACCATCCCAAATATAACTTGGCGTTCCTAAAATGGGGAGTAAAATCATCCAAAATAAAAAGGGTAAGGCGGCTTGAATCACACTTTCTTTGTCGGTGAAAATATAGAGCAAGTTTTCTCCAAAAAAGAAATAGGTCAAGCTGAATAATGCCGCTAAAACCATTCCCCAAATGAAGGAATAGCGAATGGATTTTTGCGTTTTTTTATCGTCACTTGCCCCCTTATATTTGCCGACCAAACTCTCTGCTGCGAAAGCGAAACCGTCAACAGCATAGGACATCCAGTTTAAAAATTGTAGTAAAATAACGTTTGCTGCTAAGACCAATTCCCCGCCTTTTGCCGATTGGCTGTAGAAAAATCCGAAGGCTAAGGTCAAACAAACAGTCCGAATAAAAATATCACGATTGATGGTCAAAAATTGTTGTAACTCTTCTATTTTAAATAAGGATTTCTGTTTAAATTGCTCTGCCAAATCACCATATTTCCAAAAGAAAAGTACCACTGCCAATGCCAATCCGATGTATTGAGAAACGACCGTTCCCCAAGCGACTCCCGCTACTTCCCAATTCAAATAAGCGACTAAATAATAACTCAAAACGATATTCACGACATTAATCACAATGGTCAAAATCAACGGAAAAATTGCGTTTTGCATACCAAAAAACCAACCCATCAGCGCATACAAAGCCAAGGTCGCAGGGGCTGCCCAGATTCGAATGAAAAAGTAGTCTCCCACCAATCCATATTGCTCACCTGCTACATTCATCAGATAAAAACTAGCTTGCGCAAAGGGAATTTGCAAAGCCATCACCAACGCTGCCAATAGCATCGCTACGACCAGTGCCCGTCCCAAAGTATTTATGATAAATGGTTCGTCTTTGCGCCCATATGCCTGTGCGGTAATGCCCGTCGTGCCCATGCGGAGGAAGCCAAAATTCCAGTAAATAAAGTTGAAAATCATCGCACCTACGCCGACCGCGCCGATGTGTGCAGGCGACAAACGTCCCATTAATAATGTATCCACCGAACTGATGAGCGGAATGGAAATATTGCTAATGATATTGGGGATGGCGAGGCGAAGAATTTGTTTGTTCATGATTTATCTTTTCTAAGTGTCCGCAATGTAGAAATTATTCTTTTGTTGTTCTAAATTCATGTTTGTAAATTCAAAAACATACTCTCTTTAAAATACCAACACCAAAAAAGCTATTTTTGCGTTTCAATTCCGAAGCTATCAGTTGTTTTGATTTTAAAATAAAACTTGACAATGCGCCGCGCTTTCGGCACGGCGAAGTAGAGGCTTAGGGGAGACAATCGGGCAGTAAGCCCAGCTGTCTCCCTTAAAACCACTTTGAAAATTTAAAAAAAGCACACAAAAAGAAATATGAAATATCTTTTTCCTATACTGATATTGGTTGTTCTCATCGTCACCACCGCTTGTGACCCAGAAGAGAATTTTACGACCAGTAGTAATGATAAGTTAGAGTTCTCGCTAGATACGTTACGTTTCGATACCGTTTTTACAGAACTCGGTTCGACTACTCGTTTTTTCAAAGTATATAACCGCAGTAGCAAGTCCATCAAGATTAATCGAATGTATATTCCCGATGGCGCAGATTCCAAATTTCGCTTAAATGTCGATGGAACGCCTGGCAACGAAGCGATGGAAGTCACCATTTTTCCAAAAGACAGTATTTACGTTTTTGGCGAAGTGACGGTTGACCCAGATGACCCCTTATCTGCCAGCCCATTTGTGATTAATGATAAAATTATTTTTGAAACGAATGGAAATACACAAGAAGTGATCCTCGAAGCTTGGGGGCAAAATGCGAATTATATTCCAAGTAGATTCAGCAAAGATGATGTAGTGACGTTGTCTTGTGATGGTGGCACAACTACTTGGGATGACCCTAAACCTTACGTGATATATGGTATCGTCGTGATTGATAATTGCAATTTGGTCATTTCCGCAGGCGCACATATATATGTACATGGCGGGCTGTCGAAAGTCGAAGACATGAATGAAACCATTATTTATAACAGTGGACGATTGCAAATTAGTCCGACTGGTTCCATAAATGTAGAAGGGACTTTAGAAGATCCCGTTATTTTTGAAGGAGACCGTTTAGAAGAAGGTTTTGCGGATGTATCTGGACAGTGGACGGGGATTGTTTTTAGTCCAACGAGTAAAAATAATTCATTTGAACATGCAGTGATTAAAAATTCTTTGCTTGGTATTTGGGTAGATTCAGCGGCAGAGTTGTCTTTGAAGAGTACGCAGATTTACAATACTTCTGGTATTGGATTAGTCGGTATTCATGCTGAAATTACGGCGGAGAATAGCCTTTTTTACAATAATGGAAGCAATAGCGTCTTGTTGACTTACGGCGGAGATTATGATTTTAAATATTGTACAATGGCAAGTTATGGCGTAGATGCAGCGGCACTGAGTATTGCAAATGGGATTCGACGTAATGAATTTTCTCTTTGTGCTGAATATGTTGCTAATGATTTACATGCTAATTTTGAAAACTGCATCATACACGGTTCGCGCAGAGATGAAATTAGCCTTTTAGATTTTTCTGTCTGTGGACCAGCCTTTGATTTTGACTATCAATTTGATAACTGCATTGTTAAATATGATGAATTGACGGACCCGGAATTTGGTTTCCCTAATTTTCCAGATAATTGCATTAATTGCTTGAATGCGTCCTCCAGCGACACTTTATTTGTCAGCGTAAGCGACGACGATTATCACTTAGATACTTTGTCTATTGCCGAGGAATTTGCGATGCCAATTACTGGTTTGATGCTTGATTTGGAAGGAAAAGATAGAGATTTGCAGATGCCTGATGCGGGCTGTTATGAATACGCGCCAGAGTAGTTTTTGAAGTATTTTAGCTATTTTCAAATAGAATTTACAACGTTTTTTTTGAAAATTATATTGAAATGTGTAAATTGCAGCGAATTTTCGCTAACAATTATCAAACATAGGTGAGGATTGATTGTTGCAATTTTTTTTCACTACAATAAAACTCGAATTGATATGGCTAAATATATGGATATAAATACCCTCCGTTTTCTCATGAAAGACGTGCATGGAATGGAGGATTTGTTGCAGAAGGAGCGTTTCCAAGACTACGACGAAGAAGCAATTGACATCTTTTTGGATGCGATTAAAGATTTTTCAGATGCTGACCTTTATCCCGTTTTTAGAGAAATGGATGAAGACCCTGCGCGTTTTGAAGATGGAAAAATTTATACACATCCAATCGTCAAAACCGTGATGAAAAAATCGGGGGAAATGGGCATGATTGGCGGTACATTTGACTACGAAGATGGTGGTTTACAATTGCCATTGATGGTAAAAGAAGCAGCGGCATTTATCATGTCTGCGGCGAATAATAACACTTCTGGTTATCCATTTTTGACGGGCGGTGCAGCGGAATTAATTGTAGCTTACGCGAGTCAGGAATTGAAGGATAAATACGTTCCAAACATGATTTCTGGTGAGTGGGGTGGCTCGATGTGCTTAACTGAACCACAGGCGGGAAGCTCGCTTTCGGACGTAACGACAAGCGCGACGCCACAAGAAGATGGCTCTTACCAAATCAAAGGACAAAAGATTTTTATCTCAGGTGGTGACCATGAATATGCGTCCAATTTTGTGCATTTGGTATTGGCACGGATTGACGGTGCGCCTGCGGGTACAAAGGGGATTTCGCTATTGGTTGTCCCTAAATTTAGAATTACAGAAGACGGCAGTTTGGAATCGAATGACGTCATTACAGCGGGCGATTTTCAAAAATTAGGACAACGGGGTTACTGTACAACGCATCTTGTTTTTGGAGAAAATGACAATTGCCAAGGCTGGATGGTCGGCAAACCAAACAACGGTTTGCGATACATGTTTAAAATGATGAACGGCGCGCGAATTGCGGTTGGAAATGATGGGGCAGCGATTGCTTCGGCGGCATATTATGCTTCTTTGCAATACGCACAAGAGCGTCCACAAGGTCGTCGATTGTCGAGTGGTGGAGTGAAAGATGTGAATCAAGACCAGACCTTAATTATCAAGCACGCGGATGTTCGACGGATGTTATTTTTGCAAAAAGCAGTATCAGAAGGTGCAATGAGTTTGGTGATGGAAGGCTCACGATACCATGATTTGGAGCATACAAGCGAAGGAGAGGAGCGTGAAAATTATAACTTGCTGTTAGAAATTTTGACGCCAATGATTAAAACTTATCCTTCAGAAATGGGGCGGATTTCGGTGAATAATGGTCTGCAAGTTTTAGGTGGCTACGGATTCTGTTCAGAATTTGTGTTGCAACAATATGCGCGAGATATTCGAATCATGTCGATTTACGAAGGCACAACGGGTATCCAATCGCAAGATTTACTGGGTCGAAAAATCACGATGATGGGCGGTAAAGCCTTGGAACTGTTGACCAAAGAAATGATAAAAACCATCGAATCAGCGATGACGTACGACGAATTGCAACCTGCCGCTAAAGTACTTGGTGAGAAATTGCAACTTAACGGCAAAGTCTTGAGTCACTTGATGGGCTACGCCAAAGAAGGCAACCACGAGCGTTTCTTAGCAGATGCCAACACGTACATGGAATTTTTTAGCACCATCGTTATTGGCTGGCAATGGCTGAAAATGGGCGTTGAATCGAAGCAAGCTTTGGTGACGGGCAATACCAAATACGGGACAGAATTTTATGAAAGCAAGTTGCATACCATGAAGTTTTATTTCAAATATGAGATGCCGAAGACTTTGGGTTGTGCGGAGATTTTGTTCAACGAAGAGGTGTTGACGATTATGGAGGAACGAGAATTGATTGCCTAATCTTTTTTTTTTAAGGGGGATAAAATGGTTTTAAAACCATTCTATCCCTCAAGTCCTAATTCCGCGTTGCCTGCGGCAACGCGCGGTATGTTTTTGAGAGGTAGCTGCTGGTCTGCAACCAGCAGCTACCTCTCAAAATCCCTTAATCAAATCAGGTTACTAAATGCCCTTTGTGAGAAATTACAAAGGGCATTTTTTTGTAAAATACCTTGTTAATTCACGATATTCTCGTCCGTTTGCCACAAACAACTTATCTTCGACCGAATTTTTAAAAATAACTTTTATTGAAATCAGAAAGGCCTAGTTGTTTCTGACCTCTGACAGCAACGCGGTCTGACCTCTGACTTCTTTTTTTAAACGACTAACATGAAAAAATTTAGCATCCTGTTTGGTTTTGCTGCGCTTTGCTTGCTTTTTAGCTGCGGAGAGCCTGCTACACAAACAGCAACAACTGACGAAATGAAAACTTCAGTGGCAAGCGGAGATTTCAAATGGAATCCTGAAAATTTTGCAGACAAAAAAATCGTTCGCTATCAGATTCCTGGTTTTGAAAACTTGTCTTTGTCTCAGAAAAAATTGGTTTATTATTTAACGCAGGCAGGCTACGCAGGTCGGGACATTGCGTATGACCAAAATTACCGACACAACATCGCTATCCGCCGAGTTATAGACAAACTTGCCAGTGATTACAAAGGTGAACGCAGCGGCGCAGATTGGGACGCATTTATGTTGTATGCCAAAAATGTATGGTTTTCCAGCGGTATTCATCACCATTATTCTTCGGATAAATTTGAGACAGGTTTTTCAAAAGAATACTTTGCAGGTTTAATGAAAGCAACTGGACAAGAATTGAAGGCAGAGGCAATGACGGCAATGTTTGACCCGACGGTTGACCCAAAAAAAGTAAGTCTTAATCCAGATAAAGACTTGGTTTTAAATTCAGCGGTGAATTTTTACGGGCCAGATATTACGGAGAAAGATGTGGACGATTACTATGCAAGCATTATGAAAAAAGGGGATAAAAAGCCAGTTTCCTACGGTTTGAATTCTAAATTGGTAAGAAAAGATGGCAAAGTCGTGGAAGAAGTTTACAAAGTAGGCGGCTTATATGGTAATTCTTTGGAGCAAAAAGTAATGTGGTTGAAAAAAGCGGTTGGCGTGGCAGAAAATGAAGCGCAAGGCAATGCATTGAAGTTGCTTATCGAATTTTACCAAACGGGAGATTTGAAAAAATGGGATGAATATAATATCGTTTGGTGTCAAGCGACAGAGGGTGATATTGATTATATCGATGGTTTTGTGGAGGTATATCAAGACCCAAAAGGTTACACCGGTTCATCGGAAACGATTGTACAAATCAAGGATTTTGACGCATCAGCACGTATGAAAGTGGTAGCAGATAATGGACAATGGTTTGAAGACAATTCTTCGACGATGAAAGCCCATAAAAAAGACAAAGTAGTTGGTATCTCTTATAAAGTAGTGGCAGTAGCAGGGGAAGCAGGTGACGCTTCTCCGTCCACACCAATTGGGGTGAATTTGCCAAATGCCAACTGGATTCGGGCAGAATATGGTTCAAAATCAGTGAGCTTAGGTAACATCATTACGGCTTATGCGAATGCAGATGGACCAGGTATGTTGAGTGAATTCGCACACGATGAAGAAGAAATTGCACGCGCTAAAAAGTACGGACAATTGGGTGGTAAAATGCACACCGCCTTGCACGAGGTTATTGGTCACGCTTCTGGAAAATTGGAGGAAGGCGTTGGTACACCAAAAGAAACGTTGAAAAATTACGCATCACCATTGGAAGAAGCGCGGGCTGATTTGGTCGCTTTGTACTTTTTGCCGGATGCTAAAATGATGGATTTGGGTTTGGTTGATTCGGAAGATGTAGCCAAAGCAGAATACGACAGCTATATGAGAAATGGTATGATGTTGCAGTTGCGTCGTCTCATTCCAGGTAATATCATTGAGCAAGCGCATATGCGTAACCGCGCGATGGTAGCACATTGGGCGTATGAAAAAGGGCAGACGGACAACGTCGTTGAGAAAGTAATTCGGGATGGTAAAATTTACTGGAATGTTAATGATTATGCGAAATTGCGAGTCATTTTTGGTGAATTGTTGACGGAAGTACAGCGGGTGAAATCTCAGGGAGATTATCAAGCAGGTAAGGATTTAATTGAAAACTATGGTGTTCAAGTTGATGCTGCATTGCATGCAGAAGTGTTGGCGCGTTCTGAAAAATTGAACATTCCGCCATACGGTGGTTTCATCAATCCAAAGTTAGTGCCTGTAACCAATGACGCTGGCGAGATTACGGATGTTAAAGTTGAATATCCAGCAGATTTTGCACAACAGATGATTGATTATGGTAAGGAGTATAGCTTTTTGCCAGATGTGAATTAATCTAATCTTTTTCGAAAAGAAGAAGGCAGGCATTTCAATAATGTCTGCCTTTTTCTTTTTGAAATAATTTTTTTAAAAAAAAAATATGGAACTCTAACAGGGTTCCACTCTAAAGAATGAGGAAAAAATAAATTGACATTCTTGGCTGTTTCTTGTGCTCTTATTTTTCACTTTGAAATTGCTCATTATATCAACATAATTCGCATTCCTTAGTAACGGTAAAAAAATAACTCCGCCATTTAGACAGGGCAAATTCCCCTCATTTTTCACTTGAAATCAGTTAAAGTATCAACAATTATACTTCTTTCAAGTAAAAACTAAGAAAAATTATCCACTGTCTAAATGGGAACTCATGCTTTCACCGTTCCTTAAGTGCATTTAAACCTTATTTTTTAATAATAGACTTTATTCTAAGATCACCTAAAACAGAATATCTTCTACAAAATCCAAATGATTATGGCCAATACTATTTGCCTATCCACCGACATGCAAACGCTTTATTTAGTTGCTGGAGGAAATGTAAGCTCTTTTCCACTTGCTGGAAATGGCGTAAAAATTAATCTTGACAGAGGAAATATTACCGCAACTGGTGCAACTGCACCAGTTCTTGGACTGCAAACTACTTTCTCGACCGCAAGAGGACAATGGACTGTTTTTTTTGATGATACAGCAGTCGCGTTAGAAATTATTGGCATTATTGATATGGAAGTTCATCGAGCATCTTACCCTCTTTCTGGTAATCAGAGTGTTAATTTAAAAATAACTGCTACTGATATTGTTGTGACGCAATAAATGAAGCTAAAAAGGTTAGAGTGTTTCTTGAAATAGCTTAACCATTGGAATTTTTTCAACTTTACTTCTAATCCAAAAATGATATTCGTCTAGCCCTAATGATTCAACACCATTAGGGTTATTTTTTTGAGTATTAACCAGAGATAAAATTTGTGGATAAATCTCTTTTTGCTCAGTAAAAGAACTTTCACTTACTTTTTTTAACAATTGGAGAAGGGTTAGTTCAAAACTGCTAGCTGTTAATCCTGCTGATCTGAAAATTCGTTTGGTTGACCGAAAATAAGAATCAAAATTGTCAACATCCCATAGTTCTAAATAACAGATGCATTTTAAAGTCCTACCGACCCATTGCAAAGATTGTCGATTTTTAACTTGTCGCTTTTTTAGCATTTCATCAACGGCAGTGATGCAATCTTCAAAATCTTCTGTGAAAAAGAAAAGAATGGCGAAATTGATAAAAATAGTCGTTCGGTTCTTCTCATTCAATCCGATGGTATTCAGTGTTTTAACTACCTTGAAGTATTCTTTCTTAGCTTTTGTAAAATCGCCAATGTTAATATAATATAGATGTTTAAATTGAACTAAAAGCCTAAATAAAACTTTTTCAGCCAGAGCATTTTTAGGTTTTTCCTCTTCCATCTTTATCAAAATTAAAAGGACTTCATCAAATTGTTTAAGAGCTAGACAAGATGCTAAATAATTAAAGACATCCCCAATATATTGATATTTTTCCTCTTCTTTAATGACTGAATTTTCTTCCCACCAATCTGTAATTTTTTTGGCATATTTATTAACTACTTCATATTTCTGTAATAACTGCGCATTGAATTTTTTGATTAATAAATAATGGTATTGAGCACGCGGAGAAGTTGGCGAAATTTCATCATCTTTCTTTTCTGCCAGTTTATTCAAAAATTGTTCTTTCAACTCTTTTGATGGCAGACTCAATTGTTTTAAAAAAGCAAGCGCAGAGAGATGATACGCGTTATAAGCATCCGCTTCTTCTTGAATTTTTTGAACTATCTGCTGCTGCTTATTTATCAATTTATGAATATCCTCTTGGAGTGTTTGGGGTTTGATTAAGATTAAAATTTTTCTTTCTAATTCATTGAGTTCGTATAAATCACCATGTCGAAGAAGTTTTTCGGCAATCTCTTTTCCTTTTTGTATTCGTTTTAAACTTTGTTCATAAAACCCTCTTTTTAATAAAAATTGTGCGTCTAAAATAGCTTCTTTAATCTCTGCATACGCCGATTTATCACTTCGATAATTGCGCATATTCTTCAAAATCAATTTATATAAATTCCCTTTTTCCCAAGATAAGTTTTTAGGAAATTTCTTTTTTAGCTTCTCCTCATCAAACTCTTTCATTGAACTCATCAATTTGAAAAGACGGATGTGATTAGAATCGTCGCTCCCTCCGTTTACAGAGAAATAACGTTTTTCAGTTTTCGAAAGAGACTGAATTAATTCAAAAAGATTATCTTTAGTCATTCGATTCTTGTTCTTATATTCTGGCTGAAACACCTTTTTTGAGAGGTTAGACTACCAAACTACATTGCTTAGAAATACAGTAATATATTTATATTTATTTTAGGTTCTAATATATATATATATATATAATGCTGATTATTAGTAATTTGTGTTGAACTACTTAATACTGTTGACAAGCGTTTAATTTCTGTTTGTGTTCAATTGTGCTTTTAGGTAAGTTTTAGAACATCAAATGTAAGGAAAAAATGGTTTCGACTATATATATACTGCCCCTATCTTTGCATTGTCAATCGGATTAGATTTTTTTACCACATCGATTTACAAAATACCAAATGAAAGTTTTTAGTATTAAAGTAGCTAAAGATTTATATGAAAAAGTTGGATGAAGACAAACTATTGAAAATATTTTTTCTTCATTCGCTTTTTTCTTTTACTTGAAATTATGACTTTGTTTTTAACTTTTATTTAAATAAAAGCCGCAATATTTATGGATTTTTTCTGAACAGAAACTCCTTATAGAAAACTATCAAAAATTTATAGCTTTTTTATCCTAAAATTCTGGCGTATAAGAAAACCAAACGTTAATTTCAATTAACCAACGGCCTCAGACTAGCCTCCCCCAAAAACCAAATGTTAATAACATTTTTCCATAATATCGTACAAGAAATAGTATTTTGAGTTTTCAGCTTGATATAAATTTTTCACTTAAAAACCAATTTTTGAAAGCAAGGCTGAATATTGAATAAAACAAGAATTAATTATCATTTGAAAACAAGATTACCCTCTATTACCCTTATTTCCCTTTTTATTATTTTTGAAAACAATTTTTAACACTGATTAACCATATTTTTTTAACCAATTTTGAAAACAAGTATAACCTCATAAATCATTTTAATCCTACCCTTATTTATGATTTTTGCTCAATTTTTCTGAATGAAACAAATTTAAATGCCCGGTTTCTTACCTAATAATAGAGCCGGGCTTTTTCATGTCCCAAATGAAAATTTATAGCAAGGGAATGTTTTACCTAACTCGTTCCTACGACTAGACGATTCTTTTCTGAGAACATTAATTATTTTTCAACTACTTTTGCGCCCAACTGTTAGGAATGCGAAACAAGAACAGGTAACTGTTTGGAGGAGATAAATCCAGTTCTATTATGGCAAATCCTTTAGAGGAAATTAAACAACCTATCAAGCAGGAATTGATAGAATTCGAAAAACGCTTCCGTGAGTCCATGCGAAGCCATGTGCCACTATTGGACAAAATTACCTACTACATCGTGCGCCGAAAAGGTAAGCAAGTACGCCCGATGTTTGTCTTCTTAACCGCTGCCATGTGTGGCGGCACAAATGACTCCAGCTATACCGCCGCATCTTTAATTGAGTTGGTACACACCGCTTCCCTTGTTCACGATGATGTAGTGGATGACGCCAACGAACGGCGCAGTTTCTTCTCTATCAATGCGCTTTGGAAAAATAAAATTGCGGTTTTAGTCGGTGACTTTTTACTGACACAAGGACTTTCAATTGCTTTAAAAACGCAGCAATTTCAATTGCTACAAATCATGTCTGACGCCGTTCAACGCATGGCAGAAGGAGAGTTGTTGCAAATTGAAAAAGCACGTCGATTGGATATAAAAGAGGAAACTTACTATGAAATAATCGCTGCAAAAACTGCTTCACTGATTGCTTCCGCTTGCAGTGCAGGTGCAGCTTCCGCCACAGAAGATTCCGAAATTATAGAAAAGATGCGTGTCTTTGGTGAAAAAATTGGCATCGCTTTCCAAATTCGTGACGACCTTTTCGACTTCGGAACGGAAGATGTGGGAAAGCCATTAGGAATTGATATTAAGGAAAAAAAAATGACTTTGCCGCTGATTTATGCCTTGCAAAATACGACTCGTAGTAAAAAACGCCACATCATTAATCTTATTAAACGACATAGCGACAATAAAGAAAAAGTCCGCGAAGTCATCGAATTTGTCAATCAAAGTGGCGGTTTGCAATACGCGACTGATGTGATGTATCGCTATCGCAAGGAAGCATTTGAACTTCTCCATGAATTTCCAGAATCTATTGCTCGAAAATCTTTAGAAGACTTAGTGGTCTTCGTCACCGACCGGAAGAAATAGCCCATGAAATTGCCCATTTCCGCCGTCATCATTACGCACAACGAAGCTGAAAACATCATTCAATGTATTCAGCCCTTGCAAGACTTATTAGAAGAAATTATCGTTTTGGATGCCTTTAGCAACGACGATACAGCTGAATTGGCAAGGCAAATGGGGGTGAAGGTTTTACAAAAAAAATGGGTCGGCTACAGCCAAAATAAAAATTTTGCTAACGAACAAGCTCGCTACGATTGGATATTATCAATTGATGCCGATGAAGTCGTCAACGAAGAATTATCCACGATTCTAAAACAACTCACGCTTACCGAAAATACCGTTTATTCTATCAATCGACTAACTCGTTTTGGCGAGGATTGGGTTTATTATTCTGATTGGCATCCAGATTGGAAAATTCGTTTGTTTAATCGAAAGCACGTCCATTGGCAAGGAGATTTTGTTCATGAAACTTTACAAATTCCTCATCATTTTAAAATTCAAAAGCTGAAAGGTTTATTGCTGCATTATTCTTATAAAAATGATGATGACCACTGGCAACGCATTGAAAAATATGCACAACTGGCTGCGGGTGAATTACTTAAAAAAGGTAAAAAAGTGACTTTGTTTAAATTATGGATCTCTCCGATTGCTCGTTTTATAAAAACGTTTTTTATTAAAAAAGGAATTTTAGATGGAAAAATCGGTTGGAAAATAAGTTGCCGAAATGCTTATCTCGTTCATCGAAAATACCGTATCTTGCAGCGAATGACAGCAAATGGAGGAATCAAGTAAAACTTTTCTATTTTAAAATTCAAACCAAACCAACTTTGATAGATAACTATCGACATAAAGGCTTGCGCCGAAAATTAGTGGAGATGCTTGCCAAAAAAGGCATCGAATCGGTGCGTGTTTTATCTGCAATGGAAGTTGTGCCGCGCCATTTTTTTTTGGATAAAACCTTTGAAAGCAAAGCTTATGTCGATAAAGCTTTTCCAATTGGTAATAATCAAACGATAAGTCAACCTTTCACCGTCGCTTTCCAAACACAATTATTGGAAGTCAAAAAACGAGAAAAAATACTAGAAATTGGCACAGGTTCTGGCTACCAAGCTGCGATACTTGGAGCATTGGGTGCGCGTGTTTTTACAGTCGAGCGTCAAGAACCGTTGTATAAAAAAGCGAAAAATTTATTGCGTGAATTGGGACTTGGAAACATTCGTTGCTATTTTAAAGATGGGACAAGAGGACTGGCAGAATTCGCTCCTTTTGATAAAATAATTGTTACCGCGGGTGCAGAAGAGGTGCCGAAGGCGTTATTTGAACAGTTAAAAATTGGTGGTTTTTTAGTTATTCCTGTAGGCGATGATGTGCAAAAAATGCTAAGAATTGTGAAGGTTGCTCAGGACAAGTGGCGGACGGATGAGTTTGGAGATTTTAAATTTGTGCCGTTTTTAGGAGGCGTTGTAAAGTGAGGTCTGAGAAGTTGGGTTTACAACCTAATTTTTCAAATCTACAAAAAAATAAGCATGCGAAAAGAAATCATTACTCATTTATCGAAAGACTCCAATTTAAAAAAACTAATTGAAACCGTCGAAATTGCGCCAGCACAGGAACGTGGTGATTTGTATTCGAGTTTGATGCGTGCGATAGTTGGGCAGCAGCTTTCTGTCAAAGCGGCGAGTACGATTCATGGGCGATTCATGGATTTATTTGAGGATGGTTATGCATATCCGGAGGAATTATTGGCAATGGATTTGCCTATATTAAAATCAGTAGGTCTGTCACGGCAAAAATCGGGGTATGTTCAAAATATCGCCCATTTTTTTACTGAGAATGAATTGCAGGATAAAGATTGGGAGAGCATGACTGACGACGAAGTAATTGATTTTTTAACGCCCATTAAAGGCGTTGGAAAATGGACAGTACAGATGATTTTGATGTTTACGTTGCATCGTGATGATGTATTTCCAGTCGATGATTTGGGAATTCAAAATTCGATGCGCAATATTTATAAAATGGAAGAAACGGGGCGAGCATTTAAAGCTAAAATGAAGAAAATTTCTTTGACTTGGCAGCCTTATCGTACTCATGCTTGTCGGTTGCTTTGGCGATGGCAAGACCAGATTTAGATACTTATATTAAGTAATGGTGAAATAATAACCTGTTTAAATGCGTAAGTTATTTTTTACCGTTATTAAGTAAGTGCCCCTAAATAATCGACACTTTTCGAGAGGACTATTTTCCGTTTAAAAAACTTAAAAACGCCTTCAATAGAATGACTATTAAAGGATTTTTTAAGTTTTTTAAACAAAAAATATCCTTTGTCAAAAGTGTCGATTATTTAAAGTCATCTACTTAAGGAATAAGATTCTACTTTTTAAAAAACTACTTTTTTGCAAATACAATCCAAACTGCCGAAGGTCGGCTCTAGTATTTTTTCTGTAATGTCGGCGATGGCACGGGATTATCAAGCGATAAATTTATCGCAAGGATTCCCAAATTTTGATGGGTCAGATAAGCTGAAACAGCTAGTCAATAAGCACATTAAAGCGGGTAAGAATCAGTATGCTCCAATGGCAGG
Organism: Saprospiraceae bacterium; assembly: GCA_047629355.1. Lineage (GTDB taxonomy): Bacteria > Bacteroidota > Bacteroidia > Chitinophagales > Saprospiraceae > CAYUNA01. The sequence goes on along the minus strand of JBLHWU010000026.1, from coordinate 6,397 downwards.
TGTGCCTGAATTACGAGAACAAATTGCCCGAAAATTCCAGAATTTATACAATGTTGAAGTCGATGCGAATACGGAAATTACCGTGACGGCAGGTGCGACTCAAGCTATATTTACAGTCATCGCTGCGTTCATCAGACCTGGTGATGAGGTTATTATGATTGAGCCAGCCTATGATAGTTATCGTCCGTCTGTTGAGTTGAATGGAGGGAGACCTGTGACGTATGAATTAAGTGGACCAGATTATAAGGTTGACTGGAATCACTTACAAAAATTGGTGTCGTTCAAGACTAAAATGATAATCATCAATACACCGCAAAATCCAATTGGGAAGACCTTGAAATTGGAAGATTATCAGGCATTGGAAAAAATAACGGATGGCACAGATATCCTAATTTTGAGCGACGAAGTATATGAGCATTTGGTCTTTGACGGCTTTGAACATCATTCGATTTTGAAATTTCCGAAATTGCGAGAGCGGAGTCTGGCGACTTTTTCATTTGGAAAAACGTATCATCATACGGGCTGGAAATTGGGCTATTGCGTTGCGCCGCCGAACTTGATGGCGGAGTTTCAAAAAGTGCACCAATTCAATGTTTTTTGTGTGAATACGCCGATGCAATATGCGTTGGCAGATTTTATGGAATTTCCGGAAGAGTATTTGAATTTACCTGCTTTTTATCAGAAAAAAAGAGATTTTCTCTTGGAGGCAGTGAAAGGGACAAGTTTACGACCGATAAAATGTGAGGGAACGTATTTTCAATTATTTGATTACTCGGCGGTGAGTCAGGATAATGATATGGAATTTGCAAAGTGGTTGATTCAAGAGCATGGGGTAGCGACGGTTCCTGTCTCGGCTTTTTATTCGAGTAGAAAAAATGAGCATGTCATTCGAGTTTGTTTTGCGAAGACGGAGGAAACACTGGCACAAGCGGCGGCTATTTTAAAAAAGATATAAAAAGAAGTCAGAAGTCAGACTGCGTTAATAAAATTCAACAGAAGTCAGAAAAGAGAAGTGAATTTTCTGACCCCTGATAGCAATGCGGTCTGAGCTCTAACTCTTTTTAACGTATTATTCAAAATTGGCATACGTTTTGCTTACTTTAAAATAACAAAAACTTTTTCAACACTCTATGTTTTTATTTAAATTTGACTTTCTAAACAACCATCTTTTTTAACGGTGAATGGACATACGTTCTTGAGAAAACGGATAAACATTCACCCATTAGTGTCCCGAAGCGCGCCCAGAATATGGGAAGCTTCGGGATTTTTTTTGTCAAATTGTAGGATAAGGGCCTTGGGAAATAATAACCTACGCACTATGACTCGTTCTTTTTCCGTTTAAGAACACTAAAAAAAGTCTCAAATAACCAGTTATGCTCGCTTGTTTTAGAGCCCATAAAAGAAAAAATTACTTCGCCGTAATGCGTGGATTATTAATTTTTAAGTTTCTAATCATTAGAAAGAGCCCCGTCATGATTGCCACATCTGCTAGGTTAAAATCTCTGTTTGTAACTCGTCTATTGATACATTCATAAAATCGACGACCTTTCCATACATCATTCTATCAAAAATATTGCTGCTGCCGCCGCCTAAAATAAAGCTGAAGGCAATTGCATGTAATAAGTAAGTGCCTCTAAATAATCGACACTTTTCGACAGGACTATTTTCCGTTTAAAAAACTTAAAAATGCCTTCAATAGAAGGACTATTAAAGGATTTTTTTTTCTTAAACAAAAAATATCCTCTGTCAAAAGTGTCGATTATTTAAGGTCACCTACTTAAGCTGATTTTTTTCGAAAAAAAGGTGTAAATAATCAAACCAATCAAGAGTAATATTGGCAAGGCAATTAATACTGAATTTCGTATTTCGATAGGTAAATTACTATCAATGCTGAGGAATGTACCTTGGTTTTTAGCGTACATTAATTTAAAGATACCACCTAAATACGGAGTTTCGTCACCGAAGTGTAGATGCGTTTGGGCGATTTTTTTAGTGGATTGGTCGCAGCTGATATTGAGTAGTAGGATGCTAGATAGTAGGGAGGATTTTAAACGTGGATTTGTTTTTTTCATATTTCAAAAACGGTGAAAGCTTATTTTTTGAAAAGGCATTTGCTTTTTTTTGACCAAAAATTCGGCATTTTTGTTAGTTTTGTCATTCAAATTCCTCCACTTTGGTCGGAATGACAAAGTAAACAAAACGAAAAAATATATTTATGGAACCATTTTTTACGAATGATGCGATTGTTTTTGGTCTATTGATAGTTGCACTGGCTGCTATTTTTGTGACGTCGGGTAGTAAAGCTGCGGGGTGGCAAAAGTTCTACAAGTACATTCCAGCTTTATTGTTGTGCTATTTTATCCCAGCGATTTTGCATTATCCTTTAGGGTTGATTGCTTCAGAATGGTTTTCAAATGACTTGATGACTTTATTAGACAGTAAGAACTTAGGCGTGAGTTTGGATACTTTGAAAGGAATGACCTTTGAGGGTGTGAAAGAACATTTGCAGGAATTGGGTGTAACCAAAGCGGAGTACAAACCATTTATTCAAAAATCTCAATTATATTTTGTGGCCTCCCGTTATTTATTGCCAGCAAGTTTGGTCTTATTGTGTTTGGGTATTGATTTTAAAGGCATTTTGAATTTAGGACCGAAAGCATTAATCATGTTTTTTGCAGCTACATTTGGTATTGTAATTGGTGGGCCGATAGCCTTGTTTTTGATATTGAATATTGCACCAGATATCGTTTCTGCTAATCCTGATGAAATTTGGCGGGGTCTTTCAACTGTTGCCGGAAGTTGGATTGGTGGAGGTGCGAATCAGACGGCAATGAAGGAAATTTTTGAAGTACAAGACAAGATTTTTGCATCCATGATTGTCGTTGATGTAGTTGTCGCTAATATTTGGATGGGCTTCCTATTATATGGTGCGGGAGTTTCTGATAAGGTAGACAAATGGTTAAAAGCAGATAACTCAGCGATTACAGAATTGAAAAATAAAATAGAAGATTACCGAGCAACTGTCAGTAAAATTCCAACGACAACAGATGTTTTTATGATGTTAGCGGTAGCGTTTGGTGCAGTTGCTTTTGCACATTGGGGATCGGATATGATTGTTCCATTTATGAAACAATTCAAAACGAGCCTTGAAGCAGTAGGCTTGACTTCCTTAATGTCTGGTTTTTTCTGGTTAATTGTAATAGTGACGACGATAGGTTTAGGTTTATCATTTACAAAATTTCGTAGTTTGGAAGGTGTGGGGGCATCTCGTTGGGGAAGTGTTTTTATCTACATTTTGGTAGCGACGATTGGGATGCATATGAACTTAGCGGATGTAGTGAATAACCTCGGGTTGTTTGCTATTGGTATTGTTTGGATGTTGATTCATGTGACTATATTATTATTAGTAGCGAAAGCAATCAAAGCACCTTTCTTCTTCGTCGCGGTCGGTAGCCAAGCCAATGTTGGAGGAGCAGCATCTGCACCAATTGTAGCATCAGCATTTAGTCCGAGCCTTGCACCTGTTGGCGTTTTGATGGCAGTATTAGGATATGCTTTAGGAACTTACGGTGCGTTAATCTGTGCGTATATGATGCAAGCGGTTAGTGGCGGCATGTAAGACCGATCTCATTTTGAGTATAAAAAGCTAAAATATCTGTTTGGATGTTTTAGCCTTTTATACTATTCACTTTTTTAGCTATTTTTGCAGACGTCAGGTAACAGGTATTAGTTTACTACTTAATAGTTATAGAAATTAACAAAATTTCCAAAAACTTTCAAATATAACGACATGTTTTCAAGAAGAAAATTCCTATCCAGTACTACGCTTGGATCGCTCGGCTTGGCACTTGGTGCGACAACAACCAATGCTTGTGCGAATCCAACCGACTCGACTACTCAAAAAATAACGAGAATCAAACCAATTGTAATATCTACTTGGAATCATGGACTTCCTGCCAATGAAGCGGCTATGGAGATACTCAAAGATGGTGGACAAGCGATTGATGCGGTAGAGCAAGGCGTACGTGTAACAGAGGCTGACCCGGAAATAAAGTCTGTTGGGCTTGGTGGTCTTCCTGATCGCGAGGGGATTGTGACTTTGGATGCGTGCATCATGGATTCTGAAGGAAATGCTGGTGGTGTTTGTTTTTTGCAGCATATTAAGCACCCGATTTCGGTAGCGCGGAAGGTGATGGATGATACACCGCATGTATTGTTAGCCGGAGAAGGTGCGTTGCAATTTGCATTGGCTAATGGATTTGAAAAGGAAAATTTGTTGACGGAAGCGTCTAAAAAGGCTTGGCAAGAATGGAGGAAAGAGTCAGAATATAAACCAATTATCAATGTTGAAAACCACGATACGATTGGGATGTTGGCCTTGGATAGCGATGGAAATTTAGCAGGAGCTTGTACAACATCAGGTTTAGCTTACAAAATGCATGGTAGAGTAGGTGACTCACCGATTATTGGTGCTGGGCTGTTTGTCGATAATGAAATAGGTGCGGCGGTAGCAACTGGATTGGGCGAGGAAGTATTGAAAACATTGGGTTCATTTCTGATTGTGGAATTAATGCGGCAAGGACGGACGCCACAAGAAGCTTGCGAAGAAGGAATTCGACGGATTGCTAAAAAAGGTAAGGACGTGTCGAATTTGCAGATAGCTTATTTGGCAATTAGCAAATCTGGTGAAGTAGGAGCGTATGGTATTCATTCTGGTTTTAATTATGCGATACATGATGGGGAGGAGAACAAAATGGTTGATGTGGAAGCACATATAAAGTAATGCGAAATACAATCATGGCTAAAGTATATTTTTAATTAAAAAAGAGTAATTTCGTTCTTTTATAATGGCTAAATTTTAACAATAAATAGTCACTTATCCAATCTATTGGCTACTAAATTAATGAAAGGAACTAAGTAACGGTAAAAAAATAACTCCGCCATCTATCAAGTATTTCTTTTTCCTTTATTTCCCACTTTTGAAACAGTCATTATATAGAGATAACTCCTATTTCAAAAGTAAAAACTAAAGCCAAAATAAATGTTGCTAGATGTCGGACTTATTCCTTCGCAGTTACTAAGTTCAATTTATACTTCTTGTTTAGGGTGTCAATCTTCTGTTTTCCTAAATTCCGATTTTTATATTAAAAAAAAAGTAAATTATTTAAAATTTCGTAATTAAAGATATATGTAATGTATATTATATTGATTATCATTTTTATAGATGAATTAAAGTTGTTTTTTATTGAAATTTTAGAGGACGAATTTATATTTATTTTAATTCGTATGGTTTTTTATCATAATGTCAGTATTGAATTGGCAAATAATTTGAACATATGTTAAATATAAATGTGAAACAAGAAACTATTTTTAAAAGATATTAATTGAATCAACTGATATATTTAAAAGAACATTCCGAAGACTGCGTTATGGTTTTAAATAAAAGTTTACGCATATTTTTGGCAGACGATCATCAAATTTTTATTGAAGGTATGAAAGCGGTTTTAAGCCGAACAGAAAATCATCAATGTAATATCGTCGGACAGGCCACCTCGGGTAAGGATTTGTTGCAGGGATTGCGCAAGACCGAGACGGATTTGTTGTTTTTAGATATGAATTTGCCAGATATGGATGGTTTGGAGGTTTTGGCTAAAATCCGGGACTACGACCAAGAGTTGAGAGTAATTGTTATCACGATGTACGATGAATCGAAAATTGTCAAGTCGGCATTTCAAGCAGGAGTTGATGGTTATATTTTGAAAGGCAGTGATGTCAATGAGATAGAAAGAGCGATTGAAAAAGTGATGGAAGGAGAAACCTTCATGGGGAAAGGCGTCGTACTGACAAATGGTCAAGGAAGTAATAATTTGACTAATGGCGTTGGGATGACTTATGAAGATAGATTTGTGAAACGATACAATTTAACGAAACGGGAGATAGAAGTGTTGCGCTTGATTTCGGAGGCCCTTAGTAATAAAGAGATTGCTAAAGAATTGTACATTAGTGACCAAACTGTAAGCGTCCATCGCAAGAATATTATGAGAAAATTGGCTGTCAGTAGTACCGCAGGATTGATAAAAGTGGTGTATGACAGCAGTATCTTGTAAATAGTACTTATTTGTTTAATGTTAAAAATACCGCTTTTTGGGTATGGTAATGTACCTACTATGGCGTTATTTTTGTACTTTAAGTATTTTTATAAAACTAATTTAAAAAAAATCGCTATTAATTTTGTAAAGTTGATAAAAGCTATTAATTTTGCTCGACGATTTAAGTATTAAGTATTTCCCATGAACTACAAAAAGAACTTTTCAAGACTCAACAGTTGCAGATATTCTTTCCCGCAATTTTGAGCATTGTCTTCCAACTAAGTTTCCTTTTCTGTAGATTCACACAA
>JBLHWU010000025.1:0-38324 GCA_047629355.1 Saprospiraceae bacterium | reverse complement strand
TTATTCCGCTATTTTCCTCTTAAAAATAGTTCCGTGATGTAGACCATGCAACGATTTTTAAAAGAAAACTATCGAAAAAATCTTGCTTTCAAATTTTACCCCAATAAATAATGTCACGTACTTAGTTGTATTTAGCAATTCTTCTTTAAACATTTATCACGATATTTCCCTTCTTATGCCCTGTATCCACATATTTATGCGCTTCAGCAACCTCTGCTAATGGATAGCGGCGGTCAATGACAGTTTTTAAATTTCCCGACACCATAATTTCTATAAGCTCCTGGAGGAGTATTCGAAGCTCTGGAACTGGGCGCATACCCGTTGCATCAAACATTGCTTTCTTCGTTCCGATGATAGAAGTCTTTATCATTTGAAAAAGAAGGGGCAGCTCAAGCACCGGTGAAAGATAGACGCCTTTTTGTGTAAGGGAATCTTTACATGTTGAAAAGGAATTTTTGCCCACCGCATCATAAATAATATCATAAGTTTGCCCATTGTTCGTGAAATCGGCGACCGTGTAATCAATCACTTTATCCGCACCAAGCATTTTTACCAGCTCCAAATTTGTGGTACTGCACACACCAGTAACCTTCGCTCCAAAGTGTTTGGCAAGTTGCACTCCAGAAGTGCCTAAAGCTCCAGAAGCCCCGATGATTAATACGTTTTGTCCAGGCTGTATGTTTGCCTTTTTTTTAAGGAAATTCAATGAGGTCAACGGTCCATCACAGATGGATGCCAGTTCTTCAGGAGTCCTGTTTTTTGGATTCTTTGCCAATATCCCATCTTCTGGGACACAGACAAATTCTGCATTAGTGCCTGCTCCCAAAATGGATTCTCCAAAGACTTGGTCGCCTTTTTTAAATAGGGTGACTTCTTTGCCGATTGCCACGATTTCTCCAGCAAATCCTGTCCCAGTTATTGGATGTTTTGGTTTGGTGAGTCCAAGAAAAAGTCTTCCGATATAAGGCGCTCCTTTTCTCATCATTCCATCTGCCGCCGTTACGGATGTCACCCTAATTTTTATAAGAACTTCTTTATCTTTAGGGGTAGGTTTTTCTACCTCTCGGAGCTGAAGAACCTCTGGAGAACCGTATTTTGTGCAAATAATGGCTTTCATCTTTGATGACTTCATTTTTCTTGTTTTTTAGTTTGTGAATTTTAATTTTTCAAAAGGAATGGTGATAAAGTAAAGGTTTATGGTTTATGGATGAATTTAGTGGAAAGCTACTTTTTCGAGTGCAGGTAGCGGATAGCTTCAAGGTCTTTGCTACCTATATCACTGGTTTTTAGGTAACAGATACTAAAGGTATCCGCTACCTCCACTAAATTAATCCATGAACCAAAATAAATTGACCGATTTTAAAAATACACCCGATACATTAAGTTAGGAAACAAGCCAAATTGAGTGACGTGACCAACAGAATTAGGCTCACTTTCATCATAGAATTCAGTTAATTGACCCATCGAATTCGTGATGTTATCAAGATTGATGAAAATTTCGTGCGTTGTTTTGGGTTTGTTAATCTTATAACTCGCCGATAGATTTATTTGATAAACATCTTCTATCGAGCTTTTATAGGCTTTTTCATAATCCCAAAACTGGTCGTTGGCAGGGTCAACCGCTACATTTCCTTGTTCATCTCTCAACAATGGAATGTGTCTTTTTCCACCGCCATAAAATATTTTAGCATTTAAGGACAGGGTTTTGTTTTGCTTTTTTCCAAGTTTTACAAATTCCTTTCCCACCAAAATATTCAGCAAATAATTCCCATTGTATTGAGTATTTCGCTCAATACCATCCAGTGCTTTGTATTTTGAATTGTACAAAGAACCGTTGATTAGATAATAAAAATTATTACTTAAAAATCGCTCTAAAGTCAATTCTATCCCGTAGTTTTTACCCGTTCCTTTGTTGACTAAATCAACATATTTATAATCAGACCCTTCATTTATCGTTGAATAAAAACTCGTGTCCTTGTTTTCTACCGGTAAATTGTATAGGTCTTGATAATACACTTCTACTTTTGCCCGTAAATTCTTCGTAAAACGTTTTTCATATCCCAGCACAAAATGATGTGCTTTCAGTAAATCTAAGTCTTTATTGGGTTCTGTTACACTTCCGTCTGCTTGTTCTACTTTAGAAAAATAATTATGGATGCTCTCCATATTGCTATGTTTGCCGTATCCAGCATTTATGGAATTGGTATTGTCCAGCTTCCAATTCATCGCAATTCTGGGTTCCAACGTACTTTTATTATTGAGTAAAACATTCATGTTATGAAATCCAGAGACAATGGTCAGATCTTCATTTAATCGGTGTTTCCAGCTCACAAAATTCTGTACAGTCCCTACTTTTTCATTGAAATCTGCGCCAGTAAACCAAGCATTTATATCTTCTTCAAACCACCTTTGTTTATAATCATAATCAATCAAAGAATATTTTGTTCCTACTTGAATTTTGTTCTTTGCATTTAGTTTGCTGCTATAAGTAATCGCACCTCGGTAAATTGATTTTTGAATTCTACTTTTATAATCTAACCGTCTATCCGTAATCGAATCTCGTAAAAATTCATCTTCGCTATCGTACAGTTTAATTGCTTTTGACTTAAAAATATCATCCTTTATTCCATTACTCGAATAAGACAAAGATGTTTTAATGAAGCTGTTACGATTAAGAGACAAGGTGTGATTCATACCCCCATTGGATAGGTGCGCTCTTTTGTCAAAATCCTCACTAACATTGCCAGTTAGCGTGCCATTATTAGCGGTCGCCCAGATATCAGGCTTTACATCTTGAAATGAAAAACTACTCAAACCGCCCAATCCGAAGAAAGAAAATACGCCCATTTTTTTAGTCGGTAAGACTACTTTAAAAGCGGCATCTTGGAATTTTAAATCTCCATCAATATCAACTAAGCCAAGATCAGAAATCAAGGAAATGGTTGAGTATTTATAATTAATAAGGTAAGAACCGCCATATCCTTTTTTAAACGGGCCTTCCAGTGTTAGGTCGGTTCCTAATAAACCAAATCCGAAAGTAGCTTCAAATTTTTCGTTGTTTCCTGCCCTCAATTTTACATCATAGACCCCCGATAAAACATCCCCATATTCAGGTGAAAATGCGCCAGTATAAAAATCAGAAGTCGCTAATAAATTATTATTTAGGGCACTAATGCCTCCCGTTACAGAATTTTGACCCGCAAAATGATTGGGGTTGGTAATTTCTACACCTTCCAGTCGCCATTGGACGTATTTGGGGGAATTTCCTCTTACAATTATATCGTTGCTCCCATCTTGGGTATTAGTTACCCCTGCAAAATTAGCCAAGATTCGAGAAGGGTCATCGAAGCCGCCAGCGTAACGTTTTGTTTGTTCTACGGAAATGGAACGCCCGCTAACCAGTGACATATCATTGGTCGCTTCGCCTTTGTTTTGATAGGCTTTGACAACTATTTCCTCCATTTTTACGATGGACTCTTGCATGTTTACATTTAAAACCACCTCTTTCCCTGAATTTACCACAATATTAGGGAGGACGCTTTTTTCATAACCCAAGTAGGACAATTGTAAGGTAATTCTACCCAAAGGGACATTTTCCAATCTAAAAGTTCCATCCACATCTGTTGTCGTACCAATGAACGGGTCGGTGCCAACGAGGAATACTTCCGCACCGATTAACGGTAATTTACTGTCTGTATCCAATACGGTACCTCTTACCGTTTGGCTAAGATTTTGACTAAAAGCCAGCGTTCCAAATAGCGTAATTATTAATGTTATTAAACTAACCTTTTTCACGAGTGATTTTTTTTTTGGATGATTAGGGAGCTTATTTACTACCAACTCCCTTGATTAAAATTGCTGGTGCAAAGATGCGGGGAGCATGCAAGTTGACCGCTCGTGTTTATAAATGCGAACGCATTGGTGAGAATTGGAACTTTGGAGAAATGGATAGGTGCAGAAGGAAAAATACGGTTTCCTCCAAATAGTACACACACTCAATTTATTTTTATAAAAAAAATCATATCTTTTAAAAAAATCAAACCACCGACTTCAAATACTGATTAGGCGTCATCCCTGTTTCTTTCTTGAAAAATGAATTAAAAGCGGTTTTTGAATTAAATCCACTTTCGTAAGCCAAACCCAATAAGGAAAGGTGAGCATTTTTAGGTGTGGTGGCTATTTCTTTAAACGTTTCTACTCTATAGTGATTGATGTATTCTGAAAAGTTTTTACCTACTTTTTCATTTAACAATTCCGATAAACTATTGGGATGGATATTAATCATTTCAGCCAATTGACGAAGCGTTAAATTCGCTTGAAGAAATGGTTTTTCATCGGACATATACGTTTCTAATTGGGTATAATATTTTTCTGCGGCTGTTTGTTTCAAAGAAGACCGTTTGTACTTCTTTTTTGAAAAATCGGGCGCGTGTTCTTTACCAAATAATTCTTGCATCAACTCTTGAAAACGAGGAATCTTCCGAAGTGGTTTGAGAATGGGGTCGGTATTAAGCAGTAACATCATTGGCAATCGGTAAGCAATCCCTTGTTCAATCAATTTGATGGCTTTCTCATATTTCCCCAACATCGTTTGTCCGAGAATTAAAAAATTAATGGCACTACCCATCGAATCTGTTTCCAGTAAAGCCTCCAATTTTGAGATACCTTCTTCTGCTTTATATTTATTCCCCAAGGTGGCATAAGCCATCGTTGTTCCTCCCAATTCTGATAAATCTCCAAGCCCCAAAGCAGGAAGATTCTGAAAGTGAGCCAAACCTTCTTCACCACGCCCCAATAAGAGTAAAGATTCTCCCCAATACAATAATGGAAAACTCAAATTAGCTTGTAAACTGATACTCTTCTTAAAGCTAACAATCGCTTTCTCATGTTTTTCTTGTAAAAAATAGATGAAGCCTACAAAGTGATGATTCATTGCAGCAAAAGGGTCAAGTTGCATTGCCTTATCCATATAGTTTAAGGCCGCTTTAAATTTTCCTTCCAATACCAGGGTGTTTGCCATGGTCAGGTAGATATGATCCGCTGGACGGATATCGAGCGCTTTGTTCAAATGCCGATAAGTCCCCACTAAATCCCAGTTTTGCCAACAACAAATCCAGGCAAGGTTTAATTGAGATTCTGGTAAATTTTCATCCAACTCAATGGCTTTATCTAGATAAGGCTTTGCTTCTGTAAAAGCTTCCATGGCTGGGATGAGTCCCATCGTTCCAAGAAATGCGTATCCTTGATTTATATTCAAATAGGGTAGGGGGAAGTTCGGTTGCGCTGCAATGACTTCCTTTAAAATTGAAATGCCTTTTTGAGTACCCGGTACATTCAATTTATTTAAATAGTATCTGCCTTCCAGGTATTTTTTATAAATTTCAACGGGTATTTCAGGAGCATTGACCAAGTGGTCTCCAATGTCAAAATGACCTAAATGTTCTCGTAATTTATCGGCAATAAGAAGACTGATTTCATCTTGAACGGCAAAGATATTCTCCATGGAGCGGTCAAAAGTTTCCGACCAAAAATGAAAATCCTCCTCGACATCAATCAACTGTGCCGTTATTCGCACTTTATTTCCTGACAAGCGAATACTGCCTTCCAAAATGGTAGACACATTTAATTCTTGACCAATCTGTGGAACAGGGATGTTTTTATTTTTAAAAAAGAAAGAAGAGGTTCTGGAAGTTACTTTTAGTTCTTTGATTTTAGCGAGTGCGTTGATGATTTCCTCGGTCATTCCATCACTGAAATATTCGTTTTCCTCACTGGAACTCATGTTGACAAAAGGAAGTACCGCAATCGTTTTATTTTGTTTTGCTTGCTTTCCTTTCCCTTTCAATTGAGAAGACTCGGGCACTTCTATTCCGTCATTGGTTACGGCAAATATTTCAAGAGGATGGGCAACGTTTTTAAAATCAAAAAGCCCAAGAGAAGTGGTCGTTATTTGGTTATGGTTTTTAAGTTCATCATTTAATTTTCCTGATAATAAAACTGCTCCAGGAATCCCCATACTTTCAATCCTTGAAGAAACATTCACACTATCGCCATAAATTTCCGTCCCATCAAACACAAAATCTCCCATGTGTAATCCAATTCGCAGAGGCACCGGGTCTTCTTTTGTTAGCCTTTTTTGAATCGCAATGGCACATTCCACTGCTTCTACGCCACTTTGAAAAACACTAAGCGTTCCATCCCCAAAGTATTGTAATATTTCGCCGTTATAAAGTTCGTGCTGATTATCAAATACGGCTCGGTGGCGATTTCTTACTTTGGCTGCCATTGCTTCATTCTGCTGCATTAATGCCGTATAACCAACAATATCGGTAAACATAATAGCAGCGAGTCGGCGAGTCTTCTGATCTTTCATTCTTTAAATTTTTGGCTCTGTTTTCAATTGGAACGATTTCTAGTTTTCGTTGATTTCTAAAAGCATAAATTTACAATAATTTCAGATGTTACGACTTTAAATTGCAATATTATCTGAAATGACCCGATGCGGCTTTGAAAACACAGATAATTCATGGTAATACTTGCAACAAATTTAAATTTAACGAATTTTCCAAGTGCGCGATGATATCAATACCATGCATCACGTTTACTAAACTTTAAAAGTTTAGTAAACGTCAGTAGTAATCTACCAGTAAGTTTTTGAAAATATGATTATTGTTTCTATTCTATTGCTATCCACAAGATGGCTGGCACCGAATCCTAAATCATAATAAGTGATTCCTATTCCTTCTTCTTCCTTTTTTCTTGACAAATCATCGTAAATATCCCTTAATTTACTATATGATTTGTTAAATAGATCTTCCCCGTCGATTAATAAATTACGCTTATTTATAAATTCTATTGCTTCGACAACATCATTTTTGTCATACATGACAAAGTAACTTAATTTCTGATAATAGTCAGTCGTATTTTCGGCATATTTATTTCTTAAAAAAATTCTTGGTTCTTCATTTAAAACCTTTTTAACCTGCTCTCTTTTCATTCCAAACCAGATGTTTTGAATTCCTTTAAAAGGATAAAATTTATTCATTATTTTTTATTTTAAATAACCGCTGGGCTTTGCTCGTGATATGAATAAGAAGTAATTACTTTTCAAACAAAACGCCAAATTCCTCCTCCGAAAAATCGAGATGTAGCGAAAATTCATTATTGAGAATTTCCATCCAATCTTTACCAAAATCAACTCGCCTTCCATCCACAATTTTTATCCCCTTTCGGATGGACATTTTATTGTTGAATAGCCCAATTCTGCCTTCCTTGGTATTTCTCCCGACGAATTTATGACAGCAAAAATGGGAATTTGGATGCGTTGACATATAGTAGTTGGAGATGTCGATGTCTTCTGCACTAATCTCCACGTTTTCAAAACTGTATAGATTCATCCATCCCTTTTCCGTTTGTCTTTGTATCATAAATTGGTCGTCAGCAAATGGAACCACCCGCACCAGACCATCTTTATCATTCACCGGAGCGGATACATGAATATCTAAAGGAACACTGGTAATGAGTCCTGCGAAACCAACATCGGTGACATACGTTCTTCTTTCCAACTCGACTAAATGTGCTAAATGATTTCTCGGTGGCATTTTTTTTGGATTGCTCAACCAAACCCTTCCTAAAACAGGTTTAGGTGAAAAATTCAACGATTTTAAGAGCTCCGCATGTAAGGTATTGAGTTCAAAACAGTAGCCACCGCGCTTTTTTATGACCACTTTTTCAAAAAGATGCTGATAGTCTAATGCAATTGTTCGACCGACCACAATATCTAAATTTTCAAATGGAATGTACTCCATATGTTGCTCCTGTAGCTTCGTTAATCCCGCTAAATTAGTAGGACATTCCTCAAGTTTTATTCTGCTTAGATATTGAGTTATTTCAGAGTCTTTCATTTTTCAAGTAGATTTTATTGCTGGTGTGATTACCCGCTGCGCTCGCTCGACAGTTAAACTTTTTGCCTATTTCAATATTTGCTACAAAAGTACAAAAAAGCAGTCATTGCTCAGGAGAAATTGTATTTGCCTATTCCAATGTGTCTGATCTTCTTTTAAGCGTTTGGAAAAGTAATTTCCTGATATAAAAATTTTACTCTCCCGAAGTTGGGAACTGCATACGGAACTTGGGTCAGTATATAGCTGCACATAGCAATTTCACATAGACACGTAGCTTTTTTGAATTTAATCAGAAGCCAATTGTGGTATTTTTGGAGTAAACTGTTTCTACTTTAAGACTCTTAAAGTAGAATTAGGAACGCGAAATAAATAGATTCAGATTCTTAACAGGATATTTTGTCCTCATTTTTTACTTTAAAAATGTTGATATAATAGCCTGCCCGTATGGGGCAAGAAGCGATAGTTATTTATTTCGCGTTCCTTTGGCACTTTAGTGTTAGGAAATTCAATTTTATCCAAAAAATCGCAGGTCTTGAATTTTCGGTATTTTTTAAGAAAAAAGGACATTAAGCAACAAGCAAACTTCTAATTTTAAAGTGCCAAAGTAGAACTAAAAACCATTTTTAAATTAGATACTAAAGTAATTTGTTATATTCGCCCATTGAGAAAAAAATACCTCAATAGAACCTTTCCATTTCATAATTTAAAAACTCATACGTGGATAACGAGACTCCTGATTATACTTTCATTGAAGATTTCGCGGCATTAAAAGATTTTGCGGACTTACATAAAACGGTCAAATGGATTTGTTTTGATACGGAATTTATGGGTGAAAAACGTTTTGTAACCTTACTTTGCTTGATTCAAATTGCGTCCGAACATGGTTATTATTTAATTGATTCTATTAAAATAAAAGACCTTTCTCCATTAATTGAACTCATTGAAGATGAGCATATAACAAAGATAACACACGCAGGGGACAATGACTTTAGGTTATTTAATATTTTGTTTGGTAGTCTTCCAAAAAATGTTTTTGATACGCAAATGGCTGCAGGTTTTGTCGGCTACAAATATCCTGTTTCTTTTCAAAAATTATTGGATAGCGAACTCAATGTCCGCGTAGGAAAAGGGTTTACAGTAACGGATTGGTCGAAGCGTCCTTTTTCTCCAAAGCAGATAAAATACGCCTTAAATGACGTTATTTATTTATATGATTTGTGGCAATCCTTGGCAGGACAGTTGCGAGAAGCTGGCCGCCAAACGTGGGTAGAAGAAGAATGTGAAGCCCTTGAGAAAGCTGCATATTATGCACAATCGCCTTACAAAGAAGCTTTTAATAGCAATATTATTCAGAGTTTGCAGTCAAAACAACAGCTGTTTTTGATTCGATTGTATGCGTGGCGGACCGATGAAGCACGGGCTAAAAATTATTCCCGAGAAATGATTTTGCCAGGTAAATTGATTGGGGCAATTATCCGTGCAGCGTCTGGCGGTCGTGATGCGTTGCGAGGCAATCGACGCCTACCAGAAAGAACGATAGCGCGACATGGCGAAACTTTTCTGACACTTTACAACCAAGAACCAACTCCCGAAGAATTGAAGGTTCTCGATATGATTCCAAGAAAATCAAGCGAGCATCCACAGCAGGATATTGTGAATGAAATGCTACATTTATTGATAAAATATAAATGTTTTGAAGAGAATTTGTCTATCAATTTGGCAATGCCGCGTACGATGTTGAAAAAATTGAAAGCAGATAAAAATTACTTTGAAGATGCTCTGGAAACGGGTTGGCGGAAGGAATTTTTGGGCGAAGAAATCATCACTTGGTTGAAGTTTAGAAATGACTTAAAATTGAGGTTTGGAGAAGGGAAATTTGAGTTGACGTTGGATTAAGTTATTTATTTCGCATTCCTTAGGAACGCGAAAAAAAATAACTATCTAAAATAAATTTGAGGGGTAAAAACGGTTTTATAAAACCATTTTACCCCTTAATAACCTCACGCGCCTCGGCGAAGCGCATTGCGTTTTTTAAAGCTTGAGATTCTTATTGCTTTTTCGTTTCTCGTTTCTCAAAAAAAGTAAGTTGTTATTTAAAAGGCTGTTGCACTAACATTCATTCAAGAATCCATTGTCAAGAGTAATTTCTAAATTTCTCACCGTTTCCTATCCTATATTCGTACCTTTGCGTTCTTTTTTAAGAAAAAACATTTCCACCAAACTATATTTAATAAAAGATGAAGTATTACAATAATATTCTGGAAACGATTGGTAATACGCCAATGGTGAAATTAAATAAGGTCGTCGCGGATATTCCTGCTTTAGTTCTAGGGAAAGTAGAGACTTTCAACCCTGGTCATTCTATCAAAGACCGAATGGCGCTGAAGATGCTTGAAGACGCAGAAAAAAGAGGGGACATCAAGCCCGGAGGAACAATTATCGAATGTACTTCTGGTAACACAGGAATGGGGTTGGCATTGGCAGCAGCAGTAAAAGGCTACCGGACTATCTTCACTTCCAGTGATAAACAGTCTAAAGAAAAATTTGATATGTTGCGGGCAGTTGGTTCGGAAGTAATCGTTTGTCCAACTAATGTGACACCTGATGACCCACGTTCTTACTATTCTGTGGCGGAACGATTGAGTCAAGAAATTCCAAATTCTATTTGGTGCAACCAATACGATAATTTATCGAATCGACAGGCGCATTACGAGAGTACAGGCCCGGAAATTTGGGATCAAACGGATGGAAAAATCACGCACCTTATCGTTGGTGTGGGTACAGGAGGTACGATTTCAGGTACGGGTAAGTTTTTAAAAGAGAAGAACCCGAATGTTAAAATTTGGGGTGTTGATACATATGGTTCTGTTTTCAAAAAATTCCACGAAACTGGGGAATTTGACGAAAAAGAAATTTACCCATACATCACAGAAGGTATTGGGGAAGATATTTTGCCAAAAAATGTGGACTTCAGTTTGATTGACCATTTTGAAAAAGTGAGTGATAAAGATGGCGCAGTAATGGCCCGTCGATTGGCAAGAGAAGAAGGTCTTATGGTCGGCTATTCTTGTGGTTCAGCAGTGGCTGGATTGATTCAGTTGAAGGATCAATTGACGAAAGATGATGTTGTTGTCGTAATTTTTCATGATCACGGTAGCCGTTATGTGGGCAAATTATACAACGATGATTGGATGCGGGAACGTGGCTTTTTGGACGGTGAATTGACAGTCAAAGATTTGGTAGCGATGAAGGAGGATAAGACTTTTTATTCTGTTGAAAAAGGCGATACAATTCGTACTGCTTTTCAGATGATGAAAGACATGGATTTGTCGCAAGTACCAGTAATGCACGATGGCGAAGTAGTGGGTTCATTGACAGAAAGTGCAGTATTGACCGCACTTTTAGAAAATCCAATGCACAACACCGAGAAGCCTGTGGAATCAATTATGGATCAACCGTTTCCGATGGTAGAAGGCGATTTGCCGTTTTCAAAATTGGGACGTTTTATGGATAAGAAATTCACGGCGGTCTTGACAAAAGATAATTCAGCACAGTATCATGTGTTGACGCAGTATGATATTATTAGAGCGGTGTAGTTTTTTTGTCATTTCGATGCACTTTGTCATTCCGAACGAAGCGGAGAAATCTGATGTGATTATCACGCTAGATTCCTCCACTTCGGTCGGAATGACAAAAAAACATCGGAATGACAAATCAAATCAAATTCGGATAATCCGTAATTATTCCATCCACACCCATCTCAATTAGCGCATCCATTTCCACCTTCGTATTCACTGTCCATGGAATCACTTTCATACCCTTCTGATGCAGATCTTCCACAATTTCTTTCGTTAAGAACTTATAATAGCAGCTATAAATTTCAGGTATAAAACCCAGTTTTGCTAAGTTTTCTTCAGGTGCATCCTCATTTTCTACCAAAAACGCCAGCGGCATATCTGGATACTCTTTATGTAAAATCTGCAACGGACGCACATCAAAAGATTGCAAATTCGTCAAGTTATAAATACCTAATTTCTTCAATTCCTTTACCAAAATATCGACAAAAACGGCAGGCGTTGGATGAAAAATATCATCTCCTTCTGGCGCACTTTTTATTTCAATATTCCAATGCGGTTGTGGTCGTTTCGTGATTTGACAAAAGGCTTGTACTTCTCTAACAGTCTCTATCAACGACGGTTTGTAAACCCGCATTTGATGCTGTTTTGGGAAGCGTGGATGGGGGCGTTGACCGCAGTCATATTCTTTGATTTCTTCGTAAGATAGTTCAAAAATACGAAGTTCCTCCGCTTCTTCTTCCGTAACGGGCATTCCATCTGGTTTGGTACAAATCTCAGCCGAAAAATAGGGTTCATGCGAAATAATCACCAGACCATTTTCGGAAATAACGACGTCACATTCCAAGGTTTGAATTGGAAAATCTAAGGCTTTAATAAAGGCAGGAATGGTGTTTTCGGGCAGCAATCCGCGTGCGCCGCGATGGCCTTGCCAGTTGAAATTGATGTTTGTAGTTGTCGGCATGGTATCAATAAGTTTTCGTTGGTGACAAGCAAAGGTAGTGAAAATTAGGCTGATGAAAAGAAGGTATCGCATAGTTGCTTTTTTTGCAAAAGTAAAAAAATCGTTTTAAATGAAAGTGAAATGTGACTTTGAATTTTAATAAAACAAAAGCCGTGCATTTAGACAATCGTTTGTATAAATTTGGTGTAGCTTTGGGCCTTTCTTACAAAATTTGAAAAGTCAGCGGTCAGACCGCTTCGCGGTCAGAAATCAGAGGGTTCAGTATTTGGCTTTTTCTGACTTCTGACAATGAATATGGTCTGACCGCTGACTTCTTTTTTAAATAAAAACCTGTGGCTTGCATTGCTTTTACCGATGATATTAAAGTTAAAATTTCCAAATTACAAATGGGCTGTATTCAATGTGATTTAAAAATTGAACCTGCGAGTGTGGAGTTGTTAGCGCAAATTTCAATGGAATTATCCAAAATTGAAAATACGCTAAAAGTTGAGGAAATCAATAAGATTCCGACCATCCAATCTTCTCGGGAAGGCTACAAAACATTGGGAAAAGAACCGAGTCGTTACCGTTTATCGGCGGAAGCTTTACTGCGTCGAGTAGTCAAAGGCAAGGGACTTTACCACATCAACAATGCCGTAGATGCCTTGAATTTGGTATCTGCTAAAACTGGTTTTTCCATCGGTGGCTATGACGTCGATAAGATTGACGGGGCAATAAGTTTGGGTGTTGGCAAAGTAAATGAACCCTACGAAGCGATTGGACGAGGTGCCTTGAATATTGAATTTTTACCTCTTTTTCGAGACCAAAAAGGGGCGTTTGGTAGCCCGACGAGTGATTCCGTGCGCACAATGGTTACGCCAGCAACGCAGCGCTTTTTAATGTTGTTTTTCAATTTTGGCGGGCATGATTCTTTAGAAGAAACATTGGCTGATACCGTCGCTTTATTTGAAAAATATGTGGGAGCAAAGAATTGCCATACGTGGATAGAATTGTAAGCTGATATATGAAAAAAAAATCTACACCTGTTTTCAAAACAAAAAAGTTCCCGTACTTTAGCACTCTAATCGAGCAAATCGAAATAATAGAGTCAATCAAGTCAATCGAAACAATCAAAACATGATTCCTGAGAAAACAGTTAACGAAATATTAGAAACCGCGAAAATTGAAGATGTAGTTGGTGACTTTGTGACCCTGAAGCGGCGAGGGGTCAACATGATTGGCTTGTGCCCATTTCACAATGAAAAATCGCCATCTTTTACGGTATCTCCTGCAAAGAATATCTTCAAATGTTTTGGTTGTGGACAGGCGGGAAATACGGCTAAGTTCATCATGGAACACGAGACTGCTACCTTCCCCGATGCGCTTCGATATTTGGCAGATAAGTATGGTATTAAAATCGAAGAAAAGAAGCTGACGCCAGAAATGCGAGAGGCGATGCAAGCAGAGGATAGCTTGTTTATTGTCAATGATTATGCCTTGAAGTATTTTCAAACGACCTTGTTTGAAACCGATATGGGGAAGAGCGTCGGACTCAGTTATTTCAAAGAAAGAGGCTATCGGGAAGAGACGATTGAGAAGTGGGGATTGGGTTTTACCGATGAAAGAAAAAGTGATTTTACGACCAAAGCGACGACTGATGGACATACGATTGATAAATTGAAAAAACTGGGATTGACCTCTCAATATGGCAATGATTTTTTCCGAAATCGGGTGATGTTTACCATCCGAAATTTATCGGGAAAAGTAGCGGCATTCGCAGGGCGTATCATGGTCAAAGATGTCAAAGCGCCAAAATATATCAACTCGCCGGAGACAGAAGTTTACAATAAAAGTAAGACGCTTTATGGTGCGTATTTTGCTAAAAAACACATTCGAAAAAATGATGAATGCATTCTGGTAGAAGGGTACACGGATGTGATTTCGCTACATCAGGCAGGAATTGAAAATGTCGTGGCATCTTCAGGTACCTCTTTGACTGTCGAGCAAATTGGCCTCGTCAAACGCTTCTCTCAAAACATGAAAATCCTCTATGATGGAGATGCGGCGGGTGTGAAAGCAGCCTTGCGGGGATTGGATATGGTGTTGGAACAGGACATGAATGTCAAGGTCGTATTGCTACCGGAAGGCGAAGACCCTGATTCGTATGTCAACAAGGTTGGGACGGCCAAATTCCAAGAATATATTGACCAAGAAGCGAAGGATTTTATCTTATTCAAAACCAGTTTACTACTCAAAGAAGCAGCAGGTGATCCGATAAAAAAGACAGAATTAATTAAGGATATTGTTGGGAGTATCGCCAAAATTCCTGACCCAATCAAGCGATCCTTGTACGTCAAAGAGTGTGCGAAAGTGATGGAAGTTGATGAGCAGGTTTTGGTTATGGAAGCCAATCGGACGGTGGGGCAATTGATAAAAAAACGTCAGCTTGATCGGGAGCGAAAAGCTCGCCAAGAAGCCCGTGAACGACAGCAGGGGAGTAGTGGTAGCGGTAGTTTTGATCCCAGCTTCCCCAGTCCACCACCTGAGTTTTTTCCGACGGAGACAGGCGAACATCCAATGCCACATTGGGATGATTTGACGCCACCCGCGAAGAAGCGGAAGGTCGAATCAGGCGATACTTTTCAGGAGAAAGACATTGTTCGGATTTTGATTGAATTTGGTGGAAAAGTTTACGATGAGGAAACCCAAACAACGATAGCGGAGTACATTTTAACTAATATTGAAGACGTTTTAGAGGAGTTTGACAATGCACAATATAAACTATTGGCAGAGACTTGTATGGAAATGGTGGTGGCAAAAAGAGAGTTTACTATCCAGTCTTTTATCGGGCATCGAAATACCGATTTGAGTTCAGTGGCGGTAGATTTACTGCATTCTCCGTATGAATATAGTGAAGGTTGGGAAAAACATGAAATCTTTTTGCGGAGTCAGAAGAAACCAGAATTGAATTTTTCAAAGGATGCGGAAAAGTCGTTAAAGCAATTTAAACGCAAAAAAATTGAAAAAACCATTGCCAAAAATCAAGTTCGGATAAAGGATGAAAAAGACCCGAAAAAGTTGATGCGGTATATGAAAGTGCATTCCAAGTTGTTGGCGATGCGGAATGAATTGGCGGTGGATTTGGGAGCACGGATTTTGGATGTGCCGGGGTTTCGGAAGTAATTAAAAAATATCTTTCACCTTAATTTCAAAGGGAATCGCTTTGCAAATTGCGGTATCACCAACATTTAAAATTGCCGTATTTTGATATTTATCATTGTGCAAATTCGTATGGATTTCCAATTTTTGGTCATGGATATTGACTATCTAATATTCAGAAATACCTGCTTGTGCATAAATCCTTTTTTTTATTTGGCGGTCATAAAATAAAGAAGAATCTGCTACTTCAATAATGGAATAGACATCTTCGGTAGGCGGATGTGCTGTTTTGTACTCATCTTGGCGAGATTTCGCAATCATGACATCTGGTCCAGGCTCTAAAGTATCACTAATACTCAATGGGTTTTGAGAAATAATAGATGCTGTATCCAATAGATTTAAAATCAAAAATCTGTTGAGACAATTGACAATTCCAGCGTGGGAGCTTTTTATAGGGCTCATTTTAATAATTTCTCCATGAATTAACTCAACCCTGTCACTTGGCGTCAAAATGCCTACTTCAGCTATTTTGTAATAATCTCTTTTCGGTTTGAATCAACATGATTTTTTATTATAAAATAAGAGAAATAAAGGAATTTTG
This sequence comes from Saprospiraceae bacterium, assembly GCA_047629355.1. Taxonomy (GTDB): domain Bacteria; phylum Bacteroidota; class Bacteroidia; order Chitinophagales; family Saprospiraceae; genus CAYUNA01. The sequence continues at coordinate 22,142 of JBLHWU010000025.1, read as the reverse complement.
TTAGATAAGTAAAAGAAATTAAATAAGTTAGACCATTATGGTAAAACCGTATATGAGAACTTAGGTAGCTCAGGGTGTCTCAAAATTCTTTTTTCGTCAATGTCTTCTTTATTAGAAGGTTGTTTGAGCGGATACATTTTTTTGACCACTCTGACCACTGTAGTTAATCCTTTAGAGTGCGAAGTTTTCGATATGAGTTCTTCAACTTGTTCTAAGTCGGTTAAGATAGTATTTTTGATGGTTCTTTGTACATGTGAAAAAAGTTGCCTTTCAATTGGATTGTACTTAGAACAGTAGGGTGGATAACGTGCTACTATTATTTTAAGTCCTATTTCAGAAGCTAATTTTTGTAAAAGTACTTTGAATAAATGATGTCTGTAACCGTTGGCACCGCCACAATCACACAAGAGCAGCAAATGAGTAGCATCTTGATAGTGAAACTGTCCATAAGTGCGCCAGCACCAGCATAGATTATCAATGATGAAAGCAGCCGTTTCATGGGTGTCACCAATAGTGATGTAACCTTTCATAAGTTTACAATCAAAGATGCCGTGTGGAATAGCTTTCCCCGTGGCTAAATGACTGTAGTCAGATGAATAAACCTTTGGAATACCTCCAGGATGAGAGCCATAACAGATTCATTTAGAGTCAGTTGCCCCAATCGTTCTTTTTTTTTTAGTATCAATACTCAAAGCGGGATTGTTGCCCATACTCTCGAAGAGTAATCTCAGACAATTAACAATTTCAAATTGTTCTGCTCGATGTTTGCTCACTCCAGTTGATATAGATTTTAAAGGCTTACGTTTGACATATCCGTCCGCTTTTAAGATGCGTTTGATACAACCGTGAGATATGGTTACACGATGCGTTTTTTTTTTAAAAAGAGCAATGTCTTTAGGATGTAATGAAGTCCATTTGACCAAAGGGTCGGTAGGACTTCCCGCAGTATGCCTTGAAACATAGTCAAGAACTGCTTTTATCAGAAAAGCTAATTCCGCTTCTTTTTTTCCTACCTGCACCTGCGGCTCTTTGAGTTGTATAATCAGGAGAAAAAGAAGGCGCATTAACTTCATTAAAACCTTTTATAATTGTATCTCGGGAGCATTCGAAAATGCGAGAAATGTAGCGTTGACTACCTGTTCCTAAAACAAGATATTCTTGACCTAAGAAGTGACGACGCTCTTTTTCTCCCAAACCAGAGTAAAAAGATTGTTTAACTTTCAATATTCCGGGACTATAGAATTCTTTATACAAACGAGCCATAAATTTTTATTTTAAGGCACAAGATAATAATTATGGACTATTTAATTTAAAATATTTTACTAAGCATTTCTTATTTTAAATTTCTATCTTAATTTTTTAACACCTATCTCGTCATTAGCGATAATAATAACCCTTTTTTCAAAATGAAATAACACAAAATTTAGGGGAAAGGCATTTCAAAAACAACTTTCCCCTAAATTTCGCGTTCTTAAGAAAAAAGACTATCTCTATTTCTTCATCATTCGCTCCACCACAACCGACGTTCCATTAGAAATCGTCAAGTAGTAAGCCCCAGTTGACAAAGTACTTACCGGTATCGTCAATGCTAATTTATCTTCAAATTTTGCCGTCTGTAAAGTCTGAACTTCTTGACCACGATTGTTGAAAATTTTAACGGTCAAATCAGCCGTCCAATTATTATCCAAAGTCAATTGTAAATCATTTGCTACTGGATTTGGGAAGGTTTTTAAGGCCCCGTTATTAGCGATAATTTCACCATCGACACTTTCAATAATATCGAATTCATAGGCGCCAATATCGACCATACCGTCACGCATATTGCCCTCAATATCGGTCGTAGGTGCGCCATCGGTTACACCTGCATCTATACACGGGCTATCCTCTGTAAGGTGATAATCAAAATTACTTGCATCAAAAAACTCAGGGTCTTCGCCGAAAATATCCGATGGCTGTGTCAATTCTACAATCATTCCACCGCTTTCATCCAAGTTTCCACCATTGGAAATAACGGTCGGCATTCCATTTTCAATTACATAATTTTCACCTGCATTTTGAAAAATATTATTCTGCAAAGTCATCACCAAAGAGCCAGAATCATTTTCCATCCATTGGGAAATACCCGCAGCAAAAGCACCAGAATTATCTGAAAAAGTAGAATTTAAAATAGAAATGGTTACATCGTTTGTACTCGATGCATTGGTTGAAATCGCGCCACCAACGCCAGGGTCAACCGCGATATTATTAGTGAAAACACAGTTGGAAATATTGCCATTTGCATCATTCAAATTAACCGCACCTGCTTGAGAATCAGCAACATTGAAAATGAACAAGGAGTTGTGTAATTCTAACATTGAAATGTCATCATCACCATTCTCACTCAAGAAAATACCTGCACCAAAATTCGCACTATTCGCTTGGAATTCGCAGCCATCAACAGAAACAATTGAGCTACTTTCAGTTGTTCCAGCGAAGATACCGCCACCACTATTTGTTGCCCCATTGCTGATAAATATGGAGTTGACAACATGAATTTCAGTAGAGTCATTTTGAGCAGACAATCCGCCGCCACTTGCCGCATTATTGGCTTCAAAGGTGCAGTTTTCAAAATTAGCAATCGCGGTAAAGCCACAGTGTGCAGCACCTCCCAAATTAGAGGAAGTATTGCCCATAAAAGTACAATCCGAAACATTGTAAGTCGTATTGAGACCGTAGCAAGTCATCGCGCCGCCCCATCCGCTAATTACAGCATTTTCAAAACTACAATTGCTGATATTGACAATCTTACTTTCTCCTGTTTGAAATAAAAAACCACCTGAACCAGGCGTATTGGTATTCATAAATTCGCAATCCGTAATCGTCATGCTGGAACGAGAGTTATACACCGAACCGCCACTATTGGCATTGGTCGCATTGTCATCAAAGATGCAATTGGACATCAAAAATTCATTAGGGTTCAAGGCATCCAATTCGCGCCCATCGGCATAGATAGCTCCTGCGCTACTTGCTCTATTTCCTTCAAAAAGACAATTGCTGAGCGTAAAATTTTGGCTATTCCAGTTAAACAATGCACCTCCAAAACCGCTTTCATTTATGTTGTCTGAAAATTCGCAATTGGACACCTCATGACCGCTTCCGCGCAACGCATAATATGCACCTCTGGAAGTCAGATTATTAATAAAAAAACTTTCATTTACGCTTACATTTGTTAAATTATCAATAAAGATTCCTGCACTCTGTGAATTGGAGGAATTTTCATCAAAAACGCAGTTAGTAATCGTTGAATTACTTGCGCCGCCGCCGAGATATACGCTACCACCTGCACGACCAAAGTTGTAAACGAAGTAGCAAGTATTCAATTGAATTGGACTCAATGCATGAATTCCACCACCACTCCGAAAGTACTGGTCTGAATCAGCATATGTGCTTGTATTTCCGCCAGTAAAAATCAACCCATCAATCACGACATCGCTCGTAATACCTTCCGTAACCGCCATAACATGGTTCGAATTATCCGCGCGATTTATCCCAAAATCGCCTTCAATATCATCTCCTAAAAGGTCGGCGCTTAGAATGGTTTCATTTTCTTCAGGGTCTCGCTCGTCCAGCATTATTTCTGTACCTACGAAGCCACCGTAGATGCTTAAACTGGTATTGATTTCAAAAACGGCGGTAGAATCTGCCATCGCATCGCCTGTTATGTAGAGACCTGTTGCAACCCAAATAGCGCCATTTGGACTAGCTAAGGCATCCTGTAAATTAGTATAGGCATTTGTCCAAGAAGTACCGTCGTTATTGCCGTTAGCCGCTTGATTGACGTAAGTTTGTGCTTCAAGATGAAAGGCAAAAAAGGTCAGGGAAAGCCCTAAAAAGAGTGTTGAGAGATTCTTCATATTTTAATGATTTATAAATTAGGTAATTTTTTATGAAAATTTTGCAGACTTTGATTGTCTTTAATATTGGCATTACGGTGAAAACTGTGGGTAAGTTCTAACAAAGGGCGTTTGAGGGAGAAAATGGTTTTGCAAAAACCGTTTTTCTCCCTCAAGAACCCCTCCCGCATTGCCGTAGGCAATGCGTACTGTTTTTTTTGAAGCTCGAAAATCTTACGATTTTCGAGCTTCTCATATTGACCCACACTTTTCACCGTAGAGCCTTAATATTTAAAAAAGAGGAGTTGTGGTGTTTTTATGGATTAGCAAATTTAATTAAAATGCTTTTAAAAATTGCAAGATAGATGACTAATTGTTATTCAAATGACATTAAAAGATATCTATTTTGCTCTTTTTAATAGTTGATAAATCTCATAAAAAGTATCCTTTTTGTTAAATGAATAAAAAAAAAGAAAGCCTGACCAAATGGTCAGGCTTCCAAAAAATTTAGTAATTCGTTTTGTTTGATATATTAAAAGTTGGTAGAATCGGCACTTTTGGCCGTAGATAAAAGGTCTTTCGTTTCGTATGGAAATGGTGCTTGATTCAGCATATCTAAATAGCCGTCGCGAGCTTGATAGAATTTAGGTAAATCCGTTTTTGGAAGTGGTTCAGGGGGTGGAAAGTTTAATTTTAAGTGGTTGACTTGTTTGCCATTTTGCCAAAAGCGGAAACAAACGTGTGGTCCTGTCGCCAAGCCTGTTGAACCCACATAGCCAATCACATCGCCCTGTTTAACATTCACGCCTGGATGAATACCTTTTGCAAATTTTTGCATGTGCAAATATTGCGTTTTGTAGGTTTCATCGTGCTTGATTTTGACAAAATTACCATTGCCACCTCGTCGTGTTGCTTCTAAAACGACACCTGAGCCAACTGCCAAAATCGGCGTACCATAAGGTGCAGCATAGTCTGTCCCAAAATGTGGGCGACGACGCTTCAAAATAGGGTGGTAGCGGTTTAAATTATAGTGGCTCGAAATCCGCGAGTACTTTACGGGCGACCGCAAAAATCCGCTATTCATTGGACGACCTTCGCGGTCATAATAGCCACTCATTTTTTCATCTTCATGGAAAATGGAATAAAACTCACGGTTGTAATTTTGATAAAAAGCGGCATGAACCATTCCTACGCCAACCTCTTTTCCATCAATGAACTTTTGGTCATAAACCATTTTGAATTTATCCCCTTTTTGCAAATGGTGAAAATCAATCGACCACTGCAAAGCATCTTCCATTTTTGCTGCCAATTCAAAACTCATTCCGTTCTCCGTCAAAGCATTCCAAAGGGAAGATTCAATGATGCCCGCTGCTGCTTTCTTCTCGGTCGTAACTGGTCGCACCACTTTTTCCACCTTCAAATCACCTTGCAAATGAAAAAGGATATATTCATAAACACTTGGTTCATAAATGAAGTAATCCGCTGTTTTGGAAGTATCTCTGGAGAAGATAGTGTAAGGTTTATTGACCCGCAAACCTCTTACCTCAAAAACATCTTTGGCGTTTTTTTCCAATTGCTCAATCGCCAAATAGTCCACTTTTTGATTGTTCAAAATCGTTCCCAAAAACTGCCCACTTCGAATGGTATCGTCTTTGATATATTGAAAAGTATCGACGGCAAAACCATATTTCATCGTCGGAATAATAATGGGGAATTCGCTGAGTTCGATTTTTTCTACCGCACTCAAAGCCGCTTGCATTTGCGGAGTAGATTGCATGTTTTTCGATAAATAAAACCCTAAACCAATGCCTAAAATGGCAAGAAAAAAAAGGATTTTCCAGTTCGTTTTTTTGAAAGCTGACCTAAAATTGTCAGTACTACTTTGCTCATTCACGTTTTAAAAATTTTCTTGATTTAATTAACAGGCAGGGAGAATTATCACTTTAGTGCATAGGTTTTAAACCCATTTATTGCTAAATAATCTCTTTCAAGCCTTTATTTCCTTGTTCTCGTTTTTTGTAAAAATTTGGATGATTCGTTTTGCGTTCGTGGGAAAATTTTTAGATGGGATAATTATTGTTCACTTATTCTTTAATTTCATTTGAATTTTATCGAAGCGAATATCAATCGGTAGTGCAAATATAGAAAGGGAAAATAGAAATGCCTAATAAAAGTAGATAAATGTTTAATGTTTAAGGAACGCGAATTAAATAAAGTTACTTTTTTGAGAGAGATATTTTGTTTCTAGTTTTTGCTTTAAAAGTACTATCTATGTTGATATAATGAGTATTTTAAAGTAAAAACTAAAGGGAAAACTAAAGTGAAAAGAGATAGCCAAGAATGTGAATTTATTCTTTCGTCATTCCTAACCTATTTAGGAATTAATGGTTATTGTGGAGCAAATACTCGTCTCGGCGCTATTAGTCATTAATCCCTAACGATTAAAGATTCAAAAGATGGTTGCTCGGAAGGTTAATTCCATGATGAAACCGCCTGTATTTGTTTCGGACCAATCGACATAGCCAGTTTCACTTGGAATAGTATTACTGGTGCCATCCATCGTTTTCCTTGCGCCCATATTGAGACTGAAATAGAGATTATTGCGGGTAAAGTGGTAGTTCTTTTTCAATACCAAATTAAGAAACCAGTATAGAAATTATTGCTGCAAACTTCATCGTTAAATGAAGTGATACGGGCGTTCGCATCCGAAATTTCACCATCAACAGTCATGTACAATTTTTGATAACCTACGTCGATAGTAGGGGGAATTGAGCAGCCGTTGTTATCAAAAGCCTTATATTTTTGGTTGATTTTAAAACCGTACCCAGTCAACATTGTCATATTCTTGACGTCCTCTGTCTCTTCAGGGCAAGCTTCAATGAAGGAGGCTTTGATAGTGGTAGACAAGCGCGTATTTGGAAAGCTAAGTACCTGGACATAAATAAAACTAGCAAAAAAATCTAAATTTCATACAAGCATTTTTAAAGGGTAACAAGTTTAATAAAAAAATAATTAGGAACTGATAGCCCAAAGTTGCAAAAACGGAGCAACTATATTGATACCTGATTTTTTAAAGGCATCCTCTAAGTGAATTTCATATTTATTTTTTAATAAATTATTAAAAAATAACAATCATTAACTATTGATGGTCAATGAAAATGCTGAAAATCAAATGCTTATAGAATTTATTTTTTAAAATGATAAAAAATAATATTCATTTTATTTTGACAATTGTCAACTATGCTATAACTTTGCAGCATCGAAGAAATTAGAAAACTGAAGACTTTCAAATTCCTTTCTCGCACATTGTACAAAATTAGCATCTTTTTAAAAAAAAATACCCTGTTCCCCCTCAGAACGAAAACTCGCTGTCTAAATTTTGGACTACAGTTTTTTGACTATTCGTTCTTACACTATTTTCTGACCTTGCGTCAAATCCCATGTACTTACTATTAAACACTATTCGTTCATCCCATTTTAAAGTTTGATGAACTGCCAAATTTCAATCGTCGCTTCGTGCGCGTAGTTGAAAAATGTATATGGAGGAAACTTATCATACAAAATGAACTTAACTGTCTCATTTTGAGTGTACGACTCTATGTTTTACCCACACTGTAAAGAACTTCAATTATGAGAAACAAACTGATTATTAGCCTATTTTACTACTTTTTTCAAGTAATGTTACTTCAAGCTCAGAGTCTTGAATTGGGTGTGTTTGGTGGTATTTCTAACTACTTTGGCGATTTACAACAATCTAATTTCGAGGTAGAAACCATTCACCCTGCTTATGGCGTTTTTTCCAGATACAATATAAATAATCGACTCGCTGTGAAATTACACCTTTATAAAGGTGCAGTTTCGGGCGATGATGCCAATTACCAAGAGTTGATGCCTGTGCGGGAACGCAATTTGAGCTTTCGGTCAGACATTTACGAAGCGGGGTTACAGACTGAATTCACTTTCGTTTCTTTTGGTGAAAATGAGACAAAACTCGCGGCACCTTATATTTTTACAGGCATTAGTCTCTTTTACTTTAATCCACAAGCAGAATATGAAGGGCGTTGGGTGGATTTGCAACCGTTGGGTACGGAAGGGCAGGGGATGAGCGAATCTGCCTCTGCAAAGTATGAGCGTGTCCAGTTTTCCATTCCAATGGGTATTGGCTTTAATGTGCGAGTTGCTTCAAAGATGAATGTGGGCTTTGAGGTTGGTTTTCGGAAGACTTTTACCGACCATTTGGATGATGTGAGTGGGATTTATCCCGATATTAAAGCGATTCAGGAGTTGAATCCGATGGTGGCGGCCTTGTCGTTTCGTGCGCCAGAGTTGGTAGATTATGTGATGGAGAATCCAGAAGGGGAATTGCGAGGAACGTCTAAGACTAAGGATATGTATTTCTTTGGGGGTATGACGATTTCTATTTTATTAAAAAAGTAGAACACGGCGCATGGGAGTTCCGAGTTTTGAATAATATTAAAATTGTTCGATTATTTATGTTCAGGTACTTACCTATTTAAAATATTTTCAGATAATTAAAAAGATGAATATTGCGCGTTCCTTAATAATCCGAGAGTATCCCAAATGAAGGAATCTTTGAAATCATAGAATCAGTCAGAAGAAGAAATACATTTAAAATTTATTGCTAAAAAGGTAATAGTTCTTTGACAAATCCAGTGAAACACAGATTTTTTCTTGTTTTAGCAAAGGGGTTTTAAGCGACAAAAACGGTTTTGCAAAATCGTTTTTGTCGCTTAAAACGCTGTCCGTACTGCCGCAGCCAGCGCGCACTGTGTTTTAAGAAGTTCGAGAATCGTAAGATTTTCGAGCTTCTTAAAGTTCAAGTAATACGTTATTCCACGGGATTTGTCAAAGAGCCAAGATAAGTAACGAAATCTCTCTTCCAAGAATAAAGATTTATTTAATTAGCATCCGACACTATATAACTTGAATGACTACTTAGAGTAAGTTGGGTATCCTTTTTAGCGATTTTGTTAGTGTTTTAGGCATAATTAGGTTTTTTTTGAAAAAATGTTCACAAAAAGTGAAAAAAAAATCAAATATGATTTTGATTAATAGATTATTTTTTTACTTTTGCATTAGCATTTTTTATTACCGTTATTACTTATAATATTTTACTCCAAATAATTTAAACCGTAAGCAAGATATAAATGTGACTGTCCGTTACATTATCCTTGTCATATGAAGGTTTTTTAGCATTGAATTTTTTATCCTACCGATTGAACGTATTTCAATTTTACATTTTTCGTTATTTTAGTTTCACACTGAAATAGACTGATTTTATTTTGTTCACTACTTTTAACTGTAAAATTTTGAAATCGACACTCATCACACTTTTGATGTTGGTCTTGGCCATTCAAGTCAACGCAACAATTTTTGTAAAAACCGGTGCCAATGGAAATGGTACTAACTGGAATAATGCTTTTGGAACAATCACCGAAGCATTGGCGCAAGCACAAGCTGGCGACGTTATCTGGGTAGCTGCTGGCACGTACACACCAACCAATACTGCTGACCGCACCGCTTCTTTTGACATCAAAGATGGCGTAAAAATCTACGGTGGTTTTGCAGGCACAGAAATTTCGTTCAACCAACGAGCTTCTAAATTAAATGAAACAACCTTATCTGGCGAAATCGGAAATCCGGGTATCGCAGACAACACCTATAATATACTATACATCGAAAACGTAACAGCTAATACAGTTGTTGACGGATTCATTATCGCTTTTGGCAACGCTAACGGTGAAGCAGAGGCAGCGGCTCGCATCCGCTGTGGTGGCGCACTGTACAATTCTGGTGTGAATGGTGTTTCAAAACCAACGATTGCTAATTGCATTTTTCAAAACAATGCAGGACGTGACGGCGCGGCAGTTTACAACAACGGTCGCAAAGGCGAAGCAAGTCCAACTTTCATTAACTGTTCTTTTTATAATAATATAGCTGACTTGGATGGTGGCGCACTGTACAACGATGGTCGTCAAAACGGCGCGAGCAATCCATCTTTGAAAAATTGCACATTTGCCAGAAACATGGGTACATATGGTGGTGCGATTTTTAACGCAACTGAAACTGGCGTTTGTAACTTATACTTAGAAAATTGTGTTTTCAACGAAAATTCTGCTTACTTACGAGGTGGCGCAGTTTTCAGCTTGAATGGCGCAGACAAATGTATAATGGAATTATTGGACTGTACCTTCGTTGGTAACTATCCAGATGACCAAAGTAAAGTATTTACGAATAATACTGCACGAACTAAAGCCTATACAATTAATCAACCTTAATAAATTTATTTTGATTCGCGGAACTTCTTTTCCCAAAAATCGAATTCCTACAATCGAAACATTGCCTACGGGCTAATTGAAATATATTAACTATTTCAACAAATATTCCTTAGTTTTCAGGCGTTTATCGTCAGATTTACACTTTGACACAACAAATCATTAATTCCGTGAACATTTTTTTTTCTTTAAACATTGCGCCTAATGTGGCTTCTGCCATGTGTAAAGGACATCTCGCAACGAAGAAATACTTGCGCTTTAGCGCATTAGTACAACACCTGGCGGATAGTCGATTTTCGACTTATTAGCTGAATTCCACACGAAACACTATACTTTTTCTACAAAGGTGTTTGAATTAATTTTCAAACACCTTTTCTATTTTAAATTTCCTCCATCAACAACGTCCGCTGCTCATTTTCCAGCATTTTCCAATCAATTCCTTTTTCTACACCATAACTATCCATACGGTTGTGATAATAATAAAGCAACTTAAAATCTTGACTCACCAATTGACCTTTTTTATCAAAAATCAAAGGCTTTTCTGGATGATAAATCCCCATATTGGCAATACCGTCTGCAATTAATTTATCGGTTGACCAGCGAATTTGACGAGACAATTTGAGCTTTCCTTTCTTTTCTAAATCCAGTAATTGTTCCTTCATTTGGGTGACTACCTTTTCCAAGGTAGACATGGAGAAAAAATAATCTTCCGTAGGTTGGCGAAGTACGCCGTATAAATCTAATTTTGGATAATCATTCTTTAAAATATGGAAAGCGGCAAAAGCAACGAAGTGGCTCGTTAATATGATATTTTCCTTATGATAGCGTTCGACAATTCGGTTAGCTAAAATATTGGTGTATTCAAATTCTCGTTGCAAATCCATTTTCACTTTCCCATCCGTTACAAAGTAATCTTTGACATCAACTTCGCGTCCAAAGCGGTCAAAACTCGTTCCATCTTCATCCACAAAATTACCCATTACATCCATTGGTTTGCCAAAAGAAAGCGTAATTTCGGAAGATTGGGAGAAGAAATTCCAACCAAAATTTAGCAACTTTCGTGCGCTATACGTTTCATCTTTTGTAGAAAGATATTGCTCTTTTCCCGTTTTTTTAAGGTGTTGTTCTATTAAAAACTTAGCTTCCAAAACTGTATGATATCCCAATACCAACGGTACAATAAATACCTTTCCATCTTTCCCTTTTTCAAAATTGGCGCGCTGTGCTTCCATGACCGTACCAAGCATGCCTTTTTTCAATTTATCTTCCAATTTGCCAGATCTTGCACGAGTACCTCCAGGGAAAAATAAAGAATTAGTCCCGTGTTGAATGGCAAGATTTGACATGGCTTTAACGGCTTCCAAATAAATTGGATTCTTCTTGCGTCTATCCAAACGATAAGCACCCAAGCGGTTCATAAAATAAGCCGTATATCCTGTATTGTAGAGGTTCAAACCAGCTGCATAGGAAAAACTGGGCAATCCCAAAATTCGGTCCATTGCCCATCCAATTAAAATAGAGTCGAGATTGCTAAAGTGTGTTGGCACAATCACGACTGTTCCTTTGGTCATTAAGGAACGAACGGTTTCAATCTCACCACGCGTCAAAATTCGTTCGTATAAATGGTATCGGGTACCATAGATTCTTTTCAAATTTCTACCCGCAGCAGTGTTGAGTAGGCGGTTGAAGAATAGCGATAAAAATCGACGAGCAAATTGAAAAGTAGGCTTCCTGAATGTCCCTACAATCTCTTCTGAATAGCGGTGAACTATTCTTCGTAAAAGCGCAATCGTTTCTTCTTTGGACTCTGTAGTTTCTTTGTCTAAGCTCTTCTTTACCAGTGTCTTGCGAATTTTTCTCCAAAATTGATTGTCATTTGGCGGGTCAACTTTCCAAGGCTCTTCCTTCATCCGAATGCGTTCCAAATAGACGGTTTTGGCAACGATGTCACTAATATCTTCTTTGTACGTTTTTAGCAGTCGTTGCGTGGTGAATTCATCCATTTCCGCTACGAAACTATCGCGGTCTTCGTGCAACTTATAAATCGGCCAATCTTCGATTTGCTCTATAACGTGTGGAAAAATTTTTGAACTTTCTGCCATTGTGAGTTGAGTTTTTACCGTTATTTAGTAGTGCAAATATAGATTTTTTTAGGAGATAAGTTTTAGGTTAAACATCGGAGGGTTTTTAAAATGACTTAACAGAGACCATTCGGGTAGAAATACGAATTTTCTGATAACATTGCTGTCCTCACGACATTTTTTGGAAAAAAAACATAGTACAAATTTGCAATTTAAAAATCATTTTATGATTAATTTACTCTAAATGAGTATTTTATATATATAATTAAGTAGTTAATTTTTTCCTAAAGCGAAAATTCGTCTGACTAAAATTTAACAAACCGAGAAATTGAAAGTATATTTGCTTTCGGTTAAACTATATATCTTTCTCTTTTCGATGTACAAAAAAAAGTTTTCTGTACAATTAGGAAAGACAGATAAAAATCTAATTTAAATTTCATAATTTTTAATAAATTTAAAAATCTCATTTTATGAAGAATCTTTTTACTTTGCTTTTTGCACTAGTTGCATGCTCTTTGAGTGCGCAAGTTTATTTCACTGAAGACTTTGAAGGTGGAGCTTTGCCGGCAGATTGGTCGCAACTTACTGCGGCTACAGATGGTGGTTTTCTTATAGGAAATGCTGCGACACTTTCTGGTGGTGCAAGTCCTCTTGGCGCAGGTAACGTTGATGCTACTGGTTCATTTTTTGCGGCGACGAACGATGATGCTTGTAACTGTGACAAAGATGATGAGCGCTTAGTTACTTCGGCGATTGATTTGACAGGTGTAGCTGCGGACATTCCTGTTGTCTTAAAATTTGATGCATGGTATCTTGACGCAACATATGGTGGCGTTATGGAGTCTGCTACTCTTCAAGCTTCAATTGATGGCGGTATTACTTGGGAAGATGTTTCGGGTATTGCAGGCAATGGCGATGGCTGGGCTCCTCGTAGTATTGATATTTCGGCTTATTCAGGTACTACTGTACAACTTGGGTTTCATTATTCTGATGGTGGAGGCTGGTTGTATGCGCTTGCAGTTGATAACATTCTTGTGACAACTCCTGCTGATATTGATGTGAAATTTGGTGGCATCAGCATGCGTTCTGCAGCTCTTGCAGGTACTACTGTTGATGTAGGTGGTATTATCCAGAATGAAGGTGTTCAGGCAATCACTTCAATTGATGTAACTTACTCTGATGGAACGAACGACTACACAGAAACTTTGAATGGATTGGACATTGCTTCTTTTGAGTCTGGTACGTTTACACACTCGACTACTTATGATATTCCTGCTGGTTACAACCCATTGACTATGACGATTTCTAATCCGAATGGTGTAGTTGACCCTAATATGGATGACAACTCTGGTGAAATTGAAACACGAGGTGTTGTTCCAGCTGTAGGTCGTAAAGTAGTGATTGAAGAAGGTACGGGTACTTGGTGTCCTTGGTGTCCTCGTGGTGAGGTGTTTTTAGGTATTATGCACGACCGTTACCCTGAGCGTTTCATCGGTATCGCTGTACACAATGGTGACCCGATGACTGTTGCTGAATATGACAGTGGATTAGGTATTTCAGGTTTTCCTAATATGTCTAATGAGCGTACTGAAAACTTCGGTTTTGGTGTAATTGCAGATGTTGAAGACCGTTTCTTCGACCGTGTTGAAATGGCTCCACCAGCATTGGTAGAGAGTGCTGCAACTTATGATGCTGCAACTGGTGACTTAACTGTTTCTTCTCAAGCAATCATTACAGATGCTGTTCCTGCTAATCACCGTTTAGCGGTTGTTTTGGTAGAAGATGGTGTAACTGGGACTAGTTCTGGTTATGCACAAACGAACAACTATGCAGGTGGTGCGAACGGTCCAATGGGCGGTTATGAAAACTTGCCAAGTACTGTTCCTGCATCTCAAATGGTGTATGATCACGTTGGACGTGTTTTAGTAGGTGGTTTTGGAGGTGATGCAAGTAGCCTTCCTGACGGTGGTGTTGCTGGCGAAGAGTTTGTACATACTTTTGCAACTGTAAACATTCCTGCTGATTATGATTTAGACGAAATGAACGTTGTAACATTATTGTTGAACGGTTCAGGTAATATCATTAACGCAGAATACCAAACTTTGCAAGAAGCTTTGGACAACCAATTGGTTGGTACAAACGAACAGTTTGACAATAGCTTGGCTAAAGTTTATCCAAATCCATTCTCTGATGTTGTAAACATTCAGTTGAACTTGGAAACTGCTGCTGACGTAAATGTTCGCGTAATGAACGCTGTAGGTCAAGTAGTTGCAACTCAACAGTACAACAATGTTGTTGGAAACCGAGTAATTCCTTTCAACGGAAGTAACTTGGCGAATGGTGTTTACACGATTCACATGACAGTTGGTGACAAATTGGTTACTAAGAAAGTAATGCTTCAGAAGTAATTTTTGAAGTCATGCTTTTATTAGTATGATGTAAAAAAGCCCTTTCGCATTGAGTTGTGAAAGGGCTTTTTTGTTTATCGAGAGAGTTTGAGGGATAGAAAATATTTTACATCCCTCAAGTCCTTTCCCGTATTGTTTTTAGCAAAGAGCAATTATTTACAATTTGCCTTAATTTAAATTTAAATTTAAATAGTTTCTACAACCACTTCATTATCAAACTTCTGCGCCAAAGCACTTATCTTATTAATCGCATTCAAATACGCATAAACTGAAGCTGTAATAATGTCTGTATCTACACCAAAACCGACATAAGATTTATTCTCAAAATTCACTCGAACGTGTACTTTTCCTGTATCATAACTGCGGTTGATATTTGATTGCACTAAGTATTCTTCCAAGTCGATTTGCTCTTCCAAAATTTTATCAATCGCTCTAAAAACAGCATTCACTGGTCCGTTTCCTATTTCACTTGCGCGTTTGATTTCATCGCCAATTTTCAACGCAACTGTTGCCGTGGGAGATACTGATTTTCCACCAACTACCTGCAAGTGGTCTAATTCCAAACAACCTATTTTTACTTCACCATCCATTATCAATTGCAAATCTTCATCGCTCACATCTTTCTTTCCATCAGCTATTTTTAGAAACTCTTCATACTTCGCTGTCAATTCTTCTTTCGATAATTGATACCCCAATCGTTCCAAATGAAACTTCAACGCATGACGACCACTTCGCGCCGTCAAAATGATGCTATTCTTCGTCACGCCCACATCCTCAGGGTCCATTATTTCATAACTCTCTCGATTTTTCAAAATCCCATCTTGGTGAATGCCTGAGGAATGCGCAAAAGCATTTCGACCTACAATCGCCTTATTGGGCTGAATCGGCATCCGCATCATTTTCGAAACCAGCAAACTTAGTGGGTAGATTTTTCTAGTCTGAATTCCTGTTTCATAGCCCAATTCTTTATGCGTTTTCAAAATCATTGCTACTTCTTCCAAAGACGTATTTCCCGCCCGTTCGCCAATACCATTAATCGTCACTTCAACCTGTCGCGCACCATTAATAATACCCGCCATGGTATTCGCTGTCGCCATGCCCAAGTCATTGTGACAATGGCAAGAAATAATGGCTTTGTCGATGTTTTTTACATTTTCTTTCAAAAAACGAATCTTCGCACCATATTCTTCAGGCATACAATAGCCCGTCGTATCTGGAATATTTACTACGGTCGCGCCTGCTGCAATGACCGCTTCAATCATTTGGGCTAAAAACATATTATCTGCCCGACCCGCATCTTCTGCGTAGAATTCTACATCTTCCACAAAAGACTTGGCATATTTAACTGCAGCAACTCCTCGTTCCAAAACCTTCTCTCGCGTACTATTAAACTTATGTAAAATATGAAAATCTGAGGCACCAATTCCCGTATGAATGCGTGGACGTTTGGCAAAGCGCAAAGCTTCCGCCGCTACTTTAATGTCATTTTCTACCGCACGTGTCAATCCACAAATCGTCGGAAATTTAACCGCTTTAGAAATGGCAACTACCGAATTAAAATCTCCAGGACTTGATACTGGAAAACCCGCTTCAATAATGTCCACACCGAGTGCTTCCAATTGCCGAGCAACTTCAATCTTCTCGTGGGTATCTAATTGACAACCAGGAACTTGTTCGCCATCTCGTAAAGTCGTATCGAAAATATATATTTTTTCTGACATGATTTTTTATTTTTTGCACCACATTTAAAATGTGGGTCGATATTCAATGTCTTCGCCAAATGATGAACAATTAAAAACAGAGTTATGTATTTTTTTATCAGATAAATACAAACCTATCTTATTGTAAATTTATCGTTCATCATTTATAATTCATCATTTGGCGAAGACATTGATATTATGTTACTAATTTTGGAAGGTGTGAAGTAACCATCTTAATTGACTTTCTACACCTGATTTATTTTATATCAGTCCAATCAGCGTTTAAAATTCTCCCTTTTGATTTATCAAAAACTCAGCGTCTAACCCTTAATCGTAGCTTTCGCCTGAACAGCTGCCAAAACCGCATTTCCAATCCCATCCGTCCCTAAAATTTTATCCCTCGGCGTCTCCGCATTCGCAATTTCCCGGGTTCGATAGCCTACTTTCAGCACCGAATCCACCGCATCAATCACCGCCTGACTCTCGTCTTTCAGGTCAAAAGCAATATCCAGCATCAACGCAGCGGACAGAATCGTTGCCAATGGATTTGCTACACCCTTGCCCGCAATATCTGGCGCAGATCCATGAACAGGTTCGTACAAACCAACTTTATCGCCCACCGAAGCCGAAGGCAATAGCCCCAATGACCCCGAAATTTGCGACGCTTCATCCGTCAAAATATCGCCAAACATATTGCCAGTAACGACCACATCAAATTGCCGTGGGTCGCGAATCATCTGCATCGCTGCATTGTCAATAAACTGGTGAATGACGGTCACATCGGTATATTTTTTTTCCAGTTCTTGAATCACCTCTCGCCACAATCGGCTGACTTCTAGTACATTGGCTTTGTCAATTGAATGCAAAATCTTTTTTCGCGTCCGTGCTGCCTCAAATGCCATTCGCGCAATTCGTTCCACTTCGTATTTGGCATAAACCATCGTTGAAATGGCTGTGTTACCGCCATCCCGTCGCTCACTTGGTGTCCCGAAATAGATGCCACCCGTCAATTCTCGAAAGAATAAAATATCTGCTCCTCGCAAAATTTCTGGCTTTAAACTCGACGCTTCAATCAACTCATCAAAAATCTTCACTGGACGAATATTGGCGTACAAACCGAGTTTTTTTCTAATTTTCAATAAGCCCTGTTCTGGTCGTACTTTTAAGGCAGGATTGTTGTCATACATCGGATGACCAACCGCGCCGAGTAGCACCGCATCCGCACTTCTACAGGCATCCAAAGTCGCATCGGGTAGGGGAGTGCCCGTCGCCTCAATTGCTGAATGCCCAATCAATGCTTGCTCAAATTCAAAGGAATGTCCGAATTTTTTGGCAATTTCTTGCAATACTTTTTTCCCCCATTGCGTGATTTCTAAACCGATACCATCGCCGGGGAGAATGACTATTTTTTTATTCATTGTTTTTTTTTATTTGTCAGAAGACAGACCACTACGTTGTCAAAGGTTCGCATCTATCTGACTTCTGACAGTGTAACGGTCTGATTTTTGTCTTCTTCGAAAGCCTCAATCACCGCCTTCTGACTCAAAATATAATCCAAATCATCATACCCATTTAGCAAACAAGTCTTTTTATAAGAATTGATTTCAAAATTGGTAAATAATTTACTACCCACAACTTGTAAAGATTGATGCTCTAAATTAACTTGGACTTTCGTTGTTGGATTGGCTTCTATTTTTAAAAATAATTGCTGTAAAAAATCGTCCGTTACGGTAATTGGTAACACGCTATTATTCATTGCATTTCCTTTGAAAATATCTGCAAAAAAGCTGGAAATAACTACTTTAAAACCATAATCCGCAATTGCCCAAGCCGCATGTTCCCGACTCGACCCACAGCCAAAATTCTTTCCTGCTACTAATACTTCGCCACCATAAACAGGATTGTTCAGCACAAAATCTCGATTCGGTTTGCTTGCATCGCCTTTTTCAAAACGCCAATCGCGAAATAGGTTTTCACCAAAGCCATCGCGAGAGGTTGCCTTTAAAAAGCGAGCTGGAATCACTTGGTCAGTGTCCACATTTTCAATGGGCAAAGGGACGCAAGTGGATGTTAATTTTTTGAATGCCATAATTGATTATCTCGAATGATTCGATTTTTTTTGATTGTGTCACGTTAAGCCTTTCTAAAAAATAGAATTGCCAAAGCAACATAAAAGAAGAATCCCAACAAATAAGGAATAGAATTATCGTCACTTTTTTTAATAAAATGCGACCAAGGTTTTTGAAAACCAGTAAAAAGCATTTGAAAAAAGATGCCCGTATATTTCAAACCATTAATCAAAAGCCGCCACATTCCTCGAAGAATTCCTTCCGAAAATCCCTCCGCAATTCCTTCCACAATGGCTTCAAAAAATGGCATATTTTAAAAGTTTAAAAATGTAAATATTCAATTTCTTGTGTTCTTCCGTCTGCCATCCACTGTTTACCGTCCACCGTCTAAAGCATCTCCCGCACATCCGTAATCTTCCCCGTCACTGCCGCTGCCGCTGCCATTAACGGACTCACCAAAAACGTCCGCGAACCCGGTCCTTGCCTTCCTTCAAAATTCCGATTAGAAGTTGAAACGCAATACTTGCCCGCAGGTACTTTATCATCATTCATTGCCAAACAAGCTGAGCAACCCGGCTGTCGCAATTGAAACCCTGCTGACTTAAATACGACATCTAATCCTTCCTTAATCGCCTGACTTTCAACTTGTTTTGAACCTGGAACTATCCAAACAGTCACATTGGCTGCCTTCTTTTTATCCTTTACAAAGTCCGCTACCAAACGCAAATCTTCAATCCGTGAATTGGTGCAACTGCCGATAAAAACATAATCGACTTTCTTCCCTTTCAATGACTGTTGTGGCGTCAAATTCATATAATTCAATGCCTTTGCCATGTCAATTTTTGTACCACCAACCGAGACTTTAGGGATGTTTTTTGATACGCCAACGCCCATGCCAGGGTTCGTGCCATACGTTATCATTGGTTCGATGTCTGCTGCATCAAAATGATATTCTTTGTCATAAGTTGCGCCATCATCAGTAGGCAGTGTTTGCCAGTGAGCAACTGCTTTTTTCCATGCTTCGCCTTTCGGTGCGCAGGTGCGATTTTTTACATAATCAAACGTCGTTTTGTCGGGTGCAATCATGCCACCGCGTGCGCCCATTTCAATGCTCATATTGCAAATTGTCATCCGCGCTTCCATTGATAATGCGCGAATTGCCGAACCTGTATATTCTACAAAATATCCAGTGCCACCCGAAGTTGAAATTTTCGATATAACATATAGTATGATGTCTTTCGACAAAACGCCTCTACCCAGTTCACCATTGATTTCGATTTTCATCGTCTTTGGCTTATTCAAGAGTAGGCATTGCGTCGCCAAAACTTGCTCCACTTGACTTGTTCCAATCCCAAAGGCAACTGTACCAAATGCACCATGCGTGGACGTATGACTGTCGCCGCAGACGATGGTCATACCCGGTTGAGTAATACCCAACTCCGGCCCGATAACGTGGACAATCCCTTGTCGTTCGTGTTCTAAACCGTAGAGTTCTACCCCAAATTCTGCGCAATTTTCACTTAAAGTATCCACTTGAAAGCGCGATAAGGCATCTTCAATCGGCAAGTGTTGATTTTGTGTCGGGACATTATGGTCAGCAGTGGCGATAGTCTGCGCCGATCGAAAAACTGGTAGCTTTCTCTTGCGCAAGCCATCAAACGCTTGTGGCGAAGTGACTTCATGGATAAAATGCCGGTCGATGTAAACCAAATCTGGATAGTTTGGTTTGGTTTGAACGACATGACTGTCCCAAATTTTATCAAAAAGTGTCTTCGGTTGCATATCTTTCATATAAAATTTTAATCTTTGCGATTACTGCCAAATATATTCGAGAGGTCAGAAGCTAGAATATTAGGCGTATAGCTCTGACTTCTGACAGTGGAATGGTCTGAACGCTGACCTCTCGTTCTTACAATCGTCAAAGCTAATACCTAAAACCCAATATGGTTTAGTTAAGATTCGGTTCTTAGCAACCTTTCAAATGACTCTTTTTAATTTTAAAATACTGAAAACCAGTTTTTTATAAAATTTCCAAATACAATGGCCAGCGCACAAACAGATAATTTATTTCGGCTTATCAAAACGATGACTAAGTCTGAAAAGCGAAGTTTTAAACTCTATGTCAATCGGATTGGAGGGACAGAAACTGCTAAATTTATCCAGCTTTTCGACGTTTTAGATAAGCAAAAAGGGTATGATGAAGAGAGCATCTTTCAGAAGATTCCGACGATGAAGCGGACACAGTTGTCCAATTTGAAACGTCATTTATATAAGCAATTACTGACGAGTTTACGCTTGATTCACATTGCTAAAAATGTGGATATCGAAATTCGAGAACAGATTGATTTCGCGAAGATATTGTATGGTAAAGGGTTGTTTTTCCAAAGTTTGAAAATTTTGGATAGAGTGAAAACGATGGCATTTAATCACCATCAAGATTTGCTGCATTTGGAAATTTTGGAAAGTATTAAAATAATTGAAAGCCGCCATATTACGCGTAGTATTGAAAATCGGGCCGAGTTATTAGCAGAAGAATCGAGTAAGCGAACGAAAATCTTAGCGCGCACCAATCAGTTGTCTAATTTGTCGCTAAAATTATATGGCTTTTATTTGAAAATTGGTCATGTCAAAGATGAAACGGGCGCATATTTAGTAGATGAGTTGTTTAAATCTAATCTTCCTGATTTCAATCCCAATGAACTAACCTTTTTTGAGAAAATATACTTGTACGAATCCTATGTTTGGTATTTTACCATCTTGCAAAATTTCCCGATGCACTTCCGGTATTCTGCAAAATGGGTCGCTTTATTTGAGGAGAATCCAGAGATGAAATTAAAGGAAATGGATTTGTATATGCGAGGCGTCAATAACCTTTTAGGGTCTTTGTTTTTTACACAGCAAAATGAGCGTTTTGATACCAATCTAACCAAGTTAGAAGCGTTTGTCAACAAAAACGAAAAGGACTTCAATACCAATACTAAAGTTCACGCTTTTTTATATACCTCGACTGCCAGAATCAACAAGCATTTTATTGAAGGTACATTTACTGATGGCTTGCAGTTGATTCCAAAATTGGAGAAACAACTCAATGCGTACAAGGATTTCTTTGACCATCATCGACTTTTGGTTTTTCATTATAAAATCGCTTGCATGTATTTTGGTAGCGGCGATAATGGCAAAGCAATCGACCATTTGAACGAGATTATTAATTTTAAAGCAGGTGATTTACGCACGGATATTCAATGCTATGCGCGTATTTTACACCTGATTGCCCACTATGAATTGGGCCATCAAAATCTATTGGATTATTTGGTGAAATCAGTCTATCGTTTCCTTGCCAAAATGGAGGATTTGAATGCGGTACAAAAGGAAATTCTCAAATTCTTGC
Organism: Saprospiraceae bacterium; assembly: GCA_047629355.1. Lineage (GTDB taxonomy): Bacteria > Bacteroidota > Bacteroidia > Chitinophagales > Saprospiraceae > CAYUNA01. The sequence continues at coordinate 328 of JBLHWU010000025.1, read as the reverse complement.
GCCGTGAATTGTATAGTTCGCCCGAACGATTGGATAAGGCATTTAAGATTCTACGAGCAGATTTGGAGAAGCTAAAAAGCAAGCCGTATGAAGGTCGGTCAGCCTTGTATTTGGATATTAGTGCCTGGTTGGAAAGTAAGATTTCTGGGAAGTCGGTGGAGGAAGTGAGTCGGGAGAATTTTCGGAGAAGAATGAAAAACTAGAAATCATTACGTGCTACATTAACTAACTGATAAACCTTTCTAAATGAAAAGCAATCAAATTTTATCGCTTTTATAATAATGCTTTTTACCGTTACTATAGTAGTTCGTGGTAAACTCAAGCCCTA
>JBLHWU010000024.1:0-38387 GCA_047629355.1 Saprospiraceae bacterium | reverse complement strand
GCTAATTTGAAATCAATATCATAAGGATAAACGTCGTCAATGTCTTTGGCTTGGCGGGAATTTTCAACGATGTAATTGCGGGGTAATTTCTTCTTTTGCTCCGCAGTTAATTCTGGTGCTTTTTTGACGGTTTTAGCTGGCTGTTTTGGAAGTGTCGTCATCTCAGATTCAGCAGATTGTGTGGTTTTATTTTCCTGACTATTGGCGCAAGAAGCGACGGAAAAAAGGAGGCAGAAGAGAAATAATTTATTCATAGGAAATTGTTGGTCTAGTTAATTAGTTGAATTAGTTATTGATTTTTTGAGTTGATTGGGTTTTACAAAATTACTCATTTTTTATAAATAAGAAAACCTTGCCAGAAAGCAATTAACAATTAATAATGTGCAATTAACAATATGCAATTGCTAAGCGGGACACGTTGTTAATTGTTCATTGCACATTGTTCATTGTTAATTGCTTTCCCTATATTTGCCGAATGTTACGAACTGAAAATTTAGGCTACGCTTACGATAGCCAAACACGATTGAATTTTCCCGACATCAATTGTCAGACGGGGGAACATTGGCTGCTACTTGGCAATTCAGGTTGTGGAAAAACGACGCTTTTGCACCTTTTGGGTGGATTGTTGACACCAAAGGATGGGCAAGTGACGATTGGGGAAACCGCATTGAATAAACTAAGTGGTGCCAAACGGGACCAATTTCGAGGTCAAAACATTGGCATTATCTTTCAAACCTCACATTTTGTTCGTGCTTTGACGGTTGGTGAAAACTTGGGATTAGCGCAGCAATTGGCAGGTAAAAAAGTCGATAAAAAGCGCATTCAAACCTTACTTGACCGCTTGAATATTGATCATAAATTGAATGCTAAAACTTCTTCGTTGAGTCAGGGTGAACAACAGCGCGTTGCCATTGCACGAGCCTTAATTAATCAGCCAAAAGTGATTTTGGCGGATGAACCGACCTCTGCCTTGGATGATAAAAACACGGAAGAGGTCATTCAATTATTGGAGGAATCAGCGAGAGAAGTGAATGCTACTTTATTGGTGGTGACGCATGACGGGCGTTTGAAAAATCGGTTTAAAAATAGCATTCAATTGTAACTTTTTCATTCCGACCGAAGTGGAGGAATCTGAAAATTAGTCTTTGGTTTTAGCCCTGAAGGCGTACGATTAAAGAGCAAAAATTTCACAATGAATTTACTACAACTTAGTTGGAAAAATATAATAAGCAATCGCCTTTCCACCGCTTTAAGCTTGATACTATTCGCTTTAGGGGTCGGTCTCATTTCTATTTTACTAACGTTAAATAAACAAGTTCAAGAGAAATTTGATAAAAATTTGGCAGGAATTGACCTTGTCATTGGTGCGAAAGGTAGCCCCTTGCAATTGATTCTATGCAATATGTACCACATCGACAATCCGACGGGGAATATTTCGATAAAAGAAGCGAAAGCGTTTATGAAACCAGGGCATCCGCTGATTGAAACGGCGATTCCGATTTCGGTAGGAGATAGCCATAAAGGATATCGGATAGTAGGGACGACGAAGGATATTGTGGATCTGTATGAAGGGGAAATTGCGCAAGGAAAAATGTGGGAGCACTCGATGGAAGTGACGGTTGGGGCAGCGGTGGCGGCTAATTTGAAATTGAAATTAGGCGATAATTTTAAAAGTTCCCATGGTTTGATTGAAGACCCTAATTTGGTGCATGATGATGTGCAGAGTTTGCGGGTAGTTGGTGTTTTAAAACCATCAGGTTCCGTCTTGGACCAATTAATTTTGACGAGTACAGCTTCCGTCTGGGATGTTCATGACCATGGCGCACACGAAGCGATGGAAACGGATAATACCGAAGACAATCACGATCACGCTGGGCATGACCACGCGGCACACGATCAGGATAGTCACGACCACGACGGCGATGGCAAACCTGACCATGCTGCTGAAGACCACGATGACCACGTAGGACATGACCACAGCAATCACGACCACGACAACGATGCAGATGCTTCGGTGGAAGCTCCGCCGTTGTGGGAAATGGAAGACAAAGAAATCACGGCACTGCTTATAAAATATAAGGGTCGCAGTTTCCGAACGCTCAATTTGGCGCGGAATATCAACGACAATACGGATATGCAGGCGGCGATGCCCGCTATTGAAATTAACCGGTTGTATAGCATGATGGGCGTAGGAATGGATGCTTTGGAATGGTTGGCGCGAATTATTGTTTTTGTGTCGGGATTGAGTATTTTTATTTCCTTGTTTTCGAGTTTGAGAGACCGAAAATATGAGTTGGCATTGATGCGAGTGATGGGTGCGACGCCGGGTAAATTGTTCGTATTGATTATTTTAGAAGGCTTGTTGTTGGCGGCTTTGGGGTATATTTTGGGCATTCTATTAAGTCATTTGAGTATGTACTTTTTGGGTGATTATATGTCGGATGAATACAAATATTCGTTTCAAGCTTGGTCGTTTTTAAAAGAAGAAGGTTATTTGCTCTTGGGCGCGTTGGCGATTGGATTTGTGGCGGCGGTGATACCTGCGATACAGGCGCGGAATACGGATATTTCAGAGACTCTTTCTAATGGTTAATGACAGGGGAATTAAAAAAAGGACATTAACGTTGTGTTAGCTGACTTTTGGGGGTTTTAAACGTTTGAATCAATGGGGCACATTAAGCACCGTAGCAATTAATAAAAAATTCATGAAAAATACCTTTCCAATCGTACTAATTTGCTTCTTGTTTTTATTTCGAAATGAAGCACAAGCGCAGAAAAAAAATGTCTGGTCAACGCTTGGCATGATGAAGTACGAGCGGCAATTTTCGGAACACGACGGCATCAATGCGAATAGGGGAGGAGGTAGCAAATTTCGACCTTTAATTGAAGCATTAGACGGCGAAGAAATCGAGGTGATTGGCTACATTATTCCTTTGTCGGGTAAGAAAGCGCAGAGTCATTTGATGTTTTCGATGTATCCGTTTGCGACTTGCTTTTTTTGTGGAAATGCTGGACCAGAAACGGTGATGGAAGTTTTTATGAAAGATGATAAAAAAGTGGAATTCACGGAAGAAGCGATTACTTTGAAAGGTAAATTTAAGTTTTTAAGCAATCGAACAGATGATGTGATGTTTCATTTAGAATTTGCGGAAAAAATTGAAGACTAATAGGCTTAATTATTAATTAATAATTAAGCATGACGCAGCCTTTTGTGCCCACTCATTTTCAAAAAAATAAATTAATGAAAAAGACTTTCCTTTCTACACTTACAATGCTTTGTTTATTAGTCTTTGCGACTAACGTACAAGCACAAGTACCCGGCGAAGAACCCGTAAAAAAGACGAATACTTGGAAGACTTTGGGTAAAATTACTTTCAAAAAACAGTATGATGAAATGCTGGGTTTTAAAGTCGATGTTCCCGTTTTTAGTCCAGCAGTGAAGGCATTGGCAGGAGAAATAGTGACCATTCGAGGCTATATTATTCCTGTGGAAGGCTATAAAAGTCACAATGAATTTATTTTTTCAGCCTACCCTTATAACATGTGCTTCTTTTGTGGTGGGGCGGGACCAGAGACGGTGATGGAAGTGGTGGCAAATGAACCAATTGAATATACGGCGGAAGCGATTACGATTCGTGGGAAGTTGGAGACGAATGAGGACGATATCAATCGGCTGTTGTATGCGTTGACGGAGGCGGAGTTGGTGGAGGAAGATTGATAAAGGATTATTTTAAATAAAAAAGCCGAATTGCAACCCTGCAATTCGGCTTTTTTATTATCAAAATCTAAGCTTAATTTTTTATAAAAGGCTTAGAAACACTTTGACGACCATTGGTTATTCGTAAATTATATAGGCCAACAGGTAAATCACTGACAGAGAAAGTCTGAATTGGATTAGTGATAACCTTAACAACTTGACCTAAACCATTTAGCACAGAAATAACCGTTTCTCCTTCCCAATTCACTGGATATTTGATAGTCAAATCATCCGTTGTTGGGTTTGGATAGATAGAAATCTCGCCGTTGTTTTGCGTAAAATTGGCAGTGACTACTTTTGAATAAGTAGCTGTACCATCGTAGTCCACTTGTAGCAAGCGGTAGTAGTTTAAGCCTTGGCTTGGATTTTCATGGACTAATTGGTATTGCTGCATTTCATTGGTTGTGCCTGCTCCTTTTACGCGACCGATTTCTTGGAAATTTTTACCGTCTGTGCTGGCTTGGATTGCCATGAAATCGTTGTTGAGTTCACTTGCTGTTGACCAAATTAAAACTGTTGTTTTATTGCGTACTTCTGCGGAAAAATTTTGAAGCTCTACTGGTAATATTTGGCCGACATCAAACTCACCAGGAGTAGCTGTAGCGTCACTACTGTTTGTCCAGTTACCTGGTGAATTTTGGTAATCTCTATCACCACTCGCAACTCCTGTGTTTGTATCATCAAGTATTGTTCCATTGGCAGTATTAGCTGTACCATCATCCAATCTTAATCGCCATTGTCTACCGCCTCCAAAGAAAAGGTTTGTGTTGCCTCTATTGAATGCCGAAGCAGCAGCAAAAGAAGGAAACTCTGCTTCAAAATCAGTTCTTGAAGAAACTCCACGAGCGATTACAAGAAATCCATTTGCAGGAATTACTAAGTCAGAACCAGTACCAGAACCAGTTTCATCTACACCAAAATCAAAAATATATTCACTAGCTCCTGCTGAAGAAAGGCGCTCAATCTTATAATCTGTTAGGTTTACGCTAAAGCCCGAATTATTATAAATTTCTAAAAATTCATTATTAAAGGACAGTGCATCGGAAACCTCTGAAATGAAAAGATTAGGTACTGGTTGAGGGCACAGTGGAATATCTACTGTAATTGTAGCTAAGCAAGAATTGTCGTTAGCATCTCTTACTGTTAATGTGACTCCTCCTGTAGCAGTAGTCGGTCCTATAATTGTATAAGTTCCACCGTTTGTAATTGTCTGATAACCTATGCCATTTATATCGACTTCTATTGTTCCACTTGTGTTAACCTCTGTCCATGTAACAGCAAATTCTGCGTTATCTCCATTGCAAGAAGCCAGTCCCGAAACATTAGTAATAACACATTCATTATCTTCATTAATAACATTAACATTCGTAGACAAACCATCATAAGCGTCATCAGAAGCAGCATCATCTACGATTAAAGATATAGCTGTGGTTTGATTACCATCAACTAAAACATCATCTACACCTGTAACAGTTACTGTTTGTGGTACGTTAAAATTAAGATTAGTAAAGGTCAAAATTGTGGGAGTATTAACTGTATTTTCACCAGTATCACTACTCGCTATATTAATGCTAACAGGTGTTGTTGGTTGTATATTAAGAGTGACATCGAAAGTTGCTTGCGTTCCACTTTCATTTGTATTACCTGAAATAGTAGATACTATTATATTAGGAGTTGGGACAGTTTTGGTAATATTAACGTCATCCATTTTTAATAATCCCGCTCGGGAAGATGAAAATGTAAAATCTAAGCCAAAATTATCCCCAGAGGTAACTGTTGTGTTGTTAACAGTTCCTCCACTAACCTCTCCAGTTCCGTTAGGATTATACAATAATTCCCAATCTCCTGATTCACTTCTTGTAACTTTAATGCATACGTCATCAGAGATTCCCCAATTAAAGCCAGAAGTAATAATAGCAGTTGGAGAACCATTTGAGACTTCATATAAAGTAAGCAAATCTGAATTTGATGTGAAATTTACACCTACAGCATAGCCATTAGGAGTACCAGTACTACTCAAATTGTTGGCATCTGCAATCAAATATGTCCAGAACTTATTACTACTCGATGGATCCCAGGTACCATTACTCAAACAAAATTCCCATGTATAATTCTCTGATGTTAAATCTTGAGATGAAATACTGGTGTAAATATAACTTTCGCTTTCAACACCGCTAAGTCCGTGTTTCATTTCAGTTCCAAGGTTAGTCCAGTCAGTAATATTAGACCAACCTGCCAAATCACCATCATTGAAGTCATCGGAATATATAGTTGTTTGACCGAAAGAAGTATTAATAAATAAAAAGCAAAAAATAAATAGTAAAATACTCTTCATAATAAAATTTTGAGTTAAGCATAAATCAGAAAGACCAACAGTTAGTCCAATAATTCCTCATTTATGCTAATGATAAAATTTGTTTTAGGTGTTTTTCTATTTTATAATAGGGCTAATTTCCAGATGGATATGTAGTGGCGAGAATCTGACTGCAAAAGTAAGGCAAAGGGAACAATGCCAATGAATATTCGCTGTTAATTCTGTATTAAATCTGACAAAAAATGAATAACGAATAGATAACAATTCTAAAATTTTGAGAGAGGCGGATAAAAAATTAGGCATTACTTTCAATGTAACGCCTAATTTATGTTAAATCAATCCAATCCTAATAACTTTCCACATCATCATCCGCATTCCGCCTATCTCCAGCCCCGTGCAATTGCCCATTCTCCAGCACCTGAATCGCCTTCATTTTCGCCAAATATTTCTTTTCTATAAAAGTATGCCCCTTATCTAAGAGTGATTTTTTCAATAAAGTATCCAAGCCGCCCGCTTCATACCAAATCTCATCCGGCAGCCATTGGTGATGAAAACGATGCGCATTCACCGCTTCATCCACAGGCATTCCAAACTCTGCCACATTCAAGAAAACTTGCAGCACGGAAGTAATAATCGTCGAACCGCCGGGCGTACCCAAAACAAGGAATAATTTGCCATCTTTCTCTGCAATCGTCGGCGTCATACTGCTTAACATCCGTTTTTCGGGCTGAATCGCATTGGCTTCGTTACCGATGAGACCGAAGTAATTCGGCGTGCCTGGTTTCGCACTAAAATCATCCATTTCATCATTCAAAAAGAAGCCCGCACCTTCGACGATGACTTTGCTGCCATAATTCAAATTCAGCGTCGTCGTCACCGAAACCGCATTGCCATCGCCATCCACCACAGAGGTGTGCGTCGTTTCAAAACTCTCGGTTGCCAAGGTAAATTTTCCTGCCGACAAGGTATCGCTCGCCGTTGCTTTAGTCATTGAAAAATCTGCCATTCGCGTCGCTAAATAGTCTTCATTCAATAAGGAATCCGTCGGAACGGGCCAAAAATCGCTATCGCCCAAATATTCCGCACGGTCAGCATAAGCCCGCCGCATCGCTTCCACCATCAAATGTAGCGCATCGGGAGAGTGAAAACCTTTCTCTTTCAATGGATAATCTTCCAAAATATTCAACATCTGCATCAGCGCAACCCCGCCACTCGACGGCGGCGACATCGTAATGATGCGGTGATTTTTATATTCCCCAATAATTGGTTCGCGCCAGATTGCCTTGTATTTTTTTAAATCTTCGTGGGTAATCAAGCCATTACCACGCTGCATTTCTGCAACTAATTTATCGGCAGTTTCTCCTTCATAAAACCCTTTTTGACCCTTTTGTTGAATCAATTCCAAGGTATGCGCTAAATCTTTTTGTACCAATAAATCCGCCGTATGCCAAGGTTGTTTTTGAACAAAAGGAGCTGCATTTTTATTGTATTTTAAAAAGCGGTCTCGGTATTCATTCAAGCGTTCCGTCTCCGTTTCCGAAAGGTTGAACCCTTCCTTTGCCAATCGAATTGCTGGTACAAGTAAATCCGCAAAATTGTCGATTTGACCATATTTTTGATGCGCTGCCACCATGCCCGCCACCGTTCCCGGTACGCCAACTGCCAAATGTCCCGCTTGACTCAAAGCTCCAATTGGGTTACCCAAACTATCCAAATACATATCTCGATGCGCTGCCAACGGTGCTTTTTCCCGATAATCAAGCGCATCTGCTGTCCCATCTTGCAAGCGAATGACCATAAAACCACCACCTCCGATATTGCCCGCGCGAGGATAAACCACTGCCAAAGCAAACTGGGTAGCTATCGCTGCATCAATGGCATTGCCACCTTGTCGCATGATTTCCACACCTGCCTGAGACGCTAAAGGATGGGCTGCAACGACCATTGCAGTATCTGCTTTTTCGGTTTGCGTAACGGTATATGGGAGGGTTTTCGGTGCTCCTTTGCAGCTAATTCCCAATAATAAAATAAAAACATATAATAAAGCTGTATTTTGTTTTATTTTGGCACTGTACTTGTTAGACATTTGAATAGTTATTAGATGTATTGAAAAGCTGAAATACACAAAGCATGAAACACTTAATAGAAGTATTCAGCATGAAAAATTTCACACGGTTTTTCATTTCGACACTTCCGTGAAACACAAACGAGATTGAAACTTCTCCCCGATTAGAAAGCTAAAACTAGCTTTTTTTTCTATGATTTTCATCTTAAAAGCCAGAAATGGTATTTACTGTTCCCCTCACGGTAATCTTTGTGGATTTTGCTTTTCTTTACATTTAAAATAACGGCGGACGATTAACGGTTGATGGGCTCAAGCTAGCTCGCAGCTTTTTTGGATTTAAAATAGCCGTTTTCAATCTTTTTCAATCAAGTTTATTTAGGGAATTTTACTTTGTAATGGTCAAACATTACCAACTTCGCTATGAAAAAGAATACCCAATAAGACTACAAGGTTTTAATAAAGTTTGGTTAATTATTTTCATGGTTATGTTGTTGTGTCATTTGTCGAAATACGGATGACACTTCTTTTTTTCGTAAAGGCAGCCAGAGAGCCGCCACCCTGTAGCTTTGAATAATAATAACAACTCAGTTAGCAAGAGAGCGGTCGCGCTGCGGCTGTACCGGAATAAAATCAATTACTTTTGGTGAAAATTTGTTTTGTTTTCAGGCATTAAAATGCTGATTCACACGACATTTAAGTCCCCTTCCTAATAAGTCCCGTAGTATAATTTATCCATAAATTTTCACTGGGTCACTATTTTTTAAAACATCCCTTTTCCTTGTAACAACGGAAAAATTTGTCCCCAAAACATAAATGTCACCATCACCCCCGCAATTGTGGCACTACCCAATATCAACCGCCGATTTTTCATCAAAATACCGACGACACCCGCAAAACTGGCAAACCAATAAACCGTTCCAAAGGACATCATCGTCCGAAATCCAAGTCCTTTTAACTCTTGCCAACCGCCGACCATCAAGATCATTGTACCCATGACGACGATTAATAAATGGAGGACTGCGCCCGCTTTGACGAAGTTGTGATAAGGATATTTGTCACTTAGAATACCTTGTACTTGTTTGGCAATTAAAAGCGCAAAAACGAACTGAACGACTAAGGACATGCTCAGCATTCCTGCAATAAATAGCCCGAGCATGATGATGGAGAATTCTTCTTTTTTTCTGAATAACTTAATTGTATGTCGCATACCTGGTGGTAAAAATGCGAACCAAGGCAAAACGCCGTATATCATTAAAAGGCAATAACTGCCGAAGCCAACTGTCCCGTAATTGACGAAAAATGGATTGTGATTTTCAAAACTTGGAAATCCTTTTACATATAAAAAAGAGACTAAAACTAAGGGAATTAACCAATAAAACAGCTCTTTTAAATTCTTCCCATTTGGATGAAAAATGAATAAGAATACGCTCAATGTTCCCATTAAAACCAAGGTACTCACCGGCTGTATCAATAAGGCCATTCCTGTGAAAAAGGCGTGCCAGATGTTCCATTTTCGTAAGGGTTGTTTTAAAAAAATTAGCAAGGACAGCACTGCCATGATTTGAAAACAAAATAACCACGAATCACTCGTCGCAAACTTTGCGACATTCACCAATAAAAAACTACTCGTAAGTACAACCAATGTGGTAATCATCGTTTCTTTGCCAAATATCTTTTTGCCCCAAGCATAAATGCCTAAAAATGAAATCAATAACAATAAAACTCCCGGTAGTCTAAGAATAAACTTATCTTCCCACCGAAAATCCAAAACGCCAATAAAGGCGGAGGAAAAGTTGGGTGGAATGCCTTCGAAAAGCATTTCTTTCGCACCTTCCAAACTGGCTTCTTCTGCAGTACTCCAAACCGGAAGTGTTCCGTTTAAGCTAAATAAATTGACTATTAAAAAGCCAAAAACAATAAATAAAAAACTCTGATAACGTTGACTCATAAATTTTACGGTTGACGGCTAACGGTGGATGGCGAAGGAAGAACCGTCCACCGTTGACTGTCCATCGTTCACCATTTTTCTTGCAAAAATCTTTTTTTATGTTAAAAATCAAGACGATTCTTTGGTTTATTTTTTGTTCGGTGGCTGTTTTTGCCCAAAATAGCTTAAATGTGACGCTATTAGGACAAGCCAGCACTGACGACATCCGCTATTCGGGTACTTGGTCGTACGTTGGCGCAGATGGTACCGAATATGCTTTGATTGGTGCGAAATCTGGCTTGGCGGCTTTCAATATCGATAATCCAAGTGATATGCCGTTGCTTGGTTGGATTCTTGGTCCAGAGACGAATTGGCGGGAGATTACGGTCTTAGGGGATTACGCTTTTGTGACCACGGATGTGTCGGATACGGGGCATTCGATGCAAGTCGTTGATTTGAGTTTTTTGCCCGATAGTCTGCATTTGGTGACGAGTTACACAGAGACTTTTACGAAGGGGCACATCATCCAAAAAGACGTTTTTAACAATACGCCGTATGTGTATATCAGCGGAACTTCGACGACGCAGGGTGTACATATTTTAGATGTTGTTGATCCAGAAAATCCTGTCGAAATAGGTTTGTATCAGCCTGGCTATTACATCCACGATTGCCATGTGCGCGGCGATTTGCTTTTCGCTTGTGCCTTCAATAATGCACAAGTTGACATCGTGGACATCAGCGACAAAACCAATCCGACGCTCATCGGACTCATCACGTATGCTGGCGATAATACGCACAGTTGCTTTACTTCTGACGATGGTAATTATTTGTTTCTGGCGGATGAATTGGATGGCTTGCCTGCGCGTGTTTTTGATATTTCTGATTTGCAAAATCCGGTGGAAGTCGCGCAATATTCCGCTAATCTGACGAGTTTGGTGCACAATCCATACATTCGAGGGGATTTTAGCTTTATTTCACACAATACGGAAGGCTTGCGAGTGGTCGACATGGCTGACCCAGAGTTGCCAGTCGAAGTGGGGTTTTATGATACTTGGGATGGTGCGAGTGGTGGATTTAGTGGCTTGTGGTCGGCTTGTCCGTTTTTTCCATCCGGTAAAATTATCGGTGGTAATCGACACGACGGACTCTATGTTTTTGAATTTAACAATACCGAGGCAGCGCGAATCTATGGTCGTGTTTTTGATTTGGAAACTGGCGAAGATTTGCCCAGTTCTTTAGTTAATTTGACAACATTAGATACCATTTTGACCGCTGATTTTAATGGAAATTTCAAATATGGAATGCTTGCGGGCGATTATAATTTGACCGTAAATGATGGGAACTATTTACCCTTTTCGCTTGATTTTGAATTGGCGGAAGGAGATAGCATTTGGTTGAACATTGGTTTGGAGAAACCAGTTTCGACTATTTTTAAAAATAAAAACTTGCCGCAATTACAAATATCGCCGAATCCAATGCAGGATTTTTCAATGATTGATTTAACGGATTTAAATGCAGAAATGGTGCAGGTTTTTGATGTGAAAGGGGCGTTGATTCGAGAAATTCAGATTGAAAATACGGATAGCTTTATTTTGAAAAAGGAAAACTTAGTGGCGGGTATTTATTTGATTTTTGTAGTTTCTGAAAAGGAGAGAGTAGCGCAAGGAAAATTAATCATTGACTAACTATTTGTTGTCGTACAGTCAGAACTACGAAGTAGTTAAACATGAATAACCTCGGATGGAATCCGAGGGCTACCACAAAACCCGCTGCAACTCTGAAGGAGTTGAACGTAATAATTATACGTTCAACTCCTTCAGAGTTACTACCCGTTACTCACGCTCCGCAGATTGCATCTGCGGTTATTCTTGTTCAATCTCTTCGAGATTATCTGAGAGTTGCCTTTAATCTTTCAACAACAATCGGGAAATCACCACTTTCTGAATCTCACTCGTCCCTTCGCCTATCGTACACAATTTAGAATCTCGGTAGAATTTCTCTACTGGAAAATCTTTGGTATAGCCATATCCACCAAAAATTTGCACCGCATCCGTCGAAACTTCCACTGAAACTTCCGATGCATAATATTTTGCCATCGCTGCTTCAATGGTACATTTTTGATGAGCGTCCTTCAATTCACCTGCTTTGCGAATCATCAACTCAGAAGCATGAATTTTGGTCGCCATGTCTGCCAATTTGAACGCAATACCTTGGAAATGAGCGATTGGTTTACCAAATTGCTCTCGGTCTTTAGCATATTTCAAGGCAGCTTTATAGGCGCCATTGGCAATTCCTAAAGACAAGGCAGCAATCGAAATACGACCACCATCCAATATTTTCATTGACTGAATAAAACCTTCTCCTACGCTACCCAAAATCTGATTTTTGTGTAATCTGCAGTCGCTAAAAATCATTTCTGCGGTTTCTGACGCACGCATTCCAAGTTTATTTTCTTTCTTTCCAGCAGAAAAACCAGGCGTTCCGCGCTCCACTACGAAGGCAGTCATTCCGTGGCTATCCAACAATTCGCCAGTACGTACAATTACGACAGCCACCTCTCCTGAAGCACCGTGAGTGATGAAATTTTTCGCACCGTTAATGACCCAGTAATCGCCATCTTGCTCGGCTACACAACGCATTCTACCAGCATCACTACCTGTGTTTGGTTCAGTCAAACCCCATGCACCAACCCATTCGCCAGCGGCTAATTTGGGCAAGTATTTTTGTTTTTGTTCTTCTGTTCCAAAGCTTAGTATGTGATTGGTACACAAAGAGTTATGTGCCGCAGTTGATAGCCCGATTGAGCCGCAAACTTGTGAAATTTCATCAATTACGGTAATGTATTCTGCGTAGCCCAAGCCAGACCCGCCGTATTCTTCAGGTACAAGGATTCCCATGAAACCCAATTCTCCCATTTTGGAAAATAAGTCGCGTGGGAAATACTGTGCCTCATCCCATTCCATTACGTGTGGACGGATGTGCGTTTCCGCAAAGTCACGGGCACTTTCTTGAATCATTTTGATATTATCCTGGGTTTCAACACTAGTCATATTGTATATTTTTATTTTATAAAAATAGGGTTAACAGGGATTTGTGCGAAATTATCAATTTCTACGGTATTCAAACTGTTTATTTGGGGTTTTGTTTAGAAAAAGAGGAATATAGGCGAATGATAAGATAAGGTGAAATTAATTCTAAAGGAAGTTAAATTGTCCATTTTCGAACACCTCACCGTTCATTTCCAAACAAATTTTCCAAATACATTTTTCACAATAAGTTGACTATCAGTGACTTATTGAATTGGCACACCGATTGGCTTTTATTTAGGTATTGAAAGTAATTTGTCAAAAATCTAATTTATGTTTCAAAATCACTTAAAAATAGCCTGGAGAAGTCTGCTTAAAAATAAAATCACTGGTTTTATCAACATCGTCGGCTTGGCAATTGGGATGGCTGTGGCGATGATGATTGGACTGTGGTTGCACGATGAATTGACGTTTGACCAATATCACGAAAACTACGAGAAGTTAGGGCAAGTGTTGTTGCATCAAGAATTTAATGAATCTATAGTGACCGGTCAAGCTGCCTCCATGCCTTGGGGGGCATCTTTGCGTAATGATTTTACCGAAGATTTTGAAAATATTTCCATGTGTTCTTGGTTATGGGAACATCTTTTGGTGCATGGTGAAAACCGATTTCTCAAAGAGGGACATTATGTAGAACCAGAATTTCCAGAGATGTTTTCTTTGAAGATGTTGGCTGGAAATCGAAAGGACGCTTTGCAAGAACCTAAGTCTATTATTTTGTCTAAATCGCTTTCTGTTGCGTTGTTTGGAGAAGAAGACCCGATGGGAAAAATGGTTAAATTTGATAGAGATTTTGACTTAGAAGTAACGGGTATTTACGAAGATATGCCAAAAAATACGGAGATGGGAAAATCAGACTATTTTTTGGCTTGGGCGCAATTTTTAACCCAAAATGAATGGGCACAAAACAGCATAGATAGTTGGGGTAACCACTCTTTTCAGCTTTTTGTACAGTTGAAAGAAAACGCCAATTTCGCAGATGTCACCGAAAAAATCCGCTACCTCGAACGCGAACACAATCCTGTAGGTAACCCCGAAGCGATGATTCATCCGATAGCGGATTGGCACTTGAAATCAGAATTTAAAGAAGGAGTGAACATTGGTGGGCGCATTCAATTTCTTTGGTTATTTGGGATTATTGGCGTATTTGTGCTGCTGTTGGCGTGCATTAATTTTATGAATTTGAGTACGGCTCGTTCTGAAAAACGTTCGAAAGAAGTCGGCGTAAGAAAAGCAATCGGCTCGCTGCGTAGCCAATTGATTGCGCAGTTTTTAAGTGAATCTTTGATGGTTTCTGGCTTGGCTTTAACGCTTGCATTGGTTTTGGTGCAAGGCTCAATGACGGCATTTAATAATCTGGCAGATAAAGAGTTAGCGATTCCAATGACAAATGTTACTTTTTGGTTGCTGGTCTTCGGATTTACGATTTTTACTGGATTTTTGGCGGGTAGTTATCCTGCATTTTACCTGTCCTCTTTCAAACCAATCAATACGCTAAAAGGTACTTTCAAAGTTGGAAAATGGGCAAGCGCACCCCGTAAAGTATTGGTGACGCTACAATTTGTCGTTTCTATCGCTTTGATTATCGGTACTATCGTCGTTTTTCAACAAATCGAATATGCTAAAAATCGCTCGATTGGTTATGAACGGGATAGCTTGATTCAATTTTTTAACAACCGCGAATTGCATGATCAACGTGCCATCATTCGCGATGAAATGATTAAAACGGGCGTTGTCGAAGAATTGGCACATTCATCTGGACCGATTACAAACATCTGGTCTAACCAAAGTAGTGTAGAATGGGAAGGTAAAGACCCAAACGTAGAGTTATCTTTTGGAGTCGTAGGCGTATCGCATGAATTTGGAGAAACCATTCAATGGGACATTCTCGAAGGACGTGATTTTTCTCGCGAATTTGCGACTGATTCTATGAGCATCATTCTTAACGAATCTGCTGTGGCATTGATGGATTTAGACAATCCTGCTGGTAAGAACGTTAGATGGAATGATCGTAATTGTCAAGTCGTTGGGGTAGTGAAAGATATGATTATGGAGTCTCCTTACGAGCCGATTAAACCAACCATTTTTGGGGTCGATAATAACCGAATTAGCATATTTACTGCTCGACTAAAACCAGGTGTTCCTGTACAAACTGCTTTAGCAAAAATCAGGGAAGTCTATGCTAATTTGTGCCCAACCAATCCATTTGATTATGAATTTGTAGATGCTGCTTTCGATGAAAAGTTTCGCTCCGAAGAACGTATCGGACAGCTCGCCCGCATCTTTGCTTTTTTAGCCATTTTCATTTCTTGCCTCGGTTTATTTGGGCTTTCCGCTTTCGTTGCTGAGCAAAGAACCAAAGAAATTGGCATTCGAAAAGTACTCGGTGCATCCGTCATGAATCTTTGGGTATTGCAGTCCAAATCCTTTCTAGTTTTGGTGTTTTTATCCTGTTTTGTCGCCATTCCATTGGCTTGGTATTATTTGGAAAATTGGCTGGCAGATTATGAATATCGAATTGAATTAGACTGGTCAGTCTTCGTTATTGCTGCGGTATTGGCGATGGTGGTGACTCTAGTAACGGTGAGCTTTCAAAGTATCAAAGCGGCGATGATGAGTCCGGTGAAAGCTATAAGTTCGGATTAAAGCATCCCTTAATAATACCACTGGGGTTGTGTAAAAATCGTTTTAAGTGACAAGTTTAGTAAACTTAAAACCAGCTTTTTACATAAAACAGAAAAGCTAATTTTAAAAATAAATTGACTTTTACACAACCCCATCATTTGCTCGTAATAATCTTAATAAAAATAAAATCAGATGCTTCAAAATTATTTTAAAATGGCCATTCGTCAAATTCTAAAACACAAGCTGTTTTCGGTTTTTAATATCTTTGGTTTGGCGACGAGCATGGCAGTTTGTCTATTGGTCATAATGATTTTGATGGATAGCTATGGCTATGATAAATTTCATGAAAATAGCGACTGTATATATAGAGTTATTTCAGCAAACGATGCGAAAGAAACTCCGTTGCACGAGCCAACGATGGCAACTACTTCCTTGGATTTGGCGGATGATTTGAAAACGGAATTTCCTTTTGTTGAGAAAACAACAAGAATTGCGGGTTGTAACGGCATTTTTTTTATTGCTGAAAAAAAGGTCGAGTCGGAGGAAGGCGGCTATATGGTGGGCGAAGATTTTTTTAAAATATTTACTTTCGGTTGGTTGTCAGGGAATGAAAATAATGCCTTACGTGCACCTCGCTCGATTGTCGTCACGGACGAGTTTGCCAAAAATCTTTTTCCCTATGCCGATGCACTCGGAAAAACCGTGAAATTTGAAGATTTAGGCGATTTTACCATTACGGGAATTGTTCCCAAAACTCCGTTGCGGTCACATCTCAAATTTGACTTCCTATTGTCTTATGCTACTTTTGAAATATTGACAGATAAGCAAAAAGCAGCTACAGAAATTGGCGACTTTGACAATATCTGGCGTGGCTTAGTTTATGTTTTATTAAAAGAAAATACTTCTGAAAATGAATTCGCAGCTGCCTTGAATACGATGGCTGCAAAATATAGCGACCGACATGAAGTTAGTCATTTTTTGTTTCAACCGCAAGCATTAAATGCCGTGATGCCTTCTATGGATTTGAATAATGAAATAGGCATTGGAACACCGCGAATTGTGCTTTTTTTTATTTTGAGTTTGGGCATTATCATCATTTTAGCAGCTTGCTTCAATTATATGAATTTGTCGTTGGCGCGGTCAATTAAACGGTCAAAAGAAATCGGTATTCGTAAAGTCGCGGGCGCACGGCGGAAGGATATTATCTTTCAATTTTTGGGTGAATCCATTTTAATTTCGCTATTTTCTTTATTATTAGCAATGGTGATGTTGGAGTTTTTAATCCCTGCATTTTATGGGATTGACCCATTTGTGGAAACTGCTTTTTTTCTGGAGAAATCCCCCTTAATGTACGTTTATTTCTTCTTCTTTGCGATTGTTATTGGCTTTTTCGCAGGCGTATTTCCAGCCTTTAATATTTCAAAATTTCAACCGATTCAAGCAATCAATCAACTGTCTAATTTAAAAGTTTTTTCAAAAATTGGTTTGCGAAAAGCTTTAGTCGTTGGACAATTTGCTTTATCGCTCATCTTCATTTTAGTCGTTTTATTGGTTTTAAAACAGCAAGATCATGTGCTCAATGCAGACATCGGTGTAAATTCTAAAAACATAAAAAATGTATGGATGCAAGGCGAAGATTACGACGTTTTCATTCAGCAAATCAAACAAATAAATGGTGTGGAATCCGTTGCTTCGTCTCAAGACCCTTTGTTGTTGGGCAGTAGCAGGAGTACTAACATTAAGTTCAATGCTGCCAAGGATTCAATGGAAGTGACTTTCAATAATGTGAGTGCCAATTATTTGGAATTCATGGAAGTTGAGTTGCTCGCAGGCAATTATTTTCCTGAAAATTCGGATAGTGAAAACGAGCAGTTCATCATTCTAAACGAAAAAGCGGCTAACCGAATGGGCTACGAAAACCCAAATGAAGCCTTAGGGCAAACGGTGAAAATTGACACCAATTTATTATCTGTAATTGGTGTGACTAAAAATTTCCATCACAACAACATTTGGTTTGACGAAATAAGTCCTTATGCATTTCGACAGGGTGAGAATTATAAAAATTGCGTGAGCATTCGATTGAGCGAAGCTAATTTAAAAGAAATAAATAGCGACATCTATGACACTTGGACCGCACTATCTCCAGAAAAATCTATCAGCTCCAATTTCACAGATACCCGTGTTTATTTTTTAGCTAAATTTTTCCGAATGGGCTCAAAAATCATGGGATTTGTTGGCTTCTTAACCATTTTAATTTCTTGCCTCGGATTACTCGGAATGGTTATTTATACCATTGAAGGACGACTTAAAGAGGTCGGTATTCGAAAAATATTAGGTGCAAGTGAAAGCAATATTCATTGGATATTGGCAAAAGGATTTCTGTTATTATTAGGCATTGCTGTCTTGATTGCGGTACCAATTGTGTTTTTTGTTGGCAATCTTTGGTTACAAAACTTTGTCTTGCGTACTTCCATTAATCTCTGGATGTTGCTGGTTGGCATAGGCATTATTTTTACGCTGGCCATGCTAACTGTTTTCTCGCAAACGATGGTGGCTGCGCGAACAAATCCGGTGAATGTGTTGAAGAATGATTGAAAAATTAATCAAGGTTAAGGAATGTTTGATTTATAAAAAAGACTAACTCTTTATCTTATGTTTCTAAAAAACATCAAATACGGTACCCGAAATCTTCTTCGCGATAAATTTTATTTCGGCATCAATTTATTTGGTTTAAGTATCGGAATGGCAGCAGCTTTGCTCATTTTATTTTGGGTAAAAGATGAACTATCTTTCGACGATTTTCATCCAAAAAGTGACCAGATTTATCGGGTGTTGGGCGGTTGGGAAAACCCCACGGAATTAACGCTTAACGAAACGACGCCTTATTTATTAGCAGAAAGTGCGAAGGAAAATATTCCAGAAGTAGAAGCCGCGACAATTTTTGTTGACCAATGGCAATATACGATTAAGTACAATGGGCAAATTAGCCAATTTGAAAACGGTTACCTCGTTCCTGATGATTTTTGGACGATGTTTAATTTTCCTTTGTTGCAAGGAAATTCGCAAACTGTTTTTGCAGAACCCAATGGAATTGTGTTGACCGAAGCAATGGCAACCGAAATTTTTGGAAAAGAAAATCCAATGGGGGAAGTGGTAAATTTGAACAATACAATGGACGTAAAAGTAACGGGGATTTTAAAAAATCCGCCGACCAATTCGCATTTACAATTCACGAGTTTACTGTCTTTGCAACCGAATGTTAATAAATTCTCGGATGAAAGAAATCGACATTGGGGTAATTTTAGCTATTACACTTATTTGCAATTACGGCCCGATGCAGATTTGCCAAAAGTAGAAACGCAACTGACTGCCCAATTACCAGAAGAACAAGTCCAGCAGTCCGCTGAATATGATGCGCGCAGCTTTTTTGAGTTGCAACCTTTTTCGGATATTTATTTGCATTCAGATAAGTTAGAATGGAGTTCGATGCCGAAAGGCGATTTAAAAACGATTCGAATCGTAGGGTTTATCGGACTATTAATTTTGCTGATTGCTTGCATCAATTACGTCAATTTATCAACTGCAAAAGCAGCCATCAGGGCAAAAAATATAGGTGTTCGTAAAATTATCGGTGCATCGAGAATGCAGTTATTTCAACAGTTTTTGATAGAAACGGCAATTCTGGTTAGCGTGGCAACCATATTGGCGGTCATGCTAACGCAAATATGTCTGCCTTTATTCGCCGATTTTTCTGATAAAAATTTTACCACGTCACAGCTTTATTCTTGGCAAACCTTATCTCTGATTGCGTTAACAGCTTTGGGAACCATCATTCTAACAGGCATTCAACCAGCGTTGCAACTCTCTGCTTTTAAACCTGCCAACGTTTTGCAGGGTAATTATTTTGCTGAAATTGGTGGTAAAGGTGGCATGAGAAAAGCTTTGGTTATTGGACAATTTGCTTGTTCTGCGGTCTTAATTATGGCGACGCTTGTCGTTTTAAATCAATTAAATTTTGTGAGAGAAGCAAAATTGGGTTTTGAAAAAGAGCACATTTTTACAGTCATGGTTGACAATGAAAAATTACCCATTTTCCAAAACGAATTAGAAAAAAATCCTGCTATTCTTGAGGTGACTGCTAGCGACCATTTGATTTATGATGTTGGAATGAGGATTGGCGGTACCAAATGGGAAGGAAAAAATGATGATCTTCCGTGGCAATCGTGGTCATTTTCGGCAGCGGATAACTTTAAGGATTTTTACAACTTGGAAATGGCCGGTGGTCTATGGTTTCGCGCTGACGACCCAGATACTTCGTCTTTTCTTCTTAATGAAACGGCAGCAAAAGACATGAAGCTAGAAAATCCAGTTGGCAAATGGATGGAATTTAACGGTAAAAAAGGGCACATCATTGGCGTGGTGAAAGATTTCCATTTTCGTTCCATGCACGAAGCTATTGAACCGCTGATTTTGACCAATTTTACGGAACGTTTTTTTAGAATTCAAATTAAAACAACAGGTGGAAATGCTGCAAAAGCCGTTGCTGCTACCGAAAAAATGCATCGAGAACAGCTACCTGATAGCTATTTTAAATACAGTTTTGTAGATGAAGAATACAATAAATTGTACACCAGCGAAGCGAAGACAGGAAAGTTGTTCGCCTTGTTTGCAGGTTTAGCGATTCTGATTTCTTGTCTAGGTATTTTTGGTTTAGCGGCGTTCACAGCACAGCGACGAACCAAAGAAATTGGTATCCGAAAAGTGTTGGGCGCATCGTTCAATAGCTTGATTTTGCTGCTATCTAAAGACTTTTTGAAACTGGTTGGCATCGCCCTTTTTATTGCTATCCCGATAGCTTGGTGGAGCATGAATGATTGGTTGAATAACTTTGCGTACCGCATCGAAGTAGAGTGGTGGGTGTTTGCCTTGACGGGCTTGGCGTTGGGGAGTATTGCGTTTTTGACGGTGAGTTATCAGAGTGTGCGGGCGGCGTTGGTGAATCCTGTGGAGAGTTTGAGGAGTGAGTAGAACAAGCGCTGATTTGCGAGTTGTCAATAAGGGAGAGATTCGTCCTATTGACAACTCGTAATCCACAATTCATTTATTTTAATGTCACAGTTCTAACTTTCACGTTGCTTTTTTTATAATTATACGCTTCATTTTTTTCCTTTCCTTCAGAACTGTCAGCTCAGGTTTAGTTAAAAAATTATTCAATTTATTTTAAATAAATTAAGTATTTTACTGATAATTAGTTAGTTATACATTTTTTATTTTATAATAAAAAAGGAACCAAAAATATTTATTTAGAGTACTGCCCTTTGTTGTCAAAAAAAACTTTATTTTGTGACATAGTTTTTTATAAAGTTTTTGCAAAAAAGGAATAATTGTTGTAACATTAGAATTAAAGTTCAAAGGAAAGAAACAATGAAGAATTTAATAGAGATTGCTAAGATTGTTACAAAAAAACGGGTTCGGAAAATAGAGATTTTTGATGACCATTCATTGCGGCACAAGAATTCAAAGTTCAATGATTTTTATGAAGCATTGATTGCCATGAAATTTAAGAACGACCGCGATGCTGCTCGTTTTTTATACGACTGTACGCCGACGGATGATAAATATCGTCAGTTAAAATCGCGTTTTCGCAAGCGATTACTTAATACTTTGTTTTTTTTAGATGTTAACCTGCCTTCCACGTCAAGCTATGACCGTGCTTATTATTCTTGTAATAAAGACTGGACTTTAGTGAAAATTTTATTGTCAAATGACGCTGAATTAACCGCTAATTCCTTAGCGCGTCAAATTCTGACGACAGCTCTTAAATATAAGCTTTCGGATGTGATTGTCAACTGTTGTCGCATTCTTCGAAAATTTGCAGCGGAACACGAACAGGAAAAATACTTTGAAGAATATGATTCGTATATCAAGCAGTATTCTAATGTTTTAGATGCAGAAATTCGCTCGGAAGAACTGTTTCAGCGAGTCATTATGAATTATTACAAACCAGCGGATGCGGAGTCAGATTTGAAAGAAAAAATTGATACGTATTGTGATGCATTGGTGGGATTATCAGAGGTTTATGATTCTCCAGTGGTCGTTTATAATATGTATTTGGTATGGACGTATCGTTATGAAATGCTGCATGATTTTGATTCGATGTTGGAGGTTTGTAATCAGGGAGAGAAGTATATTGAGGAGCATCCCAAATTTTATCAGGAAGATAAATTAGCTACTTTTCAGCTCAAGCGAATGTCGGCATATTTGCATCTTCGTGATTTTAAAAATGGAAAAATCAACGCGGAAAAATGCCTGCAAACCTTTCCAGATGGTAGCGAAACCTGGTTTGATTTCATGGAATATTATCTGTTGCTGACTTTGCATACCGACAATCACGTCAACGCGATTGCAATTTTTAATCGAGCAAAAGGCAATTCTAAGTTCCGGAAATTAGATAATGAAACCAAAGACCGTTGGCATATTTACGACGTTTATTTGAATTATATTTTGGAGAGTTTGGGGGAAGACAATCCGGTCTTAAAATCGCAACGTAAGAAAACATTCAAGTTGCAAAAATTCATGTCTGACCCGATTTTATATCCAAAGGATCAACGTGTTTTTACGATTCATCTGGTGGTGGCGCAGTTTATGTTTTTGATTGAAAAGAAAAACTATACGCAAGCAACCGAACGAGTTGAACGCCTTAGAAATTACGCCAATCGACAACTTAAAAAGGAGGAACATTATCGCCTCATTCAATTCATTCGCTTGCTTCAAACTTTATCCAAAGCGGAGTTTTTATTATCAGAATTAACGGGTACGGACAAATATTACAACCGTTTGATTGAAACCCCATTTTATTATCGAGGGCTAAAAAATGAGTTTGAAGTCATTCCCTATGAAAAATTGTGGAATTTGATTTTGTCAAGAGTTCGGTAAATGAGTTGCGGGTTGCGAGTTAGGAGGGAAATTGATACATTTGTGCGGTTTTTGAGAAAAACGAAAGTTTTTTGGTAAAATCTGAATAAATTTTTTAACCTAACAGTCCGTGCGCAGTTTGCCATGAGCTGTTTACCGTTACCTTATTTTTGTGAAAAGAATTATTATTGCCATTGACGGACATTCTTCTTGTGGGAAAAGTACTTTGGCAAAAGCCTTGGGCGATTCGCTTCATTATAGCTACATTAGTACGGGGGATATGTATCGTGCAGTTACCCTGTATTTCATTGAAAATCAGGTAGATATAACCGATGAGCACGCAGTTAAAGTCGTGTTGCCTAACATTGAAATCCATTTTGAAAATCAAGGAAATGGAACACATATTTTTCTAAATGGAAAAGATGTACAAGGGGAAATCCGGAAAATGTATGTTTCTGAAAAGGTTAGTCCTGTGGCGACAATCTCTGCCGTTCGCCGAAAACTGGTGCTCCTCCAACATGCAATGGGCGATGAAAAAGGTATCGTCATGGATGGTCGGGATATTGGTACGGTTGTCTTCCCAAATGCCGACTTAAAAATATTTTTGACTGCTGATGTGGAGGAACGTACGCGCCGTCGATTTGAAGAAATCAAAGCCAAAGGTCAGCACGCTGATTGGGAGGAAGTGAAAAATAATTTGACCAATCGAGATCATATTGATTCAACTCGGGCAGACAGTCCTTTGAAGCAAGCAGAAGATGCAGTTTTGATTGACAATACGAATTTAACGCCGATAGAACAGCTTGCTATGGTGAAGATATTGGCGGAATGCCGGATGAAGAATTAAGTTCTATTTTCTAAATCCCTTAGTGAAACGTATTCAATAACCATTCTCGCACCGCCGCAGGCGGCGCGGCACTCTTAGTGGAGGAACGAAAAAGTCCCTCCACTAACTTCATTCATGAGCCATATTTTATATTCAATCCTTTCAGGATTCATTATGTGGTGAGGAGATTGCGTTACAAATTTAAGCTTTTAAAAACGCCTCATAAACCCGTTTCAAACCAACTACCGACTGTCGAATATTCATTCTTCCTTCAATCGTCGCTTTTGCTCCAACAGCAAGCCTTTTTCGCAAATTCTCATCATTATATAACCGTTCAATCGCTTTCGCAATAGCGCGTGCATTTTTTACTTCAACAATCAAACCTGACTGTTCATTATCCACAAATTCAGCTGGTCCACCTGTATTTGTCACAATCGGCGGAATGCCCAAAGACATGGCTTCCAAAATTCCCTTTCCAAGTCCCTCATGGTCAGAAGGTTGGATGTAAACATCGCTGGCTTTGACCAAATTTATGGCATCTTGGCGATAGCCTGTCAAGTGAAAATGGTTTTGATAAGGGCTTTTTTTGAGCAATTTTACATTTTCGGTCGCATCCATATTTCGACCAATTAATAAGAAGTAAATGGGTAAGTTTTTAGCTAAAAAATGGGTGGAATTTATCAAATAATCAATCCGTTTGAAACGACGATAATTCGCGACGCAAGTAACGATAAATGCATCTTTGGGTAGATTGAATTCTTTTAAATCCGCTGTTTTAGTATTTTTATACCAATCCAGATTTTGCCCTTTATAAAAATGCTTGACCTTATTTTTATTGAAAAAAATCTGTGTTTGCAAATACGATTGAATCGCTTTTGACACCGCCGTAATGCCGTCAATTCGCGGATGCAAATGTTTTAAATAAGAGTTGGGATTGTACCATTTGGTAATGCCAATCACGCCACGATAAGTCAGCACTTTAACTGGAATCCCAATGGCTGCAAAAGCGCCGTTGGAAATAGCCTTGCTATTGAAAAGGTGCAGAATATCGTATTTTCCGCGTTTAAGTTCTGCCCGAATAAAGCGAATTGCCGACCAAGAAACTTTCTTTTCAGGATGAAAATCAATCACTCGAATGCCTGCTTTTTTAAATTCTGCTAAAAATTCGCCGTCACCAAAAGTCATCAAAGTCAAGTCTACTCCTGCTTTTTTTAAGCCAATAAATAGTTCTCCTTCTGGACGGACAGAGTTTAAAATATCGCGATAATCACTAATTATAAGTACTTTCATTATTTTGCTTTACTTGCCCATTTATTACCTTTAATCCGAAATCGCCAATCCCATAACGCACATTCTTCTGCATAATCAATGCCCACACGAGGGCTGCAAATGATATTTTTTTCTGGAATAGTTTCTCGACTATCTGCTATCCAAATTGCCGCATCTTCATTCACTAAACTCATTCCTGTAAACGCTTTTGTAATACCCATTGCTTTGCTCAAAACGCCAGGCCCAGCAGTCAATTGTGGCTTTAATTTGTCCATGCCGCGTCGTTCCATCATCAATTCTATATTTTCGACAGGCTCAATTCCCCGCACCAAAATCGCGTGTGCCATTCCTTCTTTTGCGGTCACAATATTGAATAAATGATGGATTCCGTAGCACAAATATACATAAGCTACGCCACCTTCTTCAAACATTACTTTGGTTCTTTTTGTAAAACGATTAAGGTGTGCATGACAAGCCTTGTCATCTGGTGCTCGATAGGCTTCCGTTTCGACAATTTTGCCGACGGTGCGCTGTCCGTCGAAGTTGGTAACGAGGTGTTTGCCGAGGAGGTCTTTGGAAATTTGGAGGACGTCGGTGCGGGTGTAGAATGATTTGGGTAATTTTTTCATAGAGAAATATGCTTTAATATTTTAGCTGTAAAAACGTTTTCAGACAAGATGGTTCAGCGAATCGGTAAAATAGATTTAGAGAATTTGGGGGAAGAGACAGTGTTTGGTGTATTAGAACTATTGTTTTTTTTATTCAAAAGTTATGCAAATGAAACACTTTTTCTATTTTCAACTTTTTTATTTTTTATCACTTTTTTTATTGCCTGCAAATGGTTTCGCAGTTACGGAACAGCGGAACTCAACTCAGGCTGTTGTACAGCAGAGAGTAAAAATTAAAAAGCAAAAAGGGTTTGCTAAGATAATGGAAAAGATAAAGAAATTGAAGGAGAAGAAGGCTTGGTTTTTAATCGGTCTCTCTATCTTTTCTGCGCTAACTTTAGGGTTGATTACCTTGACTTTGACAGGTTGGTTAGTTGTTTTTATAGTCCCTGTAGTATATACAGGAATAGGTATTCAGATGTACTTTTTTACAAGAAAAACACGACTAAAAGGTGCACTTGCTTGGTTAATTACTCCAATCGTAATTAACTTGGGAATCGCCATTTTTGCAGGTATTATTGTTTATAAAATATTGTCTAACCCTTCGTAAATATAGTGAATTAAATTAATGTTTTGCTATAAAATAAACAAATCCTATTTTCAAAAATTCTGGATAATCTACTTCCCCGTCTAAAAAAGTACTCCGTTTACTTAACCCTAAAACCGTCATGCGAGTTTCTAAAGTTATTCCTAAATATGGCGTAACGAATTGTGTGATTTTCAAAAACAAATCCCTGTCCCAACGATTGCTTTTGACTTGCGAACGGTCACGGAAAAAATAGCGGAATTCAGCACCCAATTCGAAAATGGTATTCTGCCTAAAATGCGTCAACGTCGGACGACCCAACAGCGACCAACCAAAAGCTTCTACAGTGGTATCAGAAGCTTTGACATGAAATAAACCAAAATCTCCGCCAATTGTAGGTGTAAAAAATGTGGAAGGAGTGATTTTTATAAATGTCTGGAATTCAGGTTGATAGCCAAAATAAAAATAGTGGTCAAATGGACCCGCATTTCGGGTAAGGAAACTCTCGAAGCCATTTTTTAATTTTAGATAATCGGTTAAAAAGACCTCTCCAAATAATAAAATGGTCGTCGAAGTTTTAAAATTCAGCGCAGTATTTGAGCCAAATTCGGCATTGCCTTTTTTTAGAAATCGCTGCTTTAAGGAAAGGGAATCCGTAGATGTAATCGTTTTGTTTCTACTTAAGAAATAGGTTAAACCCAACTCAATATTACTAAATTTTGTATCGGAAAATTGGTTACTATTCTGCCGGTTATCTTTGAAATAATAATACACTTGGGCATTCAATGCCACGTTTTTATTCAAAAAATAATTGATGCCAAAACTTGCAGATGCTGCTGTTTGAAATTCTGTTTCGTAACCGTTGATTACGGCTTTATTACCTGTAAAAGCGTTGAAATCAACTACAGGGTCTCTATACCAATCAAACGTGAAATCTGTTTGTAAATAAGGGCGAAATCTATTTTTCAAAAAATACAAGCGAACAAATGGCGTAGTAGTATAATTGATAAATCTAATGGTTTCTCCTAATTTGGTACGCCGCAAGGCAAAGTCAATATCCGCACCTATGACTAAACTATTGGTGAAAAAATAGCCCGTTTTTGTTTGTAAATTATTGATGAAAGCACTGTTTTCTCCAATGGATTCGATGGCTGTATTTCCATTGATAAGCCAGCTTCCTTTTGCTGTTTGCCCAAAGGAAATCATTGAGAAATGCAACAAAAACAAGAAGGGTAAAATTCTCAACCTCATAAGCGTGATTTTTAATTATAGAAATGTTAAAACTTTCTCTAATTAAAGACCGATTTTGTAACTGCTCAGGTACTTTAATTTATTGATTATCAGTTATTTATAGTTTTGTTTAAAAATGATATTTGTCTAATTTTTTCAAATTTCTGACAAAAAATCATTTTTTTTACATTTCCGTAACTTAAAAGACATTGTTTTAACTATTCTTAATTAAAAATAGACTAAAAACCACCTGAGTAGTTACCCAATTTTTCTCACCTTGTCCCCAATACCCAAATCACCCAAACAAAGTCCCCGATTGCGTCGGCGGCACAATTCCTATATGCACATAGGCTTTATCTGTCGCCTGCCGCCCACGCGGCGTCCGTTGCAGATACCCTTCCATAATCAAAAATGGTTCGTGGACTTCTTCAATTGTCCCTGCTTCTTCTCCCACAGCCGTCGCTACCGTCGTCAAACCAACCGGTCCACCTTTAAATTTATTGATAATGGTATCTAAAATTTTGTTGTCCATTTCATCCAAGCCACTTTCATCGACATTCAAAGCTTCCAGTCCGTATTTCGCAATTTTGATATCAATTGTACCATCGCCTTTGATTTGTGCAAAATCTCGAATTCGGCGGAGTAGGGCGTTGGCAATCCGAGGTGTACCACGACTTCTGCGAGCAATTTCGAGCGCCCCTTCCTCCGTAATTGGTACTTTTAAAATCTCTGACGACCGCTTGATAATCTTTTCCAAAGTCGCCACATCGTAATAATCTAAGTGGCAATTAATTCCAAATCGAGCCCGCATCGGTGCGGTCAATAAACCCATTCGAGTCGTCGCGCCGACCAGTGTAAACGGATTTAAAGTCAACTGAATACTCCGTGCATTCGGGCCGCTATCAATCATAATATCGATGCGGTAATCCTCCATGGCAGAGTATAAATATTCCTCAACGACATTATTTAATCGGTGGATTTCATCAATAAATAGGACATCACCTTCTTCCAAATTGGTCAACAAACCTGCTAAATCTCCTGGTTTTTCCAAAACGGGGCCAGAGGTCATTTTCAAATCAGTATCCAATTCATTGCAAATAATATGCGACAGCGTCGTCTTCCCCAAACCCGGAGGGCCGTGTAGCAACACGTGGTCTAAAGCCTCGTTTCGCAACTTGGCAGCTTGTATGAAAATTTGTAGATTTTCGACAATTTTTGGTTGCCCACTAAAGTCGCTTAACGAAATCGGGCGTAGTGCCTTTTCTATGGTCTTTTCTTCAGGACTAAAGTCTTCTCCAGTAGAGTCTAAGTTCGGATTTAACATCTTTTTTAATGGTTAATTTTTAGTGGTTGGCTTTGGTACGCTGCAAACTAAGTTGCATGATATTCATCCACTTCGCGGATGCTAATTATTTAAGGCAAAATACTTTCAGTATGTCTAATGATTTGGAATGGCAGTTTTTTTACAAATTCCCTTAATCCCAAATTCCTTCACCTTGCCAGATAATTTTTCCTTTTCCAGCAGTTTGAACATTATTTTTAAAACAATCATCATCAGCACCATTCGTTTTACAAATAAAATTCCCTTTACAATCATAAAAACAAGCCAATGGAATTCCTTTAAAAAGGTAAGAAAAACCATCCCTTGTTTTATATTTAATGACTTGTTGAGGATTGTGACGGTCAAGCGCTTTATCCATCCAATCAATTTCAAACGGGTTTTTGGTATCTGCACACAAAGCGGCATCGTCTGCACTGATTTCCTTGATACAAATAACTTCGACAATCGCCTTCTCAGACATACAAATACCCGTCATGTCTGGCATTTCTTTGTAGCTAAATTTGATTTTTTGACCTGCTTTTAATTCAAAATCGGCATCACTGATTTTAGCGGGATTCAGCTTGTCCCCATTTTCTAAAACAATCAAGAAGCCACAGCCATCCAAGCCCGAAAAGTCTTTCACGGTGCCGATAGTTGAACATTCTTTTCCGTTTTCACCAACTGAATTTTGATTGGTTTTGCAGCTAAAAACTGCTATCAAGAGACTAAAAAAAATAATTTTCTTCATGTTGTAAAATAATATTTTAAAATCCAGAGGTTAGAAGTAAGACCGCTTGCGCGGTCAGAAATTAGATAGTTGAAAGCGTTAAAATACCAGTTTTTCTGACTTCTGACAGTAAAATGGTCTGACTTCTGACTTCTCTGTTGAATGTTTTAAAAATGCGTAAGTAGTTTTCCCAAAAACGCTGCAAATTAACTACCTTTGCGCCGCTTTTCCCACAGGGGATAAAATTAATTAAAAAATAGGTTGATTTGGTAGTTGATTTCAGCGACCAAATTAGTCAAAATTTACTAATAATTTGGTCTTTGGCATTTTAGTCTTTCGTCTTTAGCACGCTTTAAATTTAATTAGCGTTTTCTATCCAAAGACCAACCACCTAAAGACTTAAGTTTTTAAACAAACAAAACATGTCGTCTAAGATTTATTATACACATACTGATGAAGCACCTGCTTTGGCTACAAAATCTTTTCTACCCATTGTTCAAGCATTTGCCAAGCAATGTGGAGTCGAAATGGAAATAAAAGATATTTCCCTTGCAAGTAGAATCCTCGCTAGCTTTCCTACTTACTTAAAGCCAGAACAACGAGTAGCTGATGCATTGGTTGAATTGGGTGAATTGGTTAAGAAGCCGGAGGCAAATATCATTAAATTGCCGAATATTTCCGCTTCTATTCCTCAACTTAAAATGACTATTAAAGAGTTGCAAGGAGATGGATTTGCTATACCTAATTATCCTGACGCCCCTAGTAGCGACGAAGAAAAAAGCATAAAAGCAACTTTCGACAAGATAAAAGGGAGTGCTGTAAATCCTGTCCTAAGAGAAGGTAACTCAGACAGAAGAGCACCTAAGCCCGTAAAGGCTTATGCTAGGAAAAACCCGCACTCTATGGGTAAATGGTCGGCAGACTCTGCTACTCATGTATCTACTATGGATTCAGGAGATTTCCTATCCAACGAAAAATCAGTTACCATCGCTCAAGCGGGTAGTGTGAAAATACAATTGGTTGGTGCTAATGGTACAACAGTCTTAAAAGAGTCTATTCCTGTTCTTGATGGAGAGATTATTGATGGAACATTCATGAGCAAAAAAGCATTGGTTGCTTTCTTGGAAGCGCAAATGGCAGATGCGAAAGCTAAGGGGGTATTATTCTCTCTACATTTGAAGGCAACGATGATGAAGGTTTCTGATCCTATCATATTCGGCTACGGTGTAAAAGTATTTTTCAAGTCTGTTTTCGAAAAGTTTGGAAAAGAATTGGACGAAGCGGGTATTAATGTAAACAATGGTTTTGGCAACTTATTGGGTAATTTAGATAAGCTTGCACCTGCTGTAAAAACAGAAGTGGAAGCGGAAATACAAAAATGTTTTGCGGAAGGTCCAGATTTAGCCATGGTTAATTCTGACAAAGGAATTACGAACCTGCATGTACCAAGTGATGTGATTATTGATGCTTCCATGCCTGCTATGATTAGAACTTCTGGTCAAATGTGGAACAAGGACGGTAAGTCTCAGGATACTAAAGCAGTTATTCCGGATAGTTCTTACGCAGGTATCTACCAGGCGACGATTGACTTCTGTAAAGAAAATGGTGCTTTTGATCCTACGACTATGGGAACTGTTCCTAATGTTGGTTTGATGGCTCAAAAAGCGGAGGAATATGGATCGCATGATAAAACATTCGAAATTCCTTCTGCTGGTAAAGTACAAGTAGTTGACCATGCAGGTAGCGTATTAATTGAGCATGAAGTAGAAGAAGGAGATATTTGGAGAATGTGCCAAGTAAAAGACTTGCCTATTCAGGACTGGGTTAAATTGGCTGTTAGCAGAGCAAGAGCGACTGGTGTTCCTACCATTTTTTGGTTGGATGAAAACAGAGCGCATGATGCGCAGTTAATTCAAAAAGTAAAAGCTTACTTACCAAATCACGATACGACTGGTTTAGACATCAGAATTCTTTCTCCGATAGAAGCGACTAAAGTTTCTATCCAGCGAATGAAAGATGGGCAAGATACCATCTCTGTTACAGGAAATGTATTGAGAGATTACAACACCGACCTTTTTCCTATTCTAGAGTTAGGCACAAGTGCAAAAATGTTGTCGATTGTTCCTTTGATGAATGGTGGTGGTTTATTTGAAACCGGTGCTGGTGGTTCTGCTCCTAAGCACGTACAACAGTTCACTAAAGAAAATCACTTAAGATGGGATTCTTTAGGCGAATTCTTGGCCTTAGCGGTTTCTTTAGAACACGAAGCTAAGACGAATAATAATCCTAAGGCACAAATAATGGCAGATGCACTAGATAACGCTACTGTTTCTTTACTTGAGAATGGGAAGTCTCCATCAAGAAAAGTAAATGAGTTAGACAATAGAGGTAGCCATTTTTATCTAGCTTTGTACTGGGCAAAAGAGTTAGCAAATCAAACAGCGAATGCTGAATTACAAGCTAAATTTGCGACTATTGCAGCTTCTTTGATGAGCAAGGAAGCAAAAATTGTGGAGGAGTTAAATGGGGTACAAGGAGTGGCTATGGACATCGAAGGTTACTATTCTCCTAGCCCATCAAAAGCTACGGAGTCTATGCGGCCAAGTGCTACTTTGAATGCTATAATAGACGCGATTTAAGGTTAAGATTTACGAGTTGGGCATTGATGAAAATTTTGTGTTTTGATAAAATAAAAAGCGGTTTGATTTTTCGGAATCAAGCCGTTTTTTTTATGAGAAAATTGTAATTGACTTAAAATTCCTATTTTCGCGTTACTAAGGAAAGATTCTTTTCATTTTTATGCCCTTCTTTTTTTTTTGACGAAAAAAGAAGCAAAAAGGTCAAGGCTTTCGATTTTTTGGCTAAAATTCAATTTAAAATAGCAGTCAAAACCAAACTCGTCCTTCTAACGTCGGACTCAAACATGGTTTTTTCTTAACTATTTCAAATTGAATTTCTCAACGCCAAAATCTTTAATGCCGATTCGCGATTCGGCAGAACCCTTGTAATCTTTACACAAGATTACATTTTTTTTGTGTAAAAAAAAGTCTGATGCAGGCAGCGCGCGCTGTGTTTTTTGAAGCTCGAAAACCTTGTGGTTTTTTCGCTTCTCAAATTTCAGACAAATTTTGTGCAAGTGCTTACACTAAGTAGGTGACTTTAAATAATCGACACTTTTGACAGCCGATATTTTTTCTCAGTTTTTACTTGAAAGAAGGATAATTGTTGATACTTTGACTGATTTCAAGTGAAAAATGAGGGAAATTTGCCCTGTCTAAATGGCGGAGTTATTTTTTTACCGTTACTTAATATAATTAAATATACTAATATACAAATTTTATGATTAGCGATTCTTTTGAAGTAGTTGGCGGAAAACGCCTTAGTGGAACCATCACACCGCAGGGAGCAAAAAATGAAGTTTTACAGATTTTATGTTGTGTTTTGATGACGGACGAGCGCATTGTGGTTTCGAATGTCCCGAATATTTTGGATGTCAATAAATTGCTGGAATTGCTAAGAGGATTGGGCGTAAAAGTAGAACAATTAGGTCCAAATAAATACGCTTTTCAAGCAGACGACATTGATTTAGGACATTTTGAGACGGAAGCATTTCACAAGAATGCAAGAAAAATTAGAGGTTCAGTGATGTTGATTGGCCCGTTATTGGCACGATTTGGAAAAGCATTTTTACCGAAACCAGGAGGAGATAAAATTGGTCGTCGCCGTTTAGATACACACTTTTTAGGGTTGCAAAAATTGGGTGGGAAATTCAATTTTGACGATACTGTTGGGACTTATACGATTGCATCGCCAAAGTTGCAAGGCACGTATATTTTGATGGACGAAATTTCAGTGACCGGAACGGCAAATGTCGTAATGGCTGCTTCTTTAGCTGCTGGAACAACGCAAATTTATAACGCGGCTTGCGAACCATATTTGCAGCAATTGTGCAAGATGCTGAATCGAATGGGTGCGAAAATTTCGGGTATTGGCTCGAATTTGTTGACGATTGAAGGTGTCGATAAATTGGTTGGAACTGACCACGAAGTCTTGCCTGATATGATTGAAATTGGCAGTTTTATTGGCTTGGCAGCCATGACGCAATCGGAGTTGACAATTAAAAACGTAAAGGTTAAAGAGTTGGGCATTATTCCGTCTGTTTTCCGAAAAATGGGGATTCAGATGGAAATTCAAGGCGACGATATTTACATTCCGCAGCAAGACCATTATGAAATTCAGACCTTTATTGACGGTTCGATAATGACGATTTATGATGCGCCGTGGCCAGGCTTTACGCCAGATTTGATGAGTATTATTTTGGTGATGGCAACGCAGGCGAAGGGGAGTGTTTTGATTCATCAAAAAATGTTTGAAAGCCGCCTGTTTTTTGTCGATAAATTGATTGACATGGGCGCACAAATCATCCTTTGTGACCCGCATCGCGCGACGGTAATTGGCTTGGATAGACAGTCTCAATTGCGAGGAATTGAGATGACTTCGCCGGATATTCGAGCGGGGGTTTCGTTGTTGATTGCGGCCTTGTCGGCTAAGGGGACGAGTTTGATTCATAATGTAAATCAGATTGACCGAGGATATGAGAATATTGATGTGCGGTTGAAGGCTTTAGGGGCGGAGATACGGCGGGTGTAAAATAAATGATAAAGTTAAAGTTAAATGGAAAATAACTACTTACTCTAAAACAAAGGGAGTTTGAGGGGTAAAAATGGTTTTGTAAAAACCATTTTTACCTCTCAATAACCTCACCCGCCTCGCCTTGGGCGAGGCGCACTATGTTTTAGGAAGCTCGAAAATCTTAGGATTTTCTCACTTCTCAAATTAAGTAGGTAGTTATTTAAGATTTGATGCATTACTCAGGTACTGAGTACTTATCCTTTTTTAATTCTTCAAAATACGTTTAACAACACGTCCCTCCTCCCCAATTAGTTCTAAAAAATAAACGCCCGCCGCCAATTCCGACACTTCTAGTTTTACTTTTCCATTATTTAAAACAGCCGTTCGCCACATTTTTCCAGTCAAATCAAATAACCGTATTTTAAATGCTTCCCTATTGTTTTCTGAAATGTCAACCGTTAAAAAGTCCGTCGCAGGATTTGGATAAACGTCTAAAATAATGTTTCCAAAAATCTCTTCAGCAGCAGAAAAATCAATGAATAACTCCTCCGATTGTACATTGGCGCAGGACAAATTACTCGCCACCAAAATTACATTAAAAATACCACCTGAGGTAAAAGTATGTGTTGGGTTCAACTCATTCGTCGTCGGTGAACCATCACCATAATCCCAAGTAAAGACATTGCCACCAACGGAAGTATTCATGAAAATTACCGTATTGTCATCTATTTCATATTCAAAATTAGCATTCGGAAAAGCGTTCGCGACAACGTGGTCAGCGCTAACCGTCGTATTTTCACCCAAAGAATTCGTTACCGTCAAAGTCACATCATAAAGACCGGGGGTGCTGTAGGTCACTTCTGGATTTTCTTCAGTCGAAGTTACAGGATTTCCACCCGGGAATTCCCAAAACCAGGAGCTAATATCCGGCCCACCTGATTGGTTCGTAAAGAATGCATTGAAGGGCACACAATCCGAACTAAATGAACTTCCAAACGCCGCAATTGGCAGCGAACCCGTCGCAACTTCTTGCGTTTCTGTTACGACACCACAATCATTTTCTGCAATTAAAGTCACAGAATAAACGCCTGCCGTAGCGTACGTATGCGTTGGGTTGAGCAAGTTGCTCGTCATATTATTACCAAAATCCCAGAGGAGTGTTCCGTTGAAGTTTTGCGTTAAATTGGTAAAACTAACCGTCAGTCCACTATTCATAAAAGAGAAATTAACCGTTGGGAATTCTTGTACGATTATCCCGCCCGTCTGCGTCAACGTATCGCTACCTTCTGC
The DNA here is from genome assembly GCA_047629355.1 of Saprospiraceae bacterium. Taxonomy (GTDB): domain Bacteria; phylum Bacteroidota; class Bacteroidia; order Chitinophagales; family Saprospiraceae; genus CAYUNA01. The sequence goes on along the minus strand of JBLHWU010000024.1, from coordinate 3,209 downwards.
GTTGAAAACGATTAAAGTTACATCGAATGTGCCGCCAGTATTATAAGTAACCGTAGGATTCTCCATCGAAGAAAGGGCAGGTAATCCGCCGTCAAACATCCAAGTGTAACTGTCGCCATTTTCAGAAGATTCATTGGTGAATTGGACAACAACAGGCGCGCAATCACCGTCTGTTTCAAAAGAAAAAGCGGCTGTTGGCACAGCAGTAACCGATAGCATTTGAGAGACAGAAACCGTATCGCAGTCGCCAAAAGCCGTCAAAGTTACGGTGTAGTTGCCTTCGTCGTAAGTATTGGTTGGATTGGAAGAAGTGCTCATGTTTGAATCTCCAAAACCCCAAAGTAAGGAATTAAAATTGGCAGATAAATTGGTAAATTGAAATATGCCGCCACCTAAATCAGTAACTGAAAAATCTGTTATCGTTTCTTCACCAATATCAATCGTTATTGGAATCGTAAACTGGTCATCGCCGCAATTGTCCATGACAATTAATTGAAATTGATTGCCATCAAAATCTGCAGCTGCATTTTGAATTTCTAAATTAGCGGTATTGACACCTGAAAAATTTAACCCATTTTGAATACCTACAAAACCACTACCGGCATCCATTTGCCATTGAAAAGTTAAGTTGTTTCCGGTTATTTCAGCAGCTATTTGATAATCATCGCCCGTACAAATGGCTGCTGAATTGGGTTGTGTTAAGATCATCGTTCCCAACACTTCTTCCTCTCCTTGCGCAATACTTGAAAGGCTACCTGATGAACCTTCCTGACCATCCGTCGCACCATTTGATAACCCCGAGCATTCGCTTGAATTGGTCGAATTTGTACCTGACATTCCGCCCATCAAGGAAGTACTTCCAGGCGTAGCACTCGTCCAAATTCGTCCGCCCGAACCACCGCCACCAGGGCCAAAGCATCGGTCGGTTGGATTGACCGTATCACCACCGTCACCACCATCTGCTTCGACTTCAACAACTCCGAGAATATTTTGCGCTAAGAGAAAAATACTTCCGCCTGCACCACCGCCGCCGCCGCCGTCACCACTCGCTAAAGTAGGCGTTAGTCCATTAGTAATCAATTGGTTATTACCTGCCATGATAGAGTTCGCAATAACGATAATGATACCGCCGCCATTGCCACCGGACGAACCCGTATTGTTATTATCTGCATGACCGCCACCGCCACCACCGCCCATAAATACACGGTTCTCCAATAAAACGACGCCTTTTCCACCCACTCCTGGGTTATTACCACTACAGCCAAATGTACCCGGTGCATCCTGCTCGCCGCCTTGTCCGCCATTTGTGAGATTGCTACCGCCGCCGCCGCCTGTATTGTGGTCGTTTCCACCACCGCCGCCATTAGCTTGCGCGCCTCGTCCGTGTTCTTTTCCTGCGATAAATTTGGCGACGCCTTCGCCTTTGGGCGCACCTCGCCAATTGTTGGAATCGTAGAAATAATCATTGGCATTGGTCAAAAAATTGCAATCGCTGCTGACGATATCCAATGCGCCACCTCGAAAACCAATTCCTGTCGCGATGATATTTGCATTGAGAGTCAGCGTATTTTCAACTTCAATCGCAATTACGCCACCTGTAAAACCATCCCAAGTGAAGCCGGTCAATGGATTATCGACGGTTGCATTTTCGTATTTTGGTAAAGAGATAAGTTGGACGCTACCGTCTAAATTGTATTCATTGACCAGTAGATTTTTAAACGTAATTTCATTACCAATGACACTTAAAATTTCCGCTTTTTCAAACAAACCTGCACTACCCAAATCGTCGATGTCTCCAAAAGAAGAATTATCGCCGTTTTGAATGTTTGCGCCTTGCATTTGCATGATAATTACGAAATCGTCGGGTTCAAAACCAAGAGAACTGTTGACGTCAAATTCGTTTTCACAATATTTTATATTAGTGACGACTGTATAAGTATTGACAATTCCAGAAATGGAAGTTTGCGCGAATCCGTTTTGTATAAAAAAACATAAAATAAAGAGTAGACTGTGTCGGTTCATAATTTTCTGCAAATTTTTAGGCCTTCAAATATTTGAAAGATTAGAATACGGGAGTGGTAATATTATTGGATATTTATCGTGAGTCGTTTTGAATGCTGATTTTAATAGGTTTTTCAGCTATTCTAAATTTAGCCCCAAAGATAGGTAAATTGTGGGATTAAAATTTTTGAGGGAAGCAACTTTTTTTATGAACTCGGAGCAAATATTTCAATTCGAAAAAATAATTGTTTTTAACTTGAAAAATTACCACGATTCAAATAAATTAAACTAATTTTGCGCCCTTTAAAATAAGCCTGACGTTCGATACTCGAATTAATCAGGTATGGTTTAACCAAGTAAATTAATATCAACATGGCTGTAAAAATTAGATTACAGAGAAAAGGTCGCAAAAAAGCACCATTTTACCACATAGTAGTGGCAGATGCTCGCGCACCTCGGGACGGACGTTTCATTGAAAAATTAGGAACGTATAATCCAATGACTAAACCTGCAACAATTGACCTTGACCGCGAAAAAGCGTTCGATTGGTTAAGTAAAGGTGCTCAACCTACCGATACTGCTCGTGCAATTTTGCGATTCAAAGGCGTGCTTTATCGCACTCACTTGGAGCGTGGTGTGAAAAAAGGTGCTTTGACGCAAGAACAAGCAGATGCGAAATACCAAGAATGGATTGGTGAGAAAGATGAGAAAATCGCAGCTCGTGTAGCAGAAACAGCTCAAGAAAAAAGAGACTGGCACATCAAAATGGCAGGTGTTGCACCACCACCACCAGTTGTGGTAATTCCAGAAGTGGAAGTGGAACCAGAGGCTCCAGAAGCAGAAGTAGCTGCTCCAGAAGCAGAAGCGGTTGCTCCAGAAGTAGAAGTAGCTGCTCCAGAAGCAGAAGCGGTTGCTCCAGAAGCGGATGCTCCTGGTGAAGAGAAATAATAAAAAACAGCTCTTCTGAGCTAAGTATATATTTTTCAATAAGAAAGCCTTTCCTTTACGGGGAAGGCTTTTTTTATTGCTTTTTTTCAAAAATTCCAACCTTTTAGTTTTTTATGTTTCTTTAAGAATGTGGTAAGTAGGTGACCTTAAATAATCGACACTTTTGACAGAGGATATTTTTTGTTTAAGAAATTTAAAAAATCCTTTAATAGTCCTTCTATTGAAGGCGTTTTTAAGTTTTTTAAACGGAAAATAGTCCT
>JBLHWU010000023.1:0-38952 GCA_047629355.1 Saprospiraceae bacterium | reverse complement strand
TTTTTTTGACATTATTTTTTATTACTTTATTAACGTGAGTTTTGGATAGCTTCTATTGGTTATCAGCAGTTTAGCTATGATTTTTGGTGATGTTTTGGGTTAAACAGAAAAAATGCACGAATATAGAGGTGCAAAAATAAGGTAACTACTCAGGTGCTTTGACGTACTGATTATCAGTTATTTATAGTTTTTTTTTAAAAAAATTATATTTGTCTGATTTTTTCAAATTTTCGACAAAAAAGCATATTTTTAACTCTTTTTAACTAAAAATAAGGTTTAAACCACCTGAGTAATTACAAAATAAGTATTAACTCATAATCTCTATACCGTGCAAATAATTTTAAGCAGTACAAAGTTAGTGGAAATGTTCATTGCTTGCGATGATTTTCTTAAAGGTATCAATGAACAAATTGATAATTATTGCCTTAATACCCTTAAAAAACCATAAAAAAGAAGGCAACCTCAAATGAGTGAAAGTGAGATTATGACGATTATTATTTATTACCATTTTTCAGGTTTTAGATGTTTTAAATGGTATTACAATAAGGTAATTCGAGGAATCTTTTCCTCCTATTTTCCTAATGCATTATCCTATAATCGCTTTGTGCAATTGATGTCAAGAGTAAATCTCTATTTGACTTTTTTCATGGCTGCTTGTCGGCTTTCCATTCCAACAGAAGGAAACTATATTGACGCGAAAAAATTAGTCGTTTCTCACAATCGCAAAATTGAAAGCCATCAAGTTCACAAAGGGGTTGCTTCGCGTGGAAAAAGCTCTACTGGTTGGTTCTTTGGATTCAAATTACACTTGATAATCAATCACTTAGGTGAAATTGTGCTTTTCAAATTAAGTCCTGAAAATATAGTAGATAATAATCAAGATTTGCTTTTATCCATCTCCAAGAAAGTCAAAGGCTTTCTTTTTGGAGATAAAGGATATTTGACTAAAATCATTGCCACCTTACAAGAAAACGGACTAAATCTGATTGCTCGATTAAGAAAAAATATGAAGAAAAAACAAAACCTAACCCCCAGAACAAAAATACTATATGAGACATCGAGGACTTATTGAAACCGTCTTCGATATTTTAAAAAACAAACTGGATATTGAGCATTCCAGAAACAGAAGTACGAAAAATTATTTTGCTAATGTACTCGGTGCTATCATTGCCTATACTTTTTTAGACAAGATTCCTGCTATTCCAACTTATTAGCAAAAATTTTCGGTAGTGCCACAAATGCGCACTTTTACAGTTTAGGTGCTTTTGTTTATCAAAGGGATTTTTAAGGGACAAAAACGATTTTGCAAAAATCGTTTTTGTCCCTTAATACCCCTCCCGCGTTGCCGTAGGCAACGCGCACTGTGTTTTTGGAAGCTCGAAAATCTTACGATTTTCTCGCTGCTCAAACCTAAAAGAACCTTCGTTTACACGGTAATAAATCACTTTTTCAATAAATGGTGGTGCACATTTGTTACACTACCAAATTTTCTAAAACTGATTTTGATAACGCTCAAATTCAACTTGTTTAATCCGGTTCTATCCCAAACTCACGTTTATTAGGTAGGGTGGTTACACGGATTGAACGGATTCATGTAGGTCTAATGTATTTTAAAAAAATGCACCTGACCTATAAAAAATCCATTTAAATCCCTCGAATCCGTATAACCATCCTATTTAATTTGTCTACCTATTAAAAATTACTCATTGTTAATTGCCCTAAAAATCCATCCCAATACTCAAATACAACCTCGGGTCTTGCACCTGCCGCGTCTCCAATCCCCACGCATAATCCAACCGCACAAAATACCCAAAAAGTACCGTTCTCATTCCTGCACCATACCCAAACACAATTGGGTCACGGAAGTAAGTCACCTTCACTTCTACCTGCGAAATGTCCGAAATTATCTCCGTATTAATTGGACTATCTTCATCAAACGGGTCAGTGCCTTGCCAAGCCGTGCCTGCATCAAAAAAGCCGACCAATTGGAAGTTTCTAAAGAAATTGGATTGTGTATGCGGGAAGATATAACGGAAAACAGGCATCCGCAATTCGGTATTTATCAACGCAAAAGAATTTCCATTTCGAATATTCAAACGGAAGCCACGCATATTGGTCGCAATGGTTTGAAACGCAAATTCACTGGATTGTGGAAAAGGAATATCCGTGTTGTATTTTGGCAACAACCAACCGTCTGTACCACCCAATTGATACAAGATTTTTTCACTTCCAAATGACGAAGCAAATGCAAATCTACCTGCTAAAACCGAGTGTTTCAAAAATCGCTGATAATGCCGTACATCCGCACCAATCACTGACAAAAAGCCTTGATTCAAATCTAAATTTGCGCCATTTTGAAAAGACAAATCAAAGCCTTTAGAAGATTCTATGTAAAATTTATACCGGGTTCCATTTTTGATATTCAAAGAAACATCCAAGGTGTTATCAAATACATATTCGAGTTTCAGACCCAATCGTTGTTCCCGAACTATCGGCGGTTCTAAAGTTGCCAATTCTGTTGCTAAAAATCGCGTATTGTCAAATCGAAGCGAACCCGTCGCGCGAATACTCGTAAAAATGTCCAACGGATATTTAACCCGATATTGCGCTAAAACAATTTCATTTTCGAACTTTGGACTCGTCGGACCAACGGTATTGACCGCAGGTGTATCTTCAGGTAAATTAAATCGCAACTTCCGACGATACAGCGCATATCTTTTATCAAAACGTTTCTTATTGTCATCAAAAATTAAGAAATATTCTGCCCCATTAAAAGAAGTCGGCACTCGAATTCCTCCCTCAAATTGATAATCTTCCAATAAATCTTTAAAATTAGCTTTCAATAAAATTCCCGGTGCAGGGTAGCCAAAATCTTGCGGCACACCGGCATAGCTGTTCAATCCTTCAAAAAGAATGCTATTGTCCAACTGCGTCGTCACATAATCTGTCCGAAACTTTAGTCGATATGGCGTAATTCGTCCAGGTCGAAAACGGTGGACTTTTTTCTCTGTTGAAGCGACTTCTAACGACGATTTGTAATTCAATTGACGAAAAAAGCGAGTACTTGATTCTTTATTTTCTTCCTTTGCTGTTGGTTCTTCTTGCTGCGTTGGCGAAGGTACTTCTTCATCATCAAATTCACTTTGAAATAGATAATTATCAATATCAATTTTGTCCGAATCTTGCTTAGTCTCGGGTACTTCTTCGGATACAATCTGAATTTCTACAATTTCCGTTACTTCTTCTTTTGGTTGTAAAATATTGGTGTTAATCGGCTCATTTCCACTATTTCCGAAATTATCAACTATTTGCAATCGCTGTTTTTGAAATTGGGTCAAAGTCGGATTAACCGTCTTTGCCGTGTCTAATTTTTCTATAAAAACTCGATACATTTCATCTTTAAAAATCAACTGCGCCATTTTGCCCGTATGCCGCCCTGTGCTTTGCTCTAAAATGCTGCGGTCATAGTTCGAAGCAAGGTGCGTAATCGCCCGCTGCTTGATAATCGTATCGACGACAATTGTATCAATGGAAGCCGTCGCCGCGCTGTCCAATTTGCTCGAAAGTAGCGTGTCTGCATGTAAGCGCATTTCCACGCCGTCCTCAAAAGTAATCACGTTATCTATATGGTGTAAATAATCTTCAAGGTAGCCAACTCGACGGTTCTGTAAGCCACTTTCATCGGTCAAAAAGCTAAACCAAGTCTCATTAAACGGGGAAGGATGCCGCTCATTAATATAAGGTGTATTCGTAACGCGAACGAGTTCAGTCTTGTCTTTTTTATCCAAATCCAAGTAAAAAATGTCGTAATTTGTAATCGGTAAAACGGTATCCAATCGCATCTGTACATTCATCGAATCAATCCGATTGGACGCAAATAAAACCCCTCGTTGACCATGTGCTTTGGTAAAAACGGGATCTAAATCATCCCAAAAATCAAAGGTTAATCGCTTCGCCTGCCGCGTCATTGTATAATAAATAAACAATTCCGTTTGTCCTCTAACTGCTCCCGAAACGATTAAATCGGTGATATTTATAAATTCCGCACTAAAAATTCGGTTGAATTGATTTGGAATTTCCTCCGTGATTTTATCTTTCGTGAAAACGTTGTATTTCATCAACTGAATCACATCGCGTTTTTCATAAATAATCGCCAATTCCTGTCCATTTGGCGTCCAAGCTAATAGCGGATAATTAAAATCTGTTCGCTGAATCGCATTGCGGAAGCCGTTTTTAAAAATCATCGTGCGCTTACCCGTTTGCAGGTCGTGCATAAAGACTTTTGTCTTACCAATTTCATTTTGAACATAGACGATTCGTTGCCCATCAGGACTCAACTTTACTTGAGTGATTGGTACATTGTGCTTATTTTTAATTTCAACTTCCCCCGTTGGTTGCTCCATCAATTTGTTCTCCTCTTGATAGCGAGCCAAGTAAAATTCCTTCCAACTTTTAGCCGTTTTTCCGTAAGTACTGCCCAATACGTATAAAAATCCGCTGTCTACACTGCGGTTTATTCTAGTCAAATACAGTAGATTTGAAACCGTAGAATTTCCAAAATTTTGACTAATAAAATACCATAAAGAATGCCCCGCTAATGCTGGATGCGCATCCGCAATTTCCTTGAAATCGGCATATTTCTCTGATAATAAAATATCGCGTAATTTGTTGTCCAACGCAGAACTCCATGGTTCACCGACGAAAGCAATCAGTCCTTGTTTGAACCAATTCGGCAAATTCATCATCACGGCATTCTGCACAATTTCTTGCAAATTTGAACCAAACAACATCGCATTCAAATATACTGATGCAATCCCTTCGCGCACCTGTCGCCGCAAATCATTATGGTCACCATTGAAGTAAACGAACATTTTATTACCAACAATCTTGGTCTGTCCGCCTGCATTTTCAAAGGACTCTTCACTGCCAATATTCGATTGTTTTAAATCCGTCAAGTCCTTATAAACGATGATTTCAATTTTATCATTCATTCGATGTTCCAAGACCCCCTGAATTTCACTAAAATCATACTCCGCCATTTGCACAACGGATTGCCCAATCAGCCGACCTTCGCCATACCAATACGTAATAAAATTTCGACTTTCATACTTGCTCCATTCCGCAAAATCATTGTGAAATTGTACTCGGTTTTTTCCAAATTCGGTCTGAGTAGATTGCGCGAAAGTGGCAGTCCAGGAAAGGCAAAGAAGTAGAAAGAAGAGGTATATTTTATTTTGCATAGTTTAAAATTTCTGAAATAGGCTTAGAAAGTTTTTTGAGAAACGGATGGTTTTCGCTGAGTAATCTACACAATAACGTTCAGATTTTCAACAATGTTTTTGATTGAAGTAGTAATATTTGAGGAAATGTGGGGGAAATTGCGAAAAACAGGAAGATTCTAGAAAATTGTTTCATGTAAAATAGCGTGTAAAGTAAATTTCGTGTAGCAAAAGTTTGTTTTAGTTCTTAATAGAAGGAGTTTGAGGGATAAAAACGAGTTTGCGAAAACCGTTTTTATCCCTCAATATTACACCCGCTTTGACTGCGGCAAAGCGCATTGTATTTTTTGAAGCTCAATTTCAGTGAATTTGTAAGTTCAAACTGATTTCAGAAGTTATTTGAACAAGGGAAGTTTGAGCGAGAAAAATGGGTTTACACCCATTTTTCTCCCTCAAAAGCTCCGTCGTCGTAGGCGATGGATTAAGTGTGGTTCTAAAATCAGTTTGAGCTTACGTAAATTTATATTACACGGTAGTGAATAACTTTTAATTTACGCCCAAACCTTACACCCTTCCGTACAATTTTTACAAATATCAATCTGGTCGCGCCCCTTCAGTAGCATTTTTCTAAAGTCAACATACGATTTACCGTGCCACAATTCCGCAAACGATTCCTTTTTCAAATCTCCCAACCGATGCGTCGCGTCTTTATCAAAACAACAAGGCACAACCATACCATCCCAAGTAATCACGCAGGAATGCCACAATTTCCAGCAATGATTGAGTAACTTATTCTTAACTCGCCAAGTCCCGTCAGCCGTTTCTTCGTAGCGTGCATATTTACCAATCGTTGGAATCAGGTCGTTGCCATTTTCGTAATCGTACACTTGTGCCGTTTTCAACTTCACTTCATCTACACCAATTTCTTCCGCCAATTTATAAATTTCTGGAATTTGATGCTCGTTCGGCTTCACGACCAAAAATTGAAAAATAATGTGCGGCGTCGCTGATTTCAACTCTTTTTTCCACTTCACCACATTCCGTGCACCTTCCAAAACGCTTTCCAACTTTCCTGCTTTTCGATAATTTTCATATACCTCTTGCGTCGTTCCATCGACTGAAATAATCATTCTATCCAAACCAGATTCAATCGTCGCTTTTGCATTTTTATCATTTAAAAAATGCCCATTGGTAGATGTAATCGTGTAAATACCCTTTTCATTGGCATATTTTACCATGTCCAAAAAGTTGGGATTGATATATGGTTCGCCTTGAAAATAAAAAATGAGGTAGAGTAAATCCTTATATAACTCGTCGATTGTACTTTTAAAAAAATCAGCTTTAAGATTACCAGTCGGGCGGGTAAAAGCGCGAAGACCACTCGGACATTCGGGGCAGCGAAGGTTACAAGCGGTGGTCGGTTCAACAGAAATTGTCATTGGTAAGCCCCACTGAACGGGCTTTCGCGTCCACTTTGTGATATAAAAAGAGCTAACCAATTTGGTCATATTCCAAAGACGGCGAGGCGTTAGTTTGGAAACAAAGTTTAATCCGTCTTTAATGTATAGACTCATAAGTTCGGGTGTAGGGGGCGCACGCTTGTGGTCGCCCAACGTTTATTTCAAAATTTACCCGATGATTATTTCAGAATTTATTTTATCTAAAATCATACGAGAGCGACCACAAGGGTAGCTCCTACACGATTTCAAAAATTCCTTCGGGAATGTCCATCCTTACAACATCAACATTGCCCTTTTCGTTGACTGCCATCAGTTGAACGACACCTAATTGATTAATTAGGTCAAGGTCTATATCAGTATCAATTTTAATATAATTATCTGTAAAACCTGACATTCGTCCCGCTTCTCTACTTCCTTCAAACAATACTTCGCGACGACGACCCATATTTTCATTGTAAAAATGTCGGCGTTTTTTTTCTGATAAAATGGTCAACATTTGGTTTCGACGGCGACGTTCTTGTATCGAAACCGTATCTTCCATCTCAGCTGCCAAAGTATTCGGTCGTTCTGAATAAGTAAAAACGTGAAAATAAGACACGTCTAATTCATTCAAAAAGCGATATGTTTCCAAAAAGTCCTCTTCTGTTTCACCAGGAAAACCAACAATCGCATCCACGCCAATACAGCAATGTGGCATCAAATGTTTAATGGTAGCCACCCGGTCAGCGTACAATTCGCGCTTGTAACGGCGGCGCATCGCTTTCAATTGCTTATTATTTCCACTTTGCATCGGAATGTGAAAATGCGGTACAAATCGCTCGGATTGCGCTACAAATTCGATAATTTCATTCGTCAACAAATTCGGTTCAATACTCGAAATCCGAAAACGTTCAATGCCTTCTACCTTGTCCAATTCTTTGATGAGGTCGATAAACATGGCCTCTTTTTTCGGCTTCGTCCCTTCTATAACTTCCGTTCCATTGCCAAAGTCACCGATATTCACACCAGTTAACACAATTTCTTTAACACCCATTGCGGCGATTTTTTCGGCATTTTCAACTACACTTTCAACAGTATCGCTACGGCTATTTCCTCGCGCCAATGGAATCGTACAGAAAGAACATTTATAATCACAGCCATCTTGCACTTTCAAAAACGAACGCGTTCTATCGCCGAAAGAAAACGAATTGACAAAATTTTTCGCCTCGCGCACTTCACCCGCCTGAACCATACCTTTACCTGGTGCTTTCGACAAATCATCAATAAAACCTAGGATTCTAAACTTCTCCGCCGCACCCAAAACCAAGTCCACACCTTCGATTTTCGAAATCTCTTGCGGCTTCAACTGCGCATAACAACCAATCACCACCACAAACGCGTTGGGTGATTTACGTAAGGCCCGACGTACGATTTGCCGACATTTTTTGTCTGCAAAATCCGTTACCGAACAAGTATTGATGACGTATATATTCGCGCCGTCATTAAATTTCACTTCCTGATAGCCCGCATCTTCAAACATCCGTCCGATAGACGAAGTTTCCGAATAATTCAGCTTGCAGCCGAGGGTATAAAAAGCGACAGATTTTGGTGTAGCCATGACATTTTTCTTTTTTTGGCGCAAAGGTAAGTAACGTGTGCTAATTAATACGGTAATTTTTAAACATCTTTTTCCGCTATTTTTATTTAAAAAAAGGCTTCAATAAATGGACCATTCAAACCATTTTTAAGGAAAGTTTTGAAAAAAATTTACCGAATTAATCAACACGCATTACTTCCGACGCTTCAATAGGTTATTTTGTGTTTTATCTATTTCTACTTTAAGGAACGCGAATTAAATAAAGTTACTTTTTAGCTAATTCACTCAACATTCTGCTTACTATTCCCTTTTATATGTAGTTCTACTATATTTGCCGCCTTTTTCGCTTCTGCAACTTTAGATTATCTCAAACAACTGAAAACTCAACAGATTTTAAAAATGGTCAAGTTTTCATGAAAATGACCAAGTTTAACTCAGCATGAAGTAGCAAGGCAAAGTAAAATAATAAATTAGCCATTTATAGCCTGCCCTTTTTCAGTTTAAGAGACCTGAAAAATACTTCTATAGCATAGGCTATGCAAGGATTTTTTAAATTCCTTAAACAAAAAAATGGCTAGTCTAAAATGACCACTTTATTAATTTATTTTGCCTAGATGGTAACAAGAGGTTGCTAAAAAATTAAGCAGCGAGAAAATCGCAAGATTTTCGAGCTTCAAAAAATACAATGCGCGCTGCCTGCGGCAGCTCGAGTGGGAGTTTGAGGAATAAAAGCGGTTTTACAAACCACTTTTATCCCTCAAACTCCCTTTAGTCACAATCAATCTGAAAAATCTGTTGAGTTTTCAGCAAACAATATTTTAATTTTGTAAAAGGCATTTTCAATAACAACAACTACAACTAAAAATTTATGTTACCAAGAATTTTCAGCTCCATCGTTTTCCTATTTGCAGCCATTTTAATATTAAATAGCTGTGCCAATAGCACTATTCCAAAAAGTAAAGATTTGATTGATTCTCCCGTCAAAGTTATTCATTATGAAAACGGAGATTATCTATTAAAATTCAAAAAAGACGCTATTTGGGAAGTTTATACTGGAACTTCTCGAAAAGAAATTGACTGGACTAAGCCGATTGCTAAGTTTGAAGGCACTGAATTATTGTTATCTGATATTGGAAAAAACAAGCGCATCTTCTTTGGTATTAAATCTGAAAGAACAGCCAAGCGAATCGTTTCCGAGCGCAGAATCCCTTTACAGAACCAGCCCAATTTACGAGACATCGGTGGCTTGGAAACCAAAGACGGACGCCGTGTAAAGTGGGGAAAAATTTACCGCTCTGGAAAATTGTCTGACCTCGAAAAAAGTGACCACGCTTTATTGACTAATCTCGGTATCAAGACCGTTTGTGATTTCCGGAGTGACGTCGAACAAGAGAAACATCCTAATAATTTACCAGCAGGTATTCGCTATATTCGTTACCCAATTGGTGAAAAAGACGGAAAATCCTTTCAAAAACTCCGAAAAGACGTCCTCAAAAAACGCTTAAAAGGTAAAGATGCTGAACAAACTTTCGTCAAACTCATGGAAGCATTTGCGGATAGTGTATCGCATGATTTTCAACCTGTTTTAGATTTGCTTTTAGTGGATGGAAATGAGCCGTTGATTTATCACTGTTCTGGAGGAAAAGACCGAACGGGTTTTATGACTGCCGTTATTTTGGCGGCGATGGATGTAGATATGAAAACGATTCGACAAGATTATTTGATGTCTAATTATTACCGTCAAAGAGCCAATCAGAAGAAAATTCGCCAGGCAAGACTTATTGGTCTTGACCAAGAAACATTGGAATATTTATTCATCGTGCGAGATTCGTACTTTGATTCTGTCATCAATACAGTCAACGAGCGATATGGCGACATGGACAATTATTTAGCAGTCAAATTTGGTCTGACGCGGGAAGTGCGTGACCAATTGAAAGAAAAATATACTTACGAACCTGACCGATTGGAATTGGAAAAAGATGTGATTGGTACGGAAAAAAGATAACTACTCAAGTGCTGAGTAGTTGACAAAGGGATTTTAGGGGAGGGAAGAATTTGGGCTTACTGCCCAAGTTCTTCCCTCCCCTAAGGAATGCGAAATAAGACCTGAGCAGTGACAAGTAGCCTACTTACTTATTGAAAAATCTAACTCATTATTTTTTTATAAATTTACATGTAGAAAAGTAAAACCATTGATAACCTGCAATCTAAAAATTGCCACACAAACACTCCTGTGATTAAAAAATTATTCCTCGTCTTCTTTTACAATTTTGTAAAAACCATCGCCAAAATTGCTTTTTGTTTTTTCTACGCAAAAACGACGATTGTCAATAGAAAAAGAGCCGAAGTAGAAGGAGCAGTTATTATTGTTTCTAACCATCCAGCAACGATGATGGACCCACTGAATGTTTGTACACGCGTACCTCGAATGGTCAATTTTTTAGCGAATTCAAGCATGTTTAAAACCAAATTTGGAAGCTGGTTTTTCAATACGTTTTATTGTATCCCCGTCGAGCGATATAAGGATACGGGTGGTAAACCACTGAATAACGATAAGGCATTTGAAAATGCAATTGCGCATTTATCTAAAGGTAAAATGCTATTTATGTGTCCTGAAGGGTCAAGCTTTTCTGAACGACATTTGCGACAAATTAAAACGGGCTGCGGACGAATTGCAATGGCAACAGCAAAAGCACATAATTTCAGATTAAACCTGCGCATCTTGCCCGTTGGCTTGACGTATTCAGACGGTACAAAATTTCGAGACAAGATCGTTGTTAATTTTGGAAAAATGATACAAGTTGCTGATTTTCAAAAAAATGCAGCCAGTGATGCCTTTGAAGACGTCAAGAAATTAACGGAAGAAATCAGCCATCGACTTGGCGAATTAATGATTAATGCGCGCGATAAAGCGGAGGATTTATTTATAAAAAAATTAGAAGTTATTCAGCAAACCGAAAATCCATTAAAAGAAGAAAAGCACTTTTTTCGAGTTAAAAATTTGATAAAAAACTTTCACGAAGCACAAGAAAAGAACAGCACACATTGGGCAGCTTTTTCAGAAAATGTCAATATTTATTTTCAACAATTAACGACGATTAATTCTTCTGACCGAGCGTTTAAAAATTCAAAAAACAATGCCTTGGACTGGTTAATTGTAATCGTTGGCTTTCCGTTTTTTTTATTCGGTTATTTAAGTCATTTTTTACCAACTTTTTTTCCAAAATATGTTAACAATCGTTTTAACTCGAGCGATGCTTTTGCCCCAACTTTTAAGTCCGTAACCGGTTTATTGTCCTTTCCGTTTTTCTACTTTTTACAAACGTTGTTGGTGCATTTAGTTTTTGGAAATGGCTGGATAACATTCATTTACTTTTTATCAATTGTTCCATTTGGGTTAATTACTGAGCAATATATGAATTTCTGGAAAAAATTTAAAGAACGCAGAAATGCGGCTAATTTTAAAAAGAAAAACCCTGATTTGTCTGCGCAATTCCAGCAAATGCGGGAGGAGATTTTAGAGCGGTTAATGCAGCTTTCTTATTAGAATGTGTGTTTATGTTTATGTTTTAAAGTGTTAATGTTGCTCGTAGCTGAACATTAATGATTTAAAAAATGTCCGCAAAAACTGGCAGTAGACAGCTTTTGCGGACTATTAAGTAAGGCGTAGTAAAGTAAGTAAAACGGTTTTTACAAACCACTTTTGCCCTTCAAACTTCCTTTGTTAAAGTTCAAAAAAACTTACTTTATACGATATTATGCTTCCTGACTAGAGACTTAATATTACTTTACCAAATTGCTCGCCCTTCGCCATTTTCTGTAAGCCTTTATTACCATCTTCTAAACTAAAAACAGAATCAACCAACGGTACAATCTGATGTTTATTCACAAAATCAACCATTTTTAAAAACTCATCATCCGTACCCATCGTACAGCCAAAAATGGTCAAATGTTTTAGAAAAATATGAGCAGGATTGAGCTTTGGAATCGCACCACGCGTACCGCCGTAAATACCAATTCGACCGCCCGTTTTTGAAATTCGAATCAAGTCCTTGAAACCTTCGCCGCCTGCGCTATCAATAATCACATCAAAGCCACCCGTATCTTTTGCCAAGCGTTTTGCCCAGTCCTCTTTCGTATAATTGATACCGCCTTTCGCCCCCCACTCCATCGCTTTCAAAATCTTCGCTTCCGAACTCGATGACACCCAGACTTCGGCCCCTGCTGCGATTGCAAACTGTACTGCCATTTGAGACACTCCTCCACCAACACCGGTAATAAAGATTTTTTCGCCCTTTTTCAATTGGCATTTCCCAAAAACAGCGTGATAAGCGGTCAATCCGCCAAGTGGCAACGCCGCTGCTTGTTCGGTCGTTAAATGCGCTGGTTTTTCAACCAAACGGTCGACATCCACCGCGATATATTCTGCAAAAGTACCGTTGACCGGCATTCCTAAAATCGTATAATTTTTACTGGGTAAATCACCCTCGCCCCACGCTACATTTGGATTGATGATGTACTGCTTTCCATCCACTTCCCCTACGCCGTCTGACCCTAGAATGCAATTTGGAACGATGCCCGGATATAGACCCAAGGTTATCCAAAAGTCGCGGCGATTGAAGGCTGCGGCTTGCATTTTGACGAGTTTTTGCCCATCTTTCGCAATGGGTTCGGTAGACTCTTGGTAAGATAATGGAGCTTTGTATTCTGTAAAGACTAGGGATTTCATACGTTATAATTGGATTTTATTTCCAGAGGTCAGACTATTTCATTGTCAGAAGACAGATAAATAACATGTATTTTCTGACTTCTGACAGCAAAGCAGTCTGACTTCTGACCTTTGTCAAATAGTTATAGTTGGATTTTTAAAATGAACGGCAATTTAGAGATTCAAAAAGATAAAACCTAATTTGAAGGGTTGATTTCAAAAGATCTGTAGGCGTTTTTAAGTAAATAAGACTAGAACTTAGTGATTCTTTCGGTTTTCTGTTCCATTTGTTTAAATTTGAGACTGATTTAATCCGCTGTAATTGAGGTTTACTTTAAAATGCAGCAACGATTTTAGCCACTAAACGCTTTCAATAATAAGCAGTTTAGCGACTAAATTAGCCGCTACATTATCGACAGATTATGAAGAAAATTTTACACCAAATATTAATTACGTTCTCCTTTTGTGCTTCCATATCTGCACAGCAAGATACTTTTTCCTTAGCAACTGATGCGCTTTGGGTCGAAGATTTAAAGGACGATGAAAGTGCATTTTCTAATCAAAAAATCGTCTCTGCCAGCCGTTCGTTACAAGATTTAAAAGATTTACCCTTTACTATTTATGTGATTACTAAAGAGGAAATTCAGGCGAAAGGCTACAATACTTTGGTGGATGCATTGAAATGGATTCCCGGCATTCGAGTATCGCAGCCGGGCAGTGGGTTGGAGGGCGAAACTTTTATGATGCGTGGTTTACAAGGCAATACGTATGCTAAGATTTTGATAAATGACATTCCCGTCAAACCTTATGCTACGCGTGGAATGCCGATTGGGGCGCAGTTGCCAATTCGGGAAGCGGAACGGATTGAGGTGATTTTTGGGCCAGCGGCAGCAGTTTATGGCGCGGATGCTTCGGCAGGTGTCATTAATATTGTAACCAAAAATTCAGACAGACCACTTTATACACAGGCGGAAATTGGACTGGGTTCCGATGGGTTTTCGAGTTTACATGTGATGTTTGGCGGAAAGTTAGGGCGAGGAAAACGCATTTTGAGGTACTCTATTTTTGGTAGCAATACTTCCTTTAACAGCCGCCGTATTTTTAGAAGTGATTCGCTGCTTTTCAATCCAAACTTATATGACCCAACTCAGAATTATGCGGATAATTTGAATTACAGCGATAAGTTGAATGCGACACCGCACCTTAGCCGGATGGTTGGGGCAAAATTTGATTACAAAAACTTACACTTTTCTTCGATAGTTATGGTTCGTCGTGACCACTCTGCTTTAGGACAAAATCCTACTGCCATTTCTTACGAAAACCCCAATAATTACATCCAAGATAGAATTATCAATACTCATTTTAGTTGGACACCTTCTTGGGAAAAATGGGGCATGAAATTAAATGTAGATGTTCTATTTTACCAACGAGAAGCCACTTCGTCCAGCAAATATGTGGACAATAATTTGAAACGCCTTTTTGACCACACTATTGAACGAACCTACTTGGGAATGCCTGCAAAAATTGACTCGTCAAAGAGCATAATTTATAATAATTACTTCAGTGGTGACCGTTTTGCAAAGTCAGAATCTTTTGAGCCAACTTTAGAATATTTGGCTTTCTTCACACCGATTAAAGAGATTGAATTGCTCTTAGGTATGCAGGCTGGTTTAGCGATTTCAGACATTGAAGATTACCGTAAATTTACCCGTTCCAACGCTATTGAATTTAATGCTTTTGCGTCTTACTCTTATTTAAATTTTTCCACATTTGCGCAAGCTTACATTGATTTGAATAAAGTTAAGGGAATCGCCAGCGTAAATTTCAGTAATTCTGACGTCTATGAATCTCAAGTAAATCCTCGAATCGCCTTACTTTTTCCTCTTTCTCCAAGTCTTAGCATTCGTGGATTTTATGGGACCGCTTTTCGAGTTCCTTCCGCATTTTATTATGCCAATACATTCACGGTTAGCAAGGACAATCTCCTATTTTATGAAACGGGCGGCAGCTTAGGAACATTTTTAGATGGGCAAAATACGACGGGTTTAAGTCCCGAAAAAAATACGACGGTTGAATTTGGTTTGCGCTGGAATCAATGGAAGAAGCTCAGTGTTGACGCTAATTTTTATTATTCAAAAACCAATAACGCCATCACTTTTGTAGAAAAAATTCCCTTACGCGACAACCCAATGAATCCTGAAAGTAATATTTATGCCTTCAGTACAGGCTACACCAATTTTGGTGATTCCTACTTGGAAGTATTGGGAAGTCAAGCCAATATTGTGTTTAAAACAAGGACGCTACACAGTTTTTTTGAAGCAAAATTAGGCTTGAATGTAACGACCGGTGAGAAGCAATTACCGGGCAATAATACCATCATTCTTGGTAGCGTTCCAGAACAACCTAAATTTTCCGCACAACTACAATTGGCAATTCCTATTGGCAAAAAATGGGCGCTTTATATGGACCATCTATATCAGGGTGAATCGGTTAGTGAAATTGCTACTTTATCGCTTCGGGAAGTTGGGCAATTTGACCGCGAAACTTTGCTGATTCCTGAATATTATACCCTTGATCTGCGAGGAAGTTACCAGATTTCAAAAGCCTTTTCTGCCTACTTGCAAATCCTGAATGTGTTTAATGAAAATTACGGCGGCTTGAGTGCGACAGGGACAACGGATGACCTATTTTATAATGCACAATCGGCTCGGCTTTTTCGATTTGGTTTAAATTATCGTTTAAATTAAAAGGTTCTTTAATAAATCTCGTGATTGCAAAGCCTTTAGTAGAGGATACTTTTTCAATACCCTCTACTTTATCCGCTAAAAGTAAAGGGTACTGAAAAAGTACCCCTTACTAACAACTTTAGATTTCACGGGATTTGTCAAAGAGCCAATTAAAAAAGGAATATGAAGTACTTATTTTTAAAATATCATTTGCTGCTTGTCCTTTTTTCATTTCAAATAAAAGGGACAATCGCGCAATCCCCTGCATCGGATTCGCTACTCATTATGGACAGTTTTTTAGTCAATGAGCTCCTGCAAAAAAACGATATTAAAAGTGCAGAAACGGCACTGCGATTGGCGAAAGATATTGATTTTAAAGAAGGTCAAAAACAGGCAGTTGTACAATTGACACAACTGCATAAAAATGCTGGAAATGTATCGCTATCGCTGCGTTATGCTTTGAAAAATTTAAACTTATTATCCGAAAATGCCCCATCTACTGAACGGTTCGCAGTATTAGAAACCATTGGAAATATTTATTTTGCAGAAAATTTATTTGAAAATGCATTGACGTATTATCGGAATGCAGCGCAATTGCTGATTAAAGATTATGGTAAAAAAGTGCCGTTATTAGAAAAAATTGGACAATCCTATCAGCAAAATTTCGAATTGGATAGTGCACTTATTTTTTATCAAAATGCCGTTTATTTACATGAACTGGAAAAGAATTATGAAGGGCAAATTCGAGGCTGTAAAGCGATTGCCAATATTTATGAAGAACAGCAAAACTGTGAAAAAACATTAGCAGAAAATTTTAAAATTAAGCAATTGATAGCTTTGACGCCAAACAGTCATTTACTGGGAACGACGGTTAATAATATCGGCTACAGTTATCATTGTTTGAATGATTTTGAAAATGCAATTGTACATTTCAAGCAAGCAGAAGCAATTTGCGCCCTTGAAAATTGCGACATTGATACCATTGCCTTGCAATCCAATTTGAGCATCGCTTATTTTAATTTAGGTAATTTTAATAATGGAAAAAAGCATTTGGACAAAGCCATAAAATTAGCAAAAGAAGCCAATAATCAAGAAAGAATCGCCGCATTGACGCACCTCAAAGCCACTATTTATTTTAGAAAAAAAGACTTGTATCAAGCGCAGATTTTTAATAATGATGCGATTGCCTTGGGACGAAAAGGCAATTATGCGGAGGTTTTGCAAGACAGTTATCAATTGGCGGCGTGGATCAATCAAGAATTGTATGAATTTGAAATTGCACTTGATTTTTATGAGCAACATTTATCCCTAAAAGATTCGCTTTTATTGGAAGAACGGCTGCGGCAACAGGATTTATTACAGCAAAAATTTCTATTAGAACGTTCTGAGAAAGAGATAAAATTACTGCTCGTCAATCAGGAAATTCAGGATTTAAATATTCGGGAACTGGAAAAGCAGCAAGATATTTTACGGCTGCGGTCAGAAAAAATATCGTTAGAATCTAATCGTAAAGAAAATGAATTGTCCTTGCTTCGAAACGAGCAAGAAATTAAGGAAGAACGCTTGAAAACACAGGAATTGGAGGCCGCCCGTGCCAGACAGCAATTGCAGTTGACGCGGCAACAATTAGAGGCGGCAGAAAAAGACCGAAGCATTGCAGAATTGCGGCAAAATGAAGAAAAACAGCAGCGAGAAATTGCCGAAAAAGAGGCAGAAGAACGACGGCAACAATCTGAAATTCAAGGACTGAAAGACAAACAGGAAATTGACCGACTGCAAATCAACCAAGCACAAACAATCAATAGAGTTTTCTTCGGGACAGGACTTGGTTTATTAGGAATTACCGGTGTTGTTTTATTTAGTTTTTTGAGTACTCGAAAAAAGAGTCGAAAACTCGCTCAGCAGAACAAAGAAATCGAAGCACAGAAATCTGAAATTGAGAAAAATCGCGATTTGGTAGAAAAAGAAAGAGCGAAATCTGAAAATTTGCTGCTCAATATTTTACCCGCAGAAACAGCGAAAGAGTTGAAGGAAAATGGCTTTGCAACGCCACAATTGTATGAAAATGTAAGCGTACTTTTTACAGATTTTGTCGGCTTCACACACATTGCTGAAAACATGCCACCTGCCGAAGTCATTTCAGAATTGAATACTTGCTTTTTAGCCTTTGATGAAATCATCGAACGGCATCATTTGGAAAAAATAAAAACCATTGGAGACGCCTATATGTGTGCAGGCGGTGTACCAAAAAAAGATGAAAAAAGTGCCACCAATGCCGTCGCTGCTGCTTTAGAAATGCAAATATTTATCAGTAAACGATTTGCGCAAAAGACCGCTGAGAATAAGCCTTATTGGACGATGCGGGTCGGTATTCATACGGGTAGTGTCGTTGCAGGCGTGGTCGGTAGTAAAAAGTTTGCGTATGATATTTGGGGCGATGCAGTAAATTTGGCAAGTCGAATGGAACAAAGTGCAAAAGCGGGAAAAGTGAATATTTCGGCAGCAACTTATCAATTGGTGCATGCGGAATTCCCTTGTGCGTATCGGGGGCTTTTTGAAGTTAAAAATCGTGGGGAGGTGGAGATGTATTTTGTGGAGGATTGCGATTAATTTTAAAGTAGAATCTACTTTGAAATAAAAAAGCCCTTGCAAATTTACATCTGCAAGAGCTTTTATGGTTGACCTACAAGGACTCGAACCTTGAATAACAGAACCAAAAACTGCCGTGTTACCAATTACACCATAGGTCAATTCCAACCCTTTTTTTCAAAGGCGACGCAAATTTACAACTATTTTTAATATAAAAAAGTTCCTGAACGATTTTTTTTAAAATATTTTTTAAAATCGTATTCGTAGGAGCATGCCCCTGTGGCTGCCCAATGTTTTAATCCGCTGAATATTAGGCGCCCACAAGGATGTGCACCCTACTTCGCTACAATCACTTTACGCGTCATTTGATTATTTCCATTAGAAATTTTCACAAAATATACACCTTCATAAATTGTTTGCGTATCAAAATAAGCAATCGTACTTCCTTTTTTAATCTTGGAAGAAAGTACCACTTTACCCGTTACATCCAACAATTCTACGATGAAATCTTCTTTCACCAAATCCTGAATTTGTACCGCAATCAAATCAGCAGCGGGATTTGGAAAAACGGAGACATTCAAACTATTAAATTCCGCTTCTGAAACATCTACTGTCCCATTAAAAATCGTTGTTGCTTCATCGACGGTATTAACTTTTCGATTCTCTAGATTGCCATAGAATGTAGGGCCAACTACATATGGATATGCTGAATTCCAATTTTCATCAACAGTCGCAAAGTATGCATAGGTGCCATCTGGATATTCTGGCGTTACCGAAAAACGACCATTATGCACATCCAAGTACTCTCCTGCTGCCTGCTCAATATATTCGTAATCTTCCCGAAAATAACCTAAGAAATAAGTTCCATCAACATCTGGACCTTGGTCAACTGAAGAACCATCTGCATGAGTCGTTCGCGTCGTAATGTCCCGCAATTGGTAACTTGATTTGATGCGTTCGATACCGCCCGTTCCATCTACATTTTTAAAACCATACGCCCCATAAATTGGGAAACCATCATACGCAAAGCCAATCAATGGCGAGTGCTGCGTGTCATTAATTGCATACAAGCCTTCCGCATCATACAGATTACAAACTTCCGCAACGACCTCTAAATCCAATTTGAATGCTGATGGATTTTGGTGATGGTGATAATTACCCATTGCTGGATGTCCTTTTGCACAATCAAAACCTTCCCGTTCCGCAGGGATAGCATCTCTATTCCAATCTTGCTGCGTCCCCATTCCACCAGGACATGGAGGATTTCCTGGCCCACCACAAAGTGCATTGGTATTTGGATTCCAAGCCACACCATCGCGATAATCAAACAAGGAAACGCCGTTGATAAATACGCCAATATTGCCACCAGTTGTGGTCTGTGCATTGCCTGTATTCTGCTGAGGACTTAGCGGCATTTTATAAATCGCCTCTTGGTCTGACGCTTGCGAAGGATTGCCATCTTGAAAGGGGCCAGTTGGATAAGCAGGAATTCCAGTCGTTGTGATATACGCGAAATCATCCGAGTATTCCACTTTTTGACAATTGACCAAAAGGTTATTTTCAATCGTATTGGAGTTTCCAGCTACATAATAAGTACCCGTTTCTGTGGTGTTTTGCAACCAAGAAGTGATGGCTGGGTTCGTTTGCGCATTTGCATTGATGCAGAATGCTAAGAGAAATAAGATGGAATAGGTAATTTTCATATTATTGTATTTATTTTGATGAATGGCATTTCAAAATAGAAGAGATGCCGTTTAAAAATTAGAAGATGAAATTAGTTATTTCTAAGGGTAATTTTTATTAGATGGGATTTTTGAAGAGACCTTGCGGTGAGAGTAATTTTTTTTTGAAATTATTTTGCAGAAAGAGCTTTTCTTGTGAAGCATTTATTTTTATTTACTTGCTTTGGAACGCGAAATCAATAATCTTACATTTTTGAGAGGATATTTGGTCCATATTTTTCACTTTAAAAAGGGAGTGTTCAAAAAAGTGTGTCAAAAAAGTGTGTCAAAAAAAAATCTAAATTTGAAAAATTTTAGACCATTGAATAAAACTGACATAAACGTTCACTCCCCCAACAAAACCTCCCTCGGAAACCCAAACCCCCGATTAAACAAAAACTCCCTATCCGTCAACGTCAATAAAAAAGCCAATAAATCAACTCGTTCGTTAGACGTCAACGGCATCAGGTTTTGCAGTGAACTTGCGAGGGTTGCGCTGTGCTTAATATTATTATAATGCTTCAAAACTTCTGGTAATTTTCTAAATCGCCCATCGTGCATATAAGGATAAGAAAATTCAATATTTCGTAAAGTAGGTATTTTAAATTTCAATGAATCTGCGCTATTGTTGGTCACCGTCATTCTACCAAAATCGTTTAACGTGGTGTCCACGGATAAGCCATTATTGGCAAATTCATTGGTGGTAAACAAAGGTTCCGCATGGCAAGACGCACAGCTTTTTTGAAACAGCTGATAGCCATTTTGTTCTTGAATGGTAAACTCTACCGCTCCCCTCTTCATCTGGTCATACTTGGAATTCGCACTAATAAATGTCAACATAAATGCCGAAATTGCTTTCAACGTATGCTCGCCCGTCACAATGCTATCCCCAAAAGCCGCTTGAAATAAGGACGGATAAATCGTCGATACTTGTAACTTCCCAACCACTTCCTCCATACTACTATCCATCTCATCGTGGCTACTAATCGGTGCCAAGGCTTGCACATCCAAATGATTGACCGCACCGTCCCACATAAAGGTCGATTGCCAAGCCAAATTCATCAAAGCAGGGGAATTCCGTGTCCCAATTCTATCTTCAATGCCATGACTCAAATCGTGATCGGTATGCGTAAATGCCGTGTATTGCGAATGACAAGTGGTGCAAGAAACGGTATTGTCGCGCGATAAAATTGCATCATGAAATAAGGCACGACCGAGCAATGCTTTTTCTTCCGTCACTAGATTTTTTGAAATATCGTATAAGGGTTCTGGGAAACCCGTTGGCACATAAAAAAGCGACTGTTTTACCCACCAAAAGGACAAAAACAATATCGAAAAAAAAGCAGTTATTAGTAATCTATTTTTCATCGCTAATGCTGAATATTTGTATAGCTTGCTGCGCTAATTCAATCGCTTCTTCGCCCAAAGACATGACGTGGTTTTGAGTTGTCAAATCTAATTTTCCTAAAAAACTGGCGATTGCTATATTGATATTTATCGCTATTTTTTTATTATCATTCACTGCTAAGCTTACCGTTTGAATGCTATTATTAGGATGTGCATATCCACCCAGATGATAGACAAAATCATTGTTTCGGTTGTCACAAAGATTGCTTGTACCTTCTAATTTAAAATTGATATAACCGCTTTGCCACGTCCAATACATGCCTTTCGTTGGGTCAAGGTCACCCCCCATTACGCCTGCCATATTGGTGAGGCTGTCGATACCTAAGTCAAATTGGAGATGTGAGAATACAATATTTTCAAGAATTTCTAAAATGAAATTCAAATGCTCCGATTCTGACGCATTTAATAAATGGTAGCTTTCTGGTTCGGTATAAACCAATTTTTCACCATCGTATAATTTAAAATTGGAGAGGTAGCATTTGAAAGTTTCGATTTGAAGGCTATCCGTTTCATTGATTTTATAACTCCTTTCTAGATGCAAATCCTCACCGTTATATTTTGGAGTAAACGCAATCTGAATTTCCTTCAGCGATTGCCCGAATGCGGAGAATGTTGACAAAAGAAAACAGGTTAGGAGTAGTTGTTTCATGGATGTAACGTTTGTGATTTGCTTTTTTAGATGCTTTAGAATGGGAAAACTTGCGGAGAATACTTAAAATTATATAAAAACGATTAATTTAATTTTAGTAACGATAAAATAATAAGTCCGACAAGTTAGACAGTGGATAATTTTTCTCAGTTTTTACTTGAAAGAAGGATAATTGTTGATACTTTGACTGATTTCAAGTGAAAAATGAGGGGAATTTGCCCTGTCTAAATGGCGGAGTTATTTTTTTATCGTTACTTAATACCGTGCAACAGAAGTTTTCTAAAAAATTGAAAAGCGAGAAAATCGCAAGATTTTCCAGCTTCAAAAAACATAGTGCGCCTCGCCTGCGGCGAGGCGGGTGAGGAGTTTGAGGATGAAAAATGATTTTTGCAAAATCATTTTTCATCCTCAAACTCCTCTTGTTTAAATTAAAGTACAATTTTTCTTTTTAACACATAGCGCAGATAGCAATTTCAGCTACTTAATTATTTTCGCTTCCTCCGTTTCTCAAATTCCCCATTCAACAGTTCCAATAACTCTTCAAAACCCACTTCCAAAGAATTCGTTGTAATAAATATAGGTGTACCGTATTGTGTTACATTCAAACGCAGCAGCCGTTTCTGCGCATTATTACTTGCTTTTTCAACGTATTTCTCTGGCTTTTTAACTTTTACTAAAATCAAATTTTGACCAGAAATTGTTATCGCTTCAATATCCGTAATGTCTTTCCACTCGACCATTTGAACAGAAATTCCGTTCGTATTCTCAATAATTCCTTGATAATTAATCGTTAATCCAGGTTTTTTGTCCGTCAGCTTTTTTAAAACAAATAAACCAGCTAAACCGAAAAAAACGAACCCAACACCACCGACCCCTTTTAATAAAGTAGGCGCATAATCCTCCTGCGTTTCCGCGAAATTAAATAGCCAAATGCTACCGACTACAAATCCAATGCAACCCAATAACATTAATAATAATTTGCCTTTACTCAATGAAATTTCAATCGTATTTTGCATAATTTTCCTTAAATGTAAAACGGCAACCCTAATGTCGATTGAACAATAGCGCTGCCATTTTTATAAATTTAACCCGCATTGCCTGCGGCAATGCGGGTTAGGATTTGAGGGATACAACAGATTTTTACAAATCTATTTTATCCCTCAAACTCCCTATTTTAATACGCCTTTGCAAACAACACCCGCTTCGTCGAAGGTTTTCCAGAAAAGACACAAACACCTTCCTCTTCCACCGCGTCATTCGGAATACACCGAATCGTCGCTTTGGTCAATTCTTTGATTTTATCTTCCGTCTCTTCCGTGCCATCCCAATGTGCAGAGAGAAAGCCACCTTTTTCTTCCAAAACGGTTTTAAAGTCTTCAAAATTATTCACTTCCGTCGTGTGTTCGGTACGGTAATCCAATGCTTTTTGGAATAGATTGTTTTGAATATCTGTCAATAGATTTTCAATATACTCCGCAACACCCTCAATATCGACCGAATTTACTTCGCCCGTATCTCGACGCGCAATTTCGACTACATTCTTTTCCAAATCCCGCTTGCCAATCGACATCCGAACGGGCACGCCTTGCAATTCATATTCCGCATATTTGAAACCAGGGCGTTTTTTCTTATCGGTATCATACTTATAAGAAATGCCTTTGGCTTTCAATTCCGCCATGATTTTTTCCGCCACTTCCGTAATCACACCATTTGCCTTTGGCACTGGCACAATCACAACTTGCAACGGTGCAAGTTTTGGAGGTAAAACCAAACCTTTATCATCCGAATGCGTCATAATCAAACCACCAATCAAGCGCGTAGAAACACCCCAAGAAGTAGCCCAAACGTATTCTTTCTTGTTGTTGTTATTCAAATATTTGACATCGAAAGCTTTCGCAAAATTTTGACCCAAGAAGTGAGAAGTTCCCGCTTGCAAAGCCTTTCCATCTTGCATCAATGCCTCAATTGTCAAGGTATCATCCGCACCTGCAAAACGTTCGCTTGGAGATTTTGAGCCTTTAATAACCGGCATCGCCATGTATTCTTCCGCAAATTGTGCATAGACATCTTGCATCAGTTTTGCTTCTGTAATCGCTTCTGCTTTGGTCGCGTGAGCGGTATGTCCTTCTTGCCAAAGAAATTCAGCCGTCCGTAGAAACATCCGTGTCCGCATTTCCCAACGCACCACATTTGCCCATTGATTAATCAATAAAGGCAAATCCCGATAAGACTGAATCCAATCTCTATAGGTATTCCAAATAATGGTTTCAGAAGTTGGACGTACGATCAATTCCTCCTCCAGTTTCGCAGACGGATCAACAATCACACCGTCACCATTTGGATCATTCATCAAACGATAATGAGTAACAACCGCACATTCCTTCGCAAAACCCTCAACGTGGCTCGCCTCTTTACTCAAAAAACTTTTTGGAATAAAAATCGGAAAATACGCATTGACGTGTCCAGTTTCTTTGAACATTTTATCGAGTTGGGCTTTCATCATTTCCCAAATCGCAAAACCCGTCGGCTTAATGACCATACAGCCACGCACCGCAGAATTTTCTGCTAAGCCCGCCCGTTTTACAATGTCGTTGTACCACTGCGAATAATCTTCATCGCGTGGCGTAATTACTTTGTCTTTTACTTCTTCGTTTGCCATATTTTAGCAATTTTTACTCCCAATCCCTAATAAGGGAGTATATCCATTCTTTGATTAAAAACTGTTTAAAACCATTCGATTAAAGAACTGTTCCTAATTATTTAATCTGAGTTTGCTCCCTTTTTAGGGGTTAGGGGTCAATTCTCGGTATCTATTTTTGAGTATTATTATTTTCAAAAAATGAAATTTTTATGAAAAATACTCAAAGTTCTTTTTCTTATTTCAAAACTGTTAAAATGCATTTTTTACAGAAAAAAGTCCTTAAAAAATGAATTTTAACAGAAAAGGACATAAAAAATGACGTAAACATCTTGTAATGTGAAAGATTTAACATTTCATTAAATGCCTTTTTTGTCTTTTCTGCGTCTAAGTAGTAGACTTTAACACGGCTAATATTGATTTTAATGCCGCATTAACATAAAATGTGGCACAAAAGTAATAAATTCGTGCTGTCACTTTGGTAAGAGAGTCAAAGTAATTACATTAAAAAAATAAATTTATGAAAACCAATAAAATTTCTGCGTTTCTGGTTGCAATATTTACCTTCGGTTTGACGGGCGTTTCGTTCGCACAATACGATGACATTTATTACAACCCAAGCACCGACGACACCTATTATGATAATAGCTCGTCCAATACAACTGATGAATATGTTGACAATAGCGCATCTGAAACTACAGATGATGACTACTCATATGATGATGAATTTTACGAAGATGATATTCCGTCGTATTCTTATACGTCGCGCATTCGTCGATTTAATCGCCCTTATTATGGGTTCGATTATTACGACCCGATTTATGTAGATGCTGGTTATTATAACCCAAACTACCGAATAAATTCTTTTTATAACCCTGGTGTTACTGTTTTAATTTATGATAGCAACCCTTGGTCATACAACAGCTACCGTCGCGCAGCACGTCGCTCTGCATTCTTTAATCCTTGGAATAATCCTTGGAATAATAATAATTCATGGAATCGTAGAAATAATTTCTACAACCCTTACGGCGGTGGTTTTAATAATAATTTCGCTGGTGGTGGATTCGGTGGGAATAATTTTGGCGGCGGCGGATTCGGTGGCGGTGGATTCGGTAATTCTTTCTATGATTGTCCTCCAAGTTGGGGTAGTGGAAATAGCTACACCGTAAACAATACCTTCAACAACGGCAATAATAACAATAACTACAACGGTGCTCGTGGCACTGGCGCAGGTGGAAATCGTGGAGACAGCGGTCGAAGTGGTCGTGGTACAATTGCACCAAAACGGTCAGTCACCAATACTAACGGTTCAACTGTAGCAACAGATACTGCACCAAGACAAAGCACAAGAGCAGAAACTGGTCGTACAACGACTCGTCCACGTGCAGAAAGAGGTTCTATAAAGTTAGGTGATGCTTACCAAAAGCCACGTAGTAGTTCTACTTCACCACGAACAACAACTCGTGGTACAACAAGAACTTCGACTCAAAAGGGAACGACTTCAACTCGAGGTACAAGCCGACGTTCAACAGGATCTTCTACTCGCGGAACCAGTAATGGTTCTTCTCGAAGCGGTAATACTTATAACCGAAGTGGTAGCAGCCGATCAAGCGCACCTTCTACCCGTAGTCGAAGCAACAGTAGCCGATCAAGCGCACCTTCTACCCGTAGTCGAAGCAACAGTAGCCGGTCAAGTGCACCTTCTACCCGTAGCCGAAGCAACAGTAGCCGGTCAAGTGCACCTTCTACTCGTAGTTCAAGCCGAAGCAGTTCTTCTCGCAGCAGCGGAAAAAGTAGTTCAGGCTCTTCTCGTAGCAAGCGAGGTAACTAAACGCAGATAATTTGGGTTTTCCAAATTTTAGAAAATACTGCCTAATTTAGCAGATAAGTGGATGGATTTTAAAAAGTCCATCCACTTTTTTTATGGATGTGAGTGAAATGGTTTATTTTTGCGTTCTATAAAGGAAGTTTGAGGGATAAAAACGATTTTTGTAAAACCGTTTTTATCCCTCAAGACCAAACCCGCGCTGCCGCAGGCAGCGCGCATTGTGTTTTTTGAAGCTCGAAAATTTTACGATTTCCTCGCTTCTTAACTTTTTATAACACTTTTGTCAAAAAGTGTTAGTCAATCATTTTAAAAAAACTTATGAAAAGAATATTCTTATTAATAACGACTCTTTTTTTTATCAATCAAATCAATGCGCAAACCGTTGGAAATGCGGCATTATTCTCCGTTTTTGATGTAGGCGGTACGGCTCGAAATATCGGTGTCGGCGGTGCATTAGGCGCATTGGGTGCAGATTTCTCAGTCCTAAGTACCAACCCAGCAGGGATGGCAATGTATCGAAGTCGAGAATTTACCTTTTCCCCAACCTTGGTGTTGATTGATTCCAAATCGGCTTTGGATGGCAGCGATACGGGCGAACAATCGGCGACGAAGACCAATTTTAATTTCAATAATTTAGGTATTGTTTTCGCCAAACGTCCGACGAGTACGGTTTGGAAAACGTCCAATTTTGGAATGGGCTTCAATCGGCTCGCCAATTTTCATCAAAAAATAAGTTACGAAGGTACAACGCGCGGTTCTATTGTTGACCGTTGGATTGAAATTGCAGAGACCCGTGGTTTGGACGCATTTGAATCTGGCCCTGCTTATGATGCCGACGCTATCCGTGACGCTGGCGTTACTGGTCTGTACACTGCAGATATTTTCCCGACTGACCAAATCTTAAAATCACAAGATATTACTCGCAAAGGGTCAATTAATGAATTGGTTTTCACCTTTGCAGGGAATATTAAGGAACGAGTGATGTTGGGTGCAACTTTGGGCATTCCGTTTTTAAATTATGAAGAAAGCCGCGTTTATCGCGAATCTGACCCAAATGATGAATTGCCAGATAGCTTTAGTTCTTTGCGATACAATGAAAATATTGATATTTCAGGAAGCGGTATTAATTTAAAAATTGGGGCAATTGTCCGCGTAAATCAAGCGATTCGTTTGGGCTTGGCGATTCATACCCCAACAACTTTTCGGCTTACCGACAATCTAAATACGACGGTTGCTTACGATTTTGACCCAAGTGCGCCGGTTGAATCTCTTGCCCCTGCCAGTTCTCCCGCAGAGTTAGCAGAGCTTAAATACAAACTCAAAACACCATGGCGATTCATTGGTAGTGCAGGAATTGTGATTGGAAAAATTGGTTTCCTGACAGGAGAAGTCGAATATGTCAACTATGCTGGCAATAAATATAAAGTAGACAATGACGTCGAATTCCCAGCAGATGAAGATATTTTAAATGCAGTGAACGACAAAATTGAGAACGAACTGGAAAACAATATCAACTTCCGCTTTGGTGGAGAAGTACGGGTAGAAAAGTTCCGTTTTCGGGGTGGTCTTAATTTAAGTGGCACACCTTACGCAGATGATAGTGGATTGGACTCTTCGTTGAGTCTTGGTGCAGGTATCCGTTGGGAGACCATATTTTTGGATGTTGGCTACCGACGTGTCCTGAATAATGAGGTGTATATTCCCTACGTGATTGATGACAAAGAGGTGGATTTTGGCATGGGCCCAGTTGAAATTTCAGAACAAGAGGTCAACATTGATAATATTCGAAATAAATTTGTGGTGACGATGGGCGTTCGATTTTAGGAAAAGAGGAGACAGGAATCAGGTGTCAGGAGTCAGATTTAATCATAGTAAAATCTGACTCCTGACACCTGCTGTCTCCTTGATTAAACATTGCCATGATGAGAAAAACAATACAATTAACAAGCATTTTATGTTGCCTGGTTTTTATTTTACAAACAGCAATTGGGCAAGAGGCCAACAACAACTTCGGAGCAATTGACGAACGTTTGTTAATTGAAACGCGCTGGAAATATGCTTATACCCTCCACGTCGAATCCAATACCGTTTTACACAAAGCAGACGAGGAATACCGACATTTCCTATATTTCCGATACAATTATAGTTATCAAGAGTTTTTAAATGGCGATTTTTCCAAAGGTTGGTGGACCCTGAATGACCGCACCTTGACTTATCCGTTTAGAAATGTGGAAGAATTTGAAATTGGCAATTTAAACAAGCGCACCTTAGTCCTTGATTTTCAACAAAAAAATAGCACCGGAAATTATCAATACCATTTTATAAAAGTAGCCGCTTCAGAAACACCTTTTGTGAAACCAGAGAATGAATTACCCGACGTTTTGGTAGAAGAAATTATTCCAAAAAAGGAGAAAAGAATTAAGAAAAACGGCTGGTTGTCTTTTTTTAAAAATAGAAAAAACAAGTCTAATAAAAAATCCAAATACGACCTCGAAAAAGAACAGATTTATATCAATATTGAATTGGTGGGCGGTGGCTATTATGGCGGTATTGATCCAGTACTAAAAGACATGATTCACATTAAATCAGACGGACGACTGATTAAAGAATTTCATTCTAAATACAATGGCCATATCACAACTAAAAAGAACATTGACCGCGAGGAGTTAGAGCAATTTGCGGAATATATTTTGAAGCAGCAATTCTTTGAGTTTGAGCGGAGCTACGAGTGCCACTCCCATACTTGCCAAAAGCGAAAAACAATGCAGCCGAAGCCGATGCCATTGCGTTTGTCCGTTGTGTATGGTGATAAAAAGAAGCACATTACCGTCAGCATATGGGCCAAGGATAACTACGGTATGCAGTATGTTGATTACCCGCCTGCCTTGGATAAAATCATCGATGCCATCCAACGAATGGCAAGCCGATTGGATGATGTTTCAATGAAAAATTAAGAATTTCACCACGATGAAAAATAGCTCATGAATGAATTTAGTGAAGGGGCAAAATTTGTAAATTTTCCGCACCTTCACTAAGAGTGCGGCGGCGCGAAGGTGGTCCTTGAGGGATGAAAAAGGTTTTTACAAATCTTTTTCACCCCTCAAACTCCCTTTACCAAAGCTTCTCTATTAAATTTATAAATGAACCTAAAAAAAATTTAATTCGCATTCCTTATTAAAAGATTATCTCCTGGAGACGGCATATCTTTTCTGGAAAAACCATTCCATTCCATAATATTTTTCACCGTCACATTTTTATATTTTTCTGCCACTTCCAATAAACTTTCGTATCGTTTTAGACGGTAATCAGTAAATTGTTGTTTCGGTGCCTCAATCGTAATTTCTTGATTATTGATGACAACCGAGCTATCAATTTTCTTTATCGGCAACAAAGGCAAGGCCGCTACGGGAACATAAACGGGCCGCGGACGATACCGTACAATCTCTGTCGGATAATAAACGGTCAACTCTTGACCTAGCGTCAATGCGCTCGTCGTCAACCGATTCCAAAACATCAAATGATTGGGTGTACAGCTGAAAACTTTAGCTAAAAGTTCTAAGTCATCTCCTCTCGCTATCGTATAAAGAGATTTAAAATACAACGATTTAGACTCGTTTCTTACCGAAGCTTTCACATAAACTGGAGAAACTTCCATTGGGTCAGCTTGCGGTGCATCCGGCTTTTTCAAACGGAAAAAATCGCGTATGGAAGGCATTACTCTTTTAGGCAAAGTCAAATAATTTCCCTCATAATTACTTGGAATAAATCCTCGGTCATAACTCGGATTCAGTTCTTCCACAATGTAACGGGATAAGCCAGTTACTTCCTCAATTTTTTGAAAAGAAAGGTAATCGTAAACGCGCATGGATTCCGTCAATTGCAAATCCAAATCAGGATAAATCGGCGATAATTCATGCGTATTGTAATATTTATAAAGGTAAGTCGCTGCGATAAATGCAGGAACATAATTGCGGGTTTCGCGAGGTAAATATTTTTGTACTTTCCAAAAATTCTTGCTTCGCGCCATCTTGACTGCTCGATTCACACGTCCGCCACCACTATTATAAGCTGCCAAAGCTAATTCCCAATTTTGAAACCGTTTATAAAGACTTGTCAGGTGCTTCATCGCCGCCTGCGTACTCTTGTGCGGGCAACTACGGTCGTCCACATAACGATTAATTTTCAAGCCATAAGACTCCCCAGTTGCTGGCATAAATTGCCACAATCCACCTGCTCCAACTCTCGATACTGCCTTAGGTACTAAAGCCGATTCTACCACTGATAAATACTTCAAATCATCTGGTAAACCAGCTTCCTTCAAGTATTTTTCAAACATTGGAAAGTACTTTACCGCACGCCCCAGAATTCGCTCGGATTTCTCGCGATTCCGCATCGTATACCCTTTAATATAAGCTTCAACCACCGTTGTGTATTTGGGCTGAACAATCGTATGCATACTTTGTACACGAGGCTTTACTTCTAATTTATTATACGCTGGATAATCGGTCGGTAAGTTTGCTTTTATTGAAACAAATGCCAATGAAAACAAAAGAAAAAATGTGAAAATTTTAGCTGAAAAATTCATCTTTAAGTTGAGTTGTGAATGGTGTTCATAGTTACAGGATTGGAATTTCGAACTGCAAAAATATCAAATTTAATGCAAATACTTATGTTTAGCCAATAGGAAAATAATAAAGGTGAACTGTTTCTTATTTTACCAATTGAGTGTCAACAAATTGAAGCATATTTTTTATATTAAAATTAATTTATAACTTTGGACGGTATTTATATCACAAACTATGGATTTTCAACGACTATTCGACATATTACCTTACCAACTCGCTAAGTATCCGCAAAAAATTGCGTTGGCTCATTTCGTTGAGAATCGCTGGAAAAACTACTCTACTAAAGCCATTATTGAGAGCGTTCAACAACTAAGTGCAGGGCTACTGGATTTGGGTTTAAAAAAAGGACAAACCGTGGGTATTATGACGCCTATCGGAAGTCCAATTTTCATTTTTTTAGACTTTGCTTTATTACAAATTGGCGTTGTAGTCGTGCCTATTCATGCGACGATTAATAAAGACCAACTCATCTATATTTTAAAAGATACCAACCTTAAATATTGCTTTGTTGCCAATCAAAAATTGTATGATAAATTAATGGGGGTTCGAGCTAATGCGTTGCATTTGAAAGAGATTTATTCCTTTGAAAAATTGCAAAATGTGCCGCATTGGAAAGAATTATTGACTGTTCCTAATGAGCAGCATTTAGGGGAGCTACAAACTTATCGAGGCGTCATTCATGAGGATGATTTGGCGACGATTATCTATACTTCTGATACAACCAGCATGCCCAAAGGCGTACTATTATCTCACAAAAATATCGTTTCCAATATCAAGTCCGTTCTAGCAATTTTTCCCATCAATCAGGAGAAAAGAGTGCTGAGTTTTCTACCGGTCAGCCACATTTTTGAGCGCATGACCAACTACTTGTACATCGCTGCGGGTGCCTCGCTTTATTATTCCAATCACATTGAAAATATGGCGGATGATTTGAAAAAGGTGCGGCCACATTTTTTCACCGCCGTTCCACATTTGATTGAGAAAATCTACGATGGTATTTTAGAAGAAGGAAGTAAAAAAGGGAAGTTGGATAAGAAAACGCTGAATTGGGCGATAAAATTAGGGGAACGATTTCAAAGTGATACTCCTATCAGCCTTCTTTATTGGCTGCAATCTGTCCTTGCCAATCTGTTGGTTTATCGACATTGGCGAAAAAAAATAGGTGGTAAAGTGGAAGGTATTGTAGTCGGCACGGCGCATTTGCAACCCAAACTTTCCCGTTTGTTTAATGCCGCAGGAATTCACATTCGCGAAGGATATGACCTGACGGAATCTTCGCCTGTTGTCAAGTTTGATACAGTCTGGATTCCGACTCCAGGCATGAAGGTAAAAACTAAGGATAAAAAGGAAGCAAATCGTGGAGGAAGCAAGTGAGCAATTATTGTCACAAGAAGCTGTTCAGAATTTTAGAGGTTGTTTGGGGAATGGACGGTTGAAAATGAATTGACTTCGCTCACATTGAAAGTATTGCGGTCGAATGTTTTACAAGTTTTTAATACGGATATTTAGAAAAAAAATATGTAAAGGAATAGGTAATTCTATTAAATCTAAGTTTTTAAATCATTTTCCTTACTTTTGCCAAAATCCAAAAATATGCTTGCGAATATGTTGAAAGAGTATCTTGAGATTGCACCAAAAATCCAAAAAGCCCTAAAAAAAGGACGTCCGGTCGTTGCACTCGAATCAACGATTATTTCACACGGAATGCCCTTTCCGAAAAATGTAGCGACGGCTTTGTTGGTTGAAAATATGGTACGTAGTCAAGGAGCGATTCCCGCGACGATTGCGATTTTGGATGGAAAAATGAAAGTTGGTTTAACCAAAAAGGAAATCACACGCCTTGGTAAAGAAGGACGGCAAGTCACCAAAACAAGCCGTCGAGATTTGCCATTTGTCTTAGCAAAAAAAATTAGTGGCGCAACAACCGTAGCATCTACCATGATTATTGCTAACTTGGCGGGCATCAAAATTTTCGCTACGGGCGGCATCGGTGGCGTACATCGAGGAGCGGAAAATTCGATGGATATTTCTGCAGATTTACAAGAATTGGCAAAAACGAATGTCGCAGTTATCTCCGCAGGTGTAAAATCTATCTTGGATTTGCCCTTAACCTTGGAATATTTGGAAACCCACGGCGTTCCTGTGATTGGCTATCAAACGGACGAGTTTCCAGCTTTTTTTTCTCGAAAAAGTGGTTTGCCAGTTGATTATAAAATGGATACGCCGAAGGCATTGGCAAAGGCTTTGCATATAAAATGGTCAGTGGGCTTAGACGGAGGTGTTGTTGTTGCCAATCCAATTCCAAAAGATGCCGAGATTAAATTCTCTTTTATCAATAAAGCGATTGAAAAAGCACTAAAATTAGCGGATAAAGAAAAAGTGAAAGGTAAAGCAATTACCCCCTATCTATTAGCCAAAATAGAAGAATTGACGAAAGGAAAAAGCTTGGCAGCCAACATTCAATTGGTATTAAACAATGCAAAATTGGCGGCGCAAATAGCGGTGGAACTATCGAAAAAATAAAATTTAAAAATCAGAATATCTTAAAAACGATACAATGAGCTTGTACGACAATATCCAGAAAACAGTAAAATACATTCGGACAAAGACAAAATCAAAACCGCAATTCGGTTTGGTATTGGGCACAGGGTTGGGAAATTTGGTAGAAGATATTAAGGTCGAAGTGGAGATAGATTATAAAGATTTGCCAGGCTTTTTAACGTCCACAGTGCAGAGTCATGCGGGGAAGTTAATTTTTGGGAAACTCAATGGAAAATCCGTGGTAGCGATGGCTGGTCGATTTCATTATTACGAGGGCTATTCGGTTCAACAGGTGACCTTTCCCATTCGAGTCATGAAATTTTTAGGGGTGGAAAAGCTCATTCTATCCAATGTTTCCGGTAGTACGAACGCGGAGATTAACGCAGGAGACATCGTTTTGCTCAAAGACCACATCAATATGCAAAGGGTGAATCCATTGCGTGGCGAAAATGACGAACGACTCGGTGTCCGCTTTCCAGACATGTCCAAAACTTACGATGCGGCAATGCGGGAAACGGCGAAATTGATTGCGACGATGAAGAAAATTGAAGTGAAGGAGGGCGTGTATGTTGCCTTGCAAGGTCCCAATTTGGAGACGCCTGCGGAGTATAACTTTTTGAATACAATCGGTGGTGATTTGGTTGGGATGTCCACGGTACCTGAAGTGATTGTGGCGCGACATTCTGGGATGCGCGTGATGGTGATTTCGGTGGTTTCTAATAAGTGTTTTCCAATTGAAGGAATTACCGAAACAACGGTGGAATCAGTGATTGAAGTGGCACAAAAAGCGGAGCCGAAGATGCGGGAAATTGTGAAGGATTTGTTGCGGATGATTTAGAGGATTACATCTAATATTTCTGCTTTTCAATCGGAATCAGTTCAAAAAAAAGGGGAAGCAGAGACACAATATTACTTTGATTTGTGTAACTATAGTATGTAACTATTTGTAAAAATCAAGAGAAGAGAAGAAATTGGAGGGCAAAATCTGGATTGGATGGAATTAATTTTGAAAAAATAGGAGAAGTGTCAGGTGCTGGTACTTCTTCCCAATTACAGCGCTATGAATTTATGCACACCAATCCAATAAAAGGGAATAACTACTACCGCTTAAAGCAAGTCGATTTTGATGGATATTTTGAGTATTCTAACATTGCAGTCGTCAATTTTGAAAATGGAAAAATGCCGACGCAAGATATTCAAGTTAGCATTTATCCCAATCCTACTGAAGATGTTTTAAATATTGAAATTAGCGAATTTCAGGAAGGTCTAATTAATTTCAGCATATACAACACTTTAGGTCAAATAGTCATCCGAGAATATCAAATCAATCCGAGTGAATTAGCAACAATCAATGTTCAATCTATTCCAAACGGCACTTATCTTTTACGCATTCAAGGTGTGGGGAAAGCAATGCGATTCATTAAAAAATAGGTAACTACTCAGGTACTTTAATTTATTGATTATCAGTTATTTATATTTTTGTTTAAAAATTATATCTGTCTGATTTTCTCAAATTTTTGACAAAAAATCATTTTTTTTAACATTTCCGTAACTTAAAAGACATTATTTAACTATTTTTAACTAAAAATAGACTAAAAACCACCTGAGTAGTTACAAAAATAGAAGTGTTTTTCATTTCATATCGCTTTTCATTTGTTCTTCGTCACTTTAGGTGAAAGATGAAACCGGATTCAGCCAAATGTATTAGCAGTCCTGCTTTTTATTGCACCCTAAGATAAATGCAAGCTCTAATTTTGCAGCATAAAAAATTAGAATATGCAAAATAAAGAAGTCATTTTAGTAACTGGCGCATCGTCGGGCATGGGACGTGAAACTGCAATAGTACTGGCAAAACAAGGCTATACCGTATATGCTGCTGCCCGTAGAATATATAAATTGAATGAATTAAAGGAATATGAATGCATTCCCATTCAAATGGACATTGCCAAAGCGCAGGAAGTAGAAAATGCAGTCATTAAAATTAAAAAAGAACACGGTGGAGTTGATGTCTTATTCAACAATGCAGGAATAGCCATACAAGGTTCTTTGGAGGAAACCGACATTGCCGATGCAAGAAAACAGTTTGATGTCAATCTTTTTGGTTTGGCGCGTCTTATCCAATTGGTCATCCCTTATATGCGAAAAAAAGGTGCTGGCAAAATAATCAATACCTCCTCTATTGCAGGGAAAGTACACAGTCCCTTGAGTTCTTGGTACGTGGCTTCCAAGCACGCATTGGAGGGCTTATCGAGTTCTCTGCGTCTAGAGTTACAACCCTTTGGTATTGATGTAGTTATCATCAGACCGAGTGCTATCAGTACGGAGCTTATCGGTGGTTTTGTGGAGCCGATGATAAAGCGTTCGGGAAGTGGTCCTTATGCAAAAATGACAAAAATAATGGTAGAATGGTCAAAATCCAGAGTAAACAATCACTTGATATTTCATACCCTTTATTGTAATAATTCCTTTAATTCATTGGCAGAAGGAACACGTCCTTTTATTTTAATTTCACCGTTAATTAACGGTCATTCAAGTTAATAAGGTCGGATGAATTTGGGCAAGTACATACTATCAAATGGCAAAACAGACAAGATGAAATTGTGTTGCTGAAAAAAAAACGTAGTTTTATGAACTGTTTTGAAATTAAATGAAAACTTAGTATGAAAACTTAGTATGAAAAAAGTAGACAACCTTATTCAAGAAAGTGAAAAAAATGTAGACTATATCCCTATTGGTGAGTTTTATAAAGCAATGGGGAAACGAAAGAGTCCTTATAAATGCAAGTTTAGCTTTGGACCGCTTTTGCGAAAAATGAGAGGGAATACAACTCACCACCAAGAAGAATTGCCGACCAATATAGTTAGTTTGATGCGTGAAATTGAGCAGGAATTGTCCCAATATTCTGATGAGGTTTATTTTGAAGAGTATCCTGAAAAATTGGAGCAACTGGTTCAATTTCTATTTCCAAATCTATTTTTGATAGAAAAAAAAGGATTTATCAAAGTCCCTTTTTCTGAATCATTTATTTATATGACGCCAGAAATGAAAGCGTTGATCGGGTCAGAAGAGTGGGAAATAAAAATTCCAGATTTTTGGAGCGATAAATCCAATAAACCCAAAGCTAATCTTGATATTGCCAACCTAGTGCTGTGTTCTTTTTACAACTTAAATCCTGATTTAATTACCAGCCAAATTATTACTTTTAGAAATAAGAAAACAGGACTTCAAAAATTTTACCGAATTAAAGTCATTCAAGATTTTATTGATGCTAAATCGTTGAAACCTATAAAACAATTGACAGATAGTCAGCTACACGATTTATTAAATGACTATGAAAATGAAGCATTGTGGGAACAATTATTGCCGCCTGAAAATTTCACTTTTGAAGGGATTGTAATCGGGTATTTAATGGATGTAACAAAGGCTGAAATTCTTTCTAACATCAAACAAATTCTTACGGTAGATATTAAAAAGGCAGACCATGTTAAAGATTTGGATTTGATAGAAAATAGGACACAATCCTATATGGATATGCCAGAACTGCGTCTGGGTATGGTGCATACCTCCTTTAGTTTTTGGCAAGAAAGTACTTCTTGGGGATTGCTTAGAACGTTTGAAAAAGAAGTGATAATTCCGTCATTTAAGGATGAAAAAGGAAGTTATGGGAAGGTTTTAAAATCCCATAAGTCTATTATTGTTACCGATTTATTGAAGCAAGTCCATCTGTCGTTAATAGAAGAGGAATTAGTGGAAATGGGAATACGTAGCCTATTTCTTGCACCACTGTTCAATACTAAAAATCAAGTTGTTGGGATTGTTGAGGTTGCTTCTACTCTGCCTTTTGCCTTCAATCGTTTATCGGTTTTGAGAATGAAACAGCTCATTGAACTTTTTGCAATGGGGACCAATAAATTTATTGACGAATTAGATAGCAAGGAGCAACTGACCATGCAACAAGAATTTACGTCCATTCATTCAAGTGTTGAATGGCGGTTTAAAGAGGTGGCATCCAAACTTTATTGGCAACGAGCAATAGAAGGAAAACAAGTCGAAATTGAGACAATTGTTTTTAAAGATTTGTATCCTTTGTATGCCCAAGCAGATATTGTGGGGTCATCGACGTTACGCAATGAAGCCATTCAAGCTGATTTATTAGAAAATCTTTCTCTGATTTTAAAACTGATGGAAGATTGTCGAAAAAAGATAGATTTTAATCTTTTGGACGTCTATATTCACCAAGCCAAAAGATGCAGGGAACACCTCTCCGCAGGTCATTATATTTCAAGTGATGAGTCCCGTATCACAGAGTTGATTGCAAAAGAAATACATCCCTTATTATCAGAATTAAAAAATAGATTTCCGCAATTGCCACAACGCAAAATTGACGGCTATTTTAAAATGATTAGTCCAGGATTAAACATCATTTACCACCACCGAAAAGCTTATGATGAAAGTGTTAGTCAACTCAATCAAATTATTGGTGATTTCCTAGAAAAGGAAGATGAAAAAATGCAAAAGATACTCCCGCATCATTTTGAAAAATATACCACAGATGGAGTTGAATACAATATATACTTAGGGGATTCTATTTTAAAAAATGGAGGTTTCAGTCCTTTCTTCCTAAAAGATTTTCGCCTCTGGCAATTGATTCTCATGTGTAAAATGACTCGCCTGATTGCCGAAAAAGGTAGCCAGCTATCCATGCCTTTAACTACGGCACAATTGATTTTTGTATACACCAATACCTTAAGTATTCGTTTTAAAATGGAAGAAAAGCAGTTCGATGTCGATGGTACGTATAATGTTCGATATGAGATTTTAAAAAAGCGAATCGACAAAGCTTGCATCAAAGGAACCGGCGAGCGCTTGACCGTATCTGAAAAAGTAGCTATTGTTTATTTGCAGGAAAAAGACCGTCACGAATACTTGTTATATTTAGAACATCTGCAAAGCGAAGGTTATGTAGAAGGAGAAATTGAAGATTTAGAATTAGAAAAATTGCAAGGTGCTGAGGGGTTGAAAGCATTGCGGTTTCAAGTGAGGATGTAGGCTTATGGATGAATTTAGTGGAGGCGTTTTGACAAAGGAAGTTTGAGGGATAAAAAATGTTTGTAAAAACATTTTTTATCCCTCAAAAACCACCCGCGCGCCGCCGCAGGCGCATTTCGAGCATTCAAAAAAAATTACATACAAAGTTCATTGACAATCAGGAATTAGAGCTAAGATTTTGAAAATCAAAAGGCTGTTTAGATATTTGTGAAGAGT
>JBLHWU010000022.1:0-39453 GCA_047629355.1 Saprospiraceae bacterium | reverse complement strand
ATTCTATCGCATGAAAGTATTACACACACGGAGTCTTTTAGAACGATAAATCACTATTCAAATTTGTATCTATCTGATTTCCAAT
Source organism: Saprospiraceae bacterium (assembly GCA_047629355.1). Taxonomy (GTDB): domain Bacteria; phylum Bacteroidota; class Bacteroidia; order Chitinophagales; family Saprospiraceae; genus CAYUNA01. Next base: position 39,368 of record JBLHWU010000022.1, on the reverse strand, counting down.
AAAAGGGCTTTTAATTTTACCCTACTTTAATCGTACACTACCAAATATTTTATCAATGAAAAAACGAAACTACAAAAATTACGCCCTCGAATTCCTCTCCATCTTCATCCCCGTCGTTGCCTTTGCCCTCGACAATTGGAATGACAACCGCCGCAATCACCATGCCGAGATAAAAATCCTTATAGAAATCAAGAATGGTTTGGAAAAAGATATTGAAGATGTGCGAGTCAATATCCGTGGACATGAAAGAGGTCTTGAAGCTTCTCGATATTTTTCACAATTGATTAATCATGACTCTATCGAGATTGACTCCTTTCCTCAACGTTATTTCACATTGACCAGAGATTTTATCACTATTTTAAATAAGTCAGGCTACGAATATCTTCAATCAAAAGGGTTAAATCTTTTGACCAACGACAGTCTGCGCTATAAAATCATTTGGTAGTGCTACAAATGTGCACCACCATTTATTGAAAAAGTGATTTATTACCGTGTAAACGAAGGTTCTTTTAAGTTTGAGCAGCGAGAAAATCGTAAGATTATCGAGCTTCCAAAAACACAGTGCGCGTTGCCTGCGGCAACGCGGAGGGAATATTAAGGGACAAAAACGATTTTTGCAAAATCGTTTTTATCCCTTAAAAATCCCTTTGATAAACAAAAGCACCTAAACTATAAAAATGCACATTTATGGGACTACCAATCATTTCTTTTTATGAATACGATATGAGTGTTTTACAAAAGCTTGAAGAATCGTACGAAGAGATGCAGTTTCATAAAAATTACTTTCCGACTATTAATCAATTGCTTACTCCTTCTTTGCATTTTGACCAGACTGGACAAGTAGATGTTCAAGTTCCATTACAGTTAACGCAAGAAAATAAAAATCTACTGGACTCCTACTCTTTAGCGAATTAGTATCAATCGACAATTCATTTTAGGGTTTTATACAGATATAGAGCAAAAAATCACAGAATTAGTCGCTGATATTGAAAAAGAAACAAACCGATGATTGGTTCTTTTTGCAGCGAAAAACGCTTTTTTTTACCTTTTTTCATCTTTTTTTCATAAAAAGCGTCTTTTTTTTAATTAAAAAGACTTTTTTTTTAATCACTTTTTTCACAAAATACACTTTTACCTGAAATCCAAAAACCTGATAATCAAATATTTATCAACTAAAACATGAAAATTTTAGTAAATTAAATTCCCACAATAACGTGTTTTTGTCTTTGTTTTAACTCTAATGCTGCCGTATCTTTGTATTGTGATTAGGACGAAGAGGGGTCGAAAGACAAGATTCTAAGAAAGATTAGAATACAAAATTTGATTATGTTCATGGGATTATAATTTGTTGATAGCCCGTCGTCCCGAAATTTTCGGGACGGGCTATTTTTTTTTCAACTTATAGTTACTTATATAAAGATATTGCATCAGCTTTTGAATTAGTTTTAAGTTTTAACGGATAAAAAAATGCTAAAAAAAATAGCAGATTCAACGGAATCTGCTAACGAAAAATGTTCAATAAGATAAAAAATTCAATGCTAAAAAATGTTCATGGTATTATATTAAAAAAAAAGCTGATGCGAAGTTACAGAATTATTGTTTAGAGAACCAAATTTTTTCTCACAATAATTTAAAAAATCGTTTTTGGATATGTTCATGGGATTATAATTTAGGAATCGCACTATAAAAATAGTGCGATTTTTTTTTGCCTAAAATTGAGAAATTCCTTTAATTCCCTTTATTGAATAATTTTTTAAGCTTCTTAAACGGAAAATAGCCGGGTCTAAAAATATCGATTATTTTGAGTCACCTACTTATACGGTTCTATTCAATTTTTGGATAAAAAAAAGAGGAGCAACAAAATTAATATCTTGTTGCTCCTCTTTTTTATTAAAGTCCCATTTTATCCCACAAATCTAACGCTCATAAGGACATAGCAAATCTCCAAAATAATACATCACACCAACACCTATATATATGTAGGTATCCTTGTTTCGAGAATTCCCGCGCTGACGACCTTCCCCTCCAACAGGCTTGGTAATGCCATTGCTTTCAAACAAGTCAGACCCAAGTAACTCAACTGAACGGTCAGATAATGCTACCGCAATACTCCCATGCGCCTGTTCCAAATCTTCCAAATCAGGATAAACCGTACTCACATCATCCAAATAATCTGTGCCCATGCGACGCGCACTAACTTCAATATTCAAACTCCATTCAAAACTCAAGTCAATTTTGAAACCACCACCATACGCCCAATGTCCTGAGACCAAAGAATATTCTTCGCCTTTGAATTGTCCTTCGGTTGCCAAGGGTCGAAGTTCAACCCATTCCTCGTTAATTTTTGCCATCGGGTCAAATTTCGTTGCCCCAAAACCAGCAAAAAGATACGGCGTCCAAAAATAGTCGCGGCTACCGTGGTCATACGGCAAAAAGTTAAATTCCATCAACAAACTCGCGTCGGCAATCTTAGATTTGAAACTTAAATTTCGAGTGCGCTCAAATAAGTTATCTGAATCTGAATCCGACGCTTGCACCACGCCGACATTTCCGCCTAACCTCAAGCATATCCGATTGTTGAAATTATACCGCAACGCAACGCCACCCGCAGGACCGACATTGTCTAACCTAAAATTGGTATTTAAATCGCCAAAATAATTAGAAACACCTAGCCAGCCGCCTGCTTCAAAACCACGTTGGGCATTTACACACAAGGTGAGACCACAAAAAAGAAGGAATACAATATATTTTTTCACTTTAAATATGTTTTGTAGCGGCGACTTTAGTTGTCAAATTAACCTTTAATAGTAACAGCTTGGCGACTGAAGTCGCCGCTACATTTCAAAAAAAATGCAAATCTACAATTAAACGCTGAAAACAGCACCTATCGTATTTTTATTGTCCAATTAACTTGCCAATTGGAAAGTATTATTGGAAAATTTGTTAAAATTTGAGGTGGAAAGCGACAATTAACCTACGAAGTGGATTGCCCCTCTCTCGTAAGATACGCTTTGGACAATAAAAAATCGGTATTAGGAGGTCCCAATACCGATTTTTTTATCAAAAATGGTTATTATCGGATTAACCGATACGCCAATTTTAGTTGCTCTTATTGCTAACCATCGTTGCTTTAGCAGCAGAAGAACAAGAAGCAGCTTTTTTAGAAGCACAACAAGATGCGCCTTTCGCTGACGTTTTTGTTACTTTCACACTTGTTTTCGTTGCTTTTGCTTTTCCTTTTGTGCAAGATTTAGAACAATCTTTTTTAGCAGAAGGAGAAACATTTACGAATTTTCCAGACTTTGAGCAGTACTCAACAGCAGCAGAAGTCATTTTTCCAGATACAGCACAAGTGCTATTTTTCATATAAGAAACAGTACCTGAAGTTGAGCATACTTTTTTCTCAACGCTAGCATCCAACATTGCCGCTTTATCAGCAGCAGCAGTCATACTTTGAACAGCAGTAGTTTTAGCTTTTGAGGAACTTGCTTTAGATTTGTTACAAGTTTGTGCATTTCCATTAAATGCGAAAAATCCAACAAGGGCGAACAATACAAAGAATTGTTTCATGCGACTAGAAATTTTAAGTTTGTTAAATATATATTTTGACATTAGCAATTTCGATAACGAGGAAAGAAAAACCAATGTAATCTTTATTGCTATTAGCATTCCAAAATTAAGCATCTAACCGATTTAATGCTACCATACATATGTTTTTATGAATTTTTTAACTTTGTTTAACAACTATTTAGAAGACAAATGTCAGACCGCTAACTCTTTTATATCGCTGATTTTTCTGATCCTTGACAGTGAAACAATTTGTCTTCCGATTTCTCTTAATTAACAACTTTACCTTTCCTTTTGAAAAACTGTATCTTTAGTGCTAAATTGCGTCTCAATGACAAAGATTGCCTTCACTTATCCTCCAACTTAAGGCATCTATTTTTTCACTGAACAATTATCTAATTTAAATTGTCTAATATCTTTTAATATGATTCTCAAATACTTAGCACTCGCAGCTACTTTTTTAACGCTTATGATGACCAGTTGTAAAACCACAAAATACTCCTTAATGAATCCACCTGAGAATACTATTTCTTTAGGTGACGGCGGCGGTTTTGCTGGTATTGAAACAGGGTTTACACTTTTAGAAAATGGTCAAATTTTTAAACACAACACACCTGGTGATACCACTGAATTGAAAGGTATCAAAAAGAGAGAAGCCAAAGAATGTTACGAAAAATTCAAGGGCTTGCGTCTCCAACAATTGGACATTGACCAACCAGGTAATTTGTATTATTTCATGCGGTTCACCAATGCTGACATTTCTCATGGCATCACTTGGGGGGCAGCAGATTACAATATTCGGAAAGATCTTTTAGAATTTTATAAATCTGTGCGCGGCTTGATGAAAGATAGAAAAGTCCTTGAAAAACCGTCTAAAGTAAATGAGGATAAAATTGCGAAAGAAAAAGAAAAGAAGGAAAAAGAGAAGGATAAAGAAGTGACGGGTTGGTAATTTTTTACGGCTTGCGATAGAGCACCTGGAACGAACTTAACTTTCGACACTATATTATATATCATAAGCAAGTACCCCTACACAATAGACTTGTTACCCTTTAATAAATACTCGTCTGAAAATATCTTTTTTTTCGATTATTTATATCGAGGTACTTACGGATTCAACAAACGCGATTTGGAAAATTGAGTCAACTTAGGAACGGTAAAAAAATAACTCCGCCATCTATCAAGTATTTCTTTTGCCCTTATTTTCCACTTTTGAAATAGTCATTATGTAGAGATAACTCCTATTTCAAAAGTAAAAACTAAGACCAAAATAAATGTTGCCAGATGGCGGACTTATTATTTTACCGTTACTTAGGAAGGCTCACTCATTAAAAAAATCAATCAATATGTTTAATAAAAAACCGATATTTATTTTAATGCTGCTTTTTGGTAGCACAGCACTTTTTGGTCAACAAATCAAACCACATTTGGAAAACCTAAAATCTGACCGAACGACACCGCTAACCTTAGAAGACTTGCAAATTAAAGAGGTTCCCGCTTCTATTCCCGCGAGTCAAAATAATGGATTTCCACAACAAAGTCGGCAATATCAAACACTTTCCACTTTGGTAAAACCAGTCAGTAGTCAACAGCATTTGAAAATACATGCGGCGAAGGATACGGGTTTGCCTATCGTAATTGAAGGAAAAGTCAATGGTTTACCCGAAGGTGATTTGACAGCGCAGAGCATTGGTTATCTGGAAGCAGTCGGTGAGGCTTTGCGCATTCATATGCCGAGCGAGGAGTTTGTTATTTCTAAAATTTCGACCGATAATTTGGGACAGACGCACATACGAATGACGCAGCAATTGGCAGGTATTCCAGTCTATGGCTCTGAAATTTTATTGCATCAGCAAAACGGCGATATTCAATTATTCAACGGACGTTACTACCCTACCCCAACCTTAGAAAATTTGATTCCAACCGTTTCAAAAGAAGGTGCACAGCGCATCGCTACAGATAACTTAGCATTGTCAACAACATTCAAAGAACTATCTGATTTTGAAAAAATATTATTGGATGGCGAGCAAGTTGAATCAGAATTGGTTATTTATCACCAAAATCGAGACATCAATCGGGAACATTTAGTTTGGCATTTTACCGTCATTCCTAATATCGCAGCACGATGGTCATATTTTGTGGATGCACATACGGGTGAAATTTTACACCAGTTTAGTCACATTTGTAAATTTGGTGGAGACTTACACCATCACCATACCTGCGAAAATGACCATAAGAAATCAACTAAAGAAACGACTATTTCTATACTAAATAATCTCCCTCCTGACGGCCCAGCAGTTACCAATGCCAGCGACCTTTTTGGTATCAACCGTACCATCAATACCTATGAAGTTAGCAATACTTTCTTTATGATTGACGGCTCGCGAAGCATGTTTAACCCAACGCAATCCAACATGCCTGACGAACCAGTGGGCAGTATTTGGACGATTGACGCACAAAATACTTCTCCGTCAAATAACAATTTTGCCGCGATTCATGTGACTTCCAATAACAATATTTTCAACAATCCAAGTGCTGTTTCTGCGCATTATAATGGTGGAAAAGCATACGAATATTTTGCCAATACTTTTGGAAGAAATTCCATCAATGGACAAGGTGGTAACATCATTTCCTTAGTCGATGTAGCGGATGAAAATGGTAGCGATATGGATAATGCTTTCTGGAGTGGTTCAGCGATGTTTTATGGAAATGGCGACCAAGCATTTACTTCTCCTTTGTCAAAAGCATTGGATGTTGCAGGGCATGAAATGTCTCACGGCGTGATTCAAACGGCTGCCAATTTGGAATATCAAGGTGAATCAGGTGCATTGAATGAGTCATTTGCTGATATTTTTGGGGCAATGATTGACCGTGATAATTGGCAGTTGGGAGAAGACATTGTGAATACCGGTATTTTTAGTTCAGGTGCTTTGCGAGATTTACAAAATCCAAACAACGGTGGCAATAGCCTAAGTGACGCAGGCTACCAGCCAGATAATGTTGATGACCAATTCACTGGCAGCCAAGATAATGGTGGTGTGCACATCAATAGCGGCATTACCAATCGGGCGTATTATCTATTTGCGACGGCGATTGGAAAGGATAAAGCCGAGCAAATTTATTATCGAGCCTTGACTGAATATTTAGTTAGATCTTCTAAATTTATTGACCTTCGTATCGCGGTAATACAAGCAGCAACGGACTTGCATGGCGCAACTTCTACAGAAGTTAATGCAGCTAAAGATGCACTTTCGGCGGTTGGAATTGGAGAAGGTGCAGGTACGCAAACGCAGACGGATATCGGGATGAATACTGGAGAAGAATACATTTTATTATCGAATAACGAATTGAGTCAGTTGTTCCTATTTACGCCTGATGCAGCGCCTATTGCAAACCCTTTGTCTATGACTTCGATTATCAGCAAGCCGAGCGTTACCGATGATGGCTCCGTAATCGTTTTTGTCGATGCAGATAAAAAAATTAGACAAATCACTATTGACTGGGCAACAGGTAATACCAATGAAGAAATTTTAGGCGACCAAACAATTTGGCGAAATGCTGCTATCTCAAAAGATGGGACAAAGTTAGCCGCTTTAACGGATGATTTTGATAAAAGAATTATTGTTTTTGACTTAGCGAATGGCGGCATTAATTCTGAATTCACCCTCTACACCCCGACAACGGGTAGCGGTGGACAAACAACAAATGAAGTTCAATACGCGGATTTTATTGAGTTTGACTTCACTGGCGAATGGATTTTATACGATGCTTATAACTTTATCGAAAATGCCAATGGACAGAATATTGACTACTGGGATATTGGTTTCGTCAAAGTTTTTGAAAATAGTAGTAATAACTTTGGTGATGGTACCGTGCGCAAATTATTCAGCGGTTTACCCGAAAATACCAGTGTTGGAAATCCTACCTTTTCTAAAAACTCAGACTACATCATCGCTTTAGATTACATTGACAACTTCAATGATGACTACGCAATTTTAGGCGTGAATACCGAAACGGGTGAAACAGGAACGATTTACGACCATACGCAACTGGGTTATGCCAACTATTCCGTTGCTGATGACCGAATCGTTTTTGATGATGTTTCAGGCTTTTTTGATGACCAATTGTTGTCTTTTGTGAATTTGGCAGACAATAAAATCAGTGGCACTGGTATCGTTGAACCTTTTCTTGATAATGGAAAATGGGGCGTTTGGTTTGCCGACGGTGAGCGTAGTTTAGTTGGTACGAATGACTTTCTTTTAAATAGCGAACAATTCAATGTTTATCCAAATCCATTTGATGATAATTTAAAAATTGACCTCGATGCAGCGAACGCAAGTGAGGTTTCAATTGAAATTTTCGATGTGATTGGCAAGCGTGTTTTTAGTCAAAAAATGAAGGTGAATCCTGGTCAAAATACGGAAAATTTAAACTTATCAACCTTAAATAACGGTACTTTTTTTTTAAAAATGACGAAGGACGACGTGAGTGAAACGATGAAGATTAGTAAGTTTTAAAATTTATTAAAATGTAAATTGAAATCAAAAATAACTTGTAGGCTATTTTTGATTGCAATTTACATTTTTATTTTTTCAAAACTTAAGATTTACTAACACTCAATGTTACAAAAAACCATTTCCACTTTTAAATTTCCAAAAGAACCTCATCTGGTACATTTTTTGCACTCTATTTTACTTAGTTCTCCCTCCTAAATAAATCAAACGTAACCCATCCTCCAAGGGTCGTTCATCGTCAACCGTCCATTTTCCCTCCCAAACGAGTTGTCACAAACAACAATAATAATGTTATTTAGAACCCTTTTCGTTGTGGGCGTTTTCCTATTGGTATTTTCTTGTAAAAAAAAGGAAGCCAATCTCGTCGTTGAATTTTGTCCTGAAATTTTTAAACCAGCACACCAAGTCTTGATTGGCGAAGCGGTTGATTTTCACATTAAAGATGATTCCGTCAATTTCCCCGTTTTATCGGAAACGAATTATCCCGAAGCTTATGAATATGTTGAGCTGTTGTTTCGTTCTATGGTCAATACCCAACCCATCGGTGCAAACGTCGTCAACTACAATTGGCATTTGAATATACTCCACGATGATTCCATGCGCACTGCATTTTTTGTACCAGGTGGCGAGTTTTACGTTTACACTGGATTGCTCAAGTTTTTAGATGCCGAACATCAATTGTTAAGCATTATCGCTCACGAATTGTACTATGCCAATTCTCAATTAATTGCCTTAACTATCAAAGAACAAGAGGTCATTAATTGCTTCGACTTAGGTGATTTGACCTTGGGTAGAGATGTGCCCGCTGCCGTTGATATTGCCACAGCATTGCCTACAATGGAATACTCGGAAACCGCCGTGATGGAAGCCGATTCGTTCGCAATTACAGTACTCTGTCCTTTTTTATATGACCCCTTAGGCATCCGAGAAATTATTTTGATTGGTGAAGAAACCACAGAAACTTTTCACTGGTTAGAATACCGTTCTGCTAACAGCGATATGCGCATTCAAGAAGTCGGAAGGTTCGCAGCTGACTGCGATTTGGGTGGTGTAAGAAATGAAGAAATGTACCAAAAATTCAAAACCGAACAACTACCTTGAAACAATGAACAATTAATGGTACTCGTGTAAAAAATTGTTCATTTTTCATTCCACATTGCACATTGTTAATTGTTAATTGTTAATTGTTAATTGTTCAGTGGTTGCGTTTATCTGCACCCCAAGCGAGTTTATTTCTAATTGTTTTCATGAAGCCGTGTCCTTGCAGTTGGACTAATTTCATTGAAAAGTCGGCTTTTCTGATGGCTAAATTAAAACCAGAGGTAATCAATTCATGCCGAGAATCCAAGGTGCAAAGAAAACTTTCGGCGCGTCCTTCTATTTCAAAACTGACTACGGATTCATCGGAAATTACAACCGGGCGTATGTTTAAATTATGAGGTGCAACGGGCGTCAAAACAAAATTCCCAGAATTTGGAAAAATAATCGGTCCACCACAACTCAGCGAATAGCCCGTCGAACCTGTCGGCGTCGCTAATATAACACCATCCGCCCAATAGGTATTCAGGTAAGCCCCATTAATATAAGTATGAATGCTAATCATCGAGGACGTATCCCGTTTTAAAATCGTAAAATCATTCAAGGCAAAATTATCGCCACCAAACAAGGATTCACTGGATTCTAAATACAAAAGACTTCGTTCTTCTATCAGAAAACGGCCTTCCATCAAGAGGTCAATCGCGTATTCAATTCTCGTTTTCTCAATACTCGCCAAAAAGCCCAATCGTCCCAAATTAATTCCTAAAACAGGTACATTCGTATCTTTCACAAAAGTCGCCGCCGATAAAATTGTTCCGTCACCGCCCAATGTTATCACAAAATCAAATTTCCTTGCTTTAAAATCCAAGTACCCTTCAAAACTACCAACGTTGCTTTGAAATTCAATCTTCCCTTGCATCGCCTTCAAATACGGTTCGTAAACATACGCCGCAATCCCCTTTTTATGCAATACATTAAACAGGTCTTGGACAAAAGGAATGTCCTGGTCTTTTAATATTTTTGAATAAATGACTACTCTCATGGTTTTTTAATTAAGAATGAAGAATTAAAAATTAAAAATGGGCGGTAACGCTATTCTCAGTTCTTTAATGTGCCTTTTAAGGACTTTACAATGGCAGCTAAGATTTTATTTAATTCTTCACAATCTTTGATTAATGAATTGGCAATTTTTACTTCTAAAAAATCTGTATCTCGCAGCAATCTCAGTCAATAATGGGTTTCTTTTGCTTCTTTATAACTGATTGAAATTTTAAAAAAAAATCTTTTTTACTTTGCCCCCTTATGCTTCCTCACTATTTGCACCGATAAACGTTCCGCTTCTTATCAATTGTTTTGAAAGTATAAACTCTCGCTTCTCTTTATTTAAATATCGAAATGCCTTCACAATTCTAATGGAAAAATTGTAAAATTTTAACAATAAGTAGTTTTCTGTTTTTATCATTGTGTTTATCTTAAAAAAAAAGAATCAATTACAATTCTTCATTAGAAATTAAGATTCCAATGGATAAAAACGCCTCGTTCTCCTAATCGATTCACCGAATATTCAATCTGAAAAACCTTATCATAAAACACCACAATATCTAATCCAACACCGCCACCCCAAAGTAGTTGATTGCGCAAACTATTGTTTTCGCTAAAAAAGGGGTCATTCACGTAACCAAAATCACTATTGAAACTCAAATACCATTTAATAGGCATGCTTTTAAACTGGCGAATTGGCATCATTTCCCTCCAATCAAAAATAAAATTAAACAATTCAAAGCGAAGCCTCGTTTTTGCGTAAGCGTAATCCAAACCGTTGATAACATAAAGTTCATAACCCCTAATAAAATCGATTTCATAACCCAAACCCAGATAATTGTAAAATGGCTGCTGTGACCGTATCAAGCCCAGTTGTCCTTTCCCAATCAGTTCCGTACTCCATTTTTTGCTAATTGAAATGTATTTTTTCAACGTCAAATAGGCGTGTCCAGCATTGAATTCTTTGAATAAACCAATTCCTTGTTTTTCAATAGAAAAAATGACCTGATGCCCATTCATCGGATAGGGACGAATATCTCGTTTGTCCAAATCGACGCTGAAATTTAAAGAAAAATAGCGTTGTTTCAAGCCTTCTTTAAAAAAATCAGGATTTAATTCCTGCGACACTTTTTCATTGATAATATTATGATGATAATTTAAAACACCTTTATAAGAAGTATATAAACTGGGTCGATATTTCATTCCAAAACCACCTCGAATCCGCCGCAATAAAACCTCGTCAGGGTCACGAAAAAACTCCAGTGTATCATTTTTGACATTATACGATAATTCCTTATTTTGAGAATATAAGACGTTGGTAAAGACACCCAAAGTCTGCTTTTTATTGATGCCTGGCCGATCATAGCCTATTTCATATTTTTGGGTAAACCCAAATTGCGTTAGCACTTCCAATCGGTCATTTCGTCCCGTCAGATTGATGTGATAAAACCGAACACCGATGTTGACTCGCTTAAGAGAATGATTGTAAGTTTGCCACCATTCATTGAAGTTCCGGTCGTTCAATTCTATAATTGGAAATGGATAAATGAACCAAAATTCCGATACTTCAACAACGATTGTCACCGCATTGGTTTCTGTATTCCAGTTCTTGATATTCGTTTTTACAGAAGTGAACAGGCTTGTATTCATCAATAAAGCTTGATTCTTTGCCGTTCGAACGGGTATATTATTTAAATGGATGGTATCGCCAATACTAAAATCTAACTCCCGAATAATGACATTTTCCTTCGTTTTTTTGTTACCGGTAACTTCAATTTTTTGAATGGTAATATAGTCTGACTGCGCCGTCAAGAAAGTCGAAAGACTCAACAACCCAATAAGCACTATTTGAACTTTACGCCTCAAATTACTTTTTAGAAGAACCAGACTTTTTTTAAAAAACTGTTTTTGCATGAACGTCGTTTTCAAAATATCGAACGCGAAATTACATTTTCCAAAACAAATACTCTCAGCACCCAACCATTTCATCCATTAAAATATGCAGCAACCACCAATTTTCATCAATGGTTTTCAAATTTCTGAACCCATGACCACCGCAACGGACATACTTGTGGCAGGCGTTTGTTTTTATGGCTACTATCAATTAAATCAGCGAAAAACTGGCGGTAAAATCGGTTGGTACATCAAATATTACCTCTTGATGATGAGTTTATCGACCTTCTTTGGTGGACTTTTAGGACATGGTTTTCAACACACCGTTAGTTTTATTTGGAAGTTACCCAGTTGGTTATTTGGCATGTATTCTCTTCTATTCTTAGAACGCGCAAGCATTTTACAAGCAAGTACTTTATTAAAACCTAGAACGTCAAGTATTTTTAAAATACTAAATATCATAGAAGTTATCATTTTTACGATTATTGTTTTGTACACCCTTGATTTTATCTACGTTGGCGTGCATTCTGCAGTAGCTGTTTTAATCGTTGTGCTACCCTTACAAATTTTCCTTTATCAAAAAACGAAGAGTCAATCCAGCTATCAAATTTTAATCGGTGTCGCTTGGGCGGTGGTTGCTTATATCATTTTTATCACAGAAGTTTCGTTGCATACTTATTTCAATCATTTAGATATTGCGCACATTTTCATGGCACTTGCGGCGTGGAAATTTTACCAAGGCGGCTTGAAATTGGATACTAATTTGTAACAAAAGTATTGAGCATCACTCGTTAAAATGCTCTATTTTTTTTTGAATTAAAATTTTCAGACGGCTTCAAACGTTTTAAAAATGTTTTAGGAAAAAATTAACCATCTTCTTTAGATTTCTTACGTCAAAAAACCGAATTTTGACCATCTTTACAATTCCATCAAACTTTTAAAATATTCCTAAAATTCATGGAAAATAGGATTTCACAACCTCTATTTAGAAAAGCAAGAAATTTAATACCTATGAAAAAAATACCTTTTTTAATCGTTTTATTGTTCAGCACCCATTTTGTTATTGCACAAAGTACACAAACAATCGGTAAAGCAAAAATCAATGGCGAACTCGTCACTTTGATGTTGGATGAAGCGGGAGATACGATGTATGTTGCCGATAATTTGATGGAAGTTTCCTTAACGTCGCCTCGCCAGTTTAAAAACTTCGCGGATTATCAGCGTTATCGAAAATATTTGCGCTACGCCGCTATCGTATATCCGTATGCGAAAGAGGCGATAAAAATTTTCAATGAGGTCGAATATGCGACTAATAATATGAAAAAATCCAAACGCAAAAAGTACGTCCGAAAGCTAGCAAAAGACTTGAAAAAGGATTTTGAAGACCCACTAAAAGGATTGACTAAAACACAAGGACTCATCATGACCAAAATGATTGAACGCGAAACGGGACGGTCAATGCACTCATTATTGAAAGACACCAAAGGGACCATGTCTGCGGGTTATTGGAATACGATGAGTAAGTTTTGGGGCTACAAATTAAAAAATAAATATACAGAAGGCGACGATAGAATTATGGATGCTGTGCTGAAAGATTTTGACGTTTCCTACAAAGAAAAGGATAATTGAAAATTAAACATGAAGAATTAAGGAACGCAAATTAAATAAATGGAGATTCTTGATAGGATATTTTGTTCTCATTTTTCACTTTAAAAATGCTCATTATATCAACATAAATCGCACTTTTAAAGCAAAAAGGAAGAACAAAACCTCACTCCCAAGAATCTGCATTTATTTATTCCGCGTTCCTAAGAATGACTACATTTTTAATTCTTCATGTTTTTTATAAAGCATCCGACCTACATAAATCCGTTTGAATCCGTCGAATCCGTGATTCAATCCTACCTAATTCAGCTTGTTTTCAAAACTTCATTTTATTGCTAAATTTCTGTTAATCCAATTTCAGATAGCAAACATTTCGTAATTTCGCCACCTAATTAATTATGACAAGCAAACGCTCAAATTCGATTTTTTCCTTACATTTTGCCAATACCCACTCCGCATATTGTATTTTTGTCAAACTGTATACTAAAATGAGTTAAAAGCCATGCAGCAAACAGTCCAAAATTTTTGTTCTATACTAAGAAGATACCCGTAAATAAAAAATGACAACCACAGTTTCTATCTACTAAAAATAAAGAATCCAATGTTAAAAAATCTCTGGTACTTTTGTGTACTTATCTCCTTGCTATTTACCGCCTGTAGCAAAATTAACGATGTTTCCAATGCCGAAGTTTTAGACGGTAATAATGAATTTGCGATTCCCTTGGCGACCGCGACTACCTCTTTTCAAGAATTAATTGAAAATTTTGACGATAATACCTACATCACAATTGATGAGAATGGCTTGATTCGATTGCGGTACGAAGGCGATGTTTCTGTACGAACGAGTGAAGAAATTTTGGACGAAGCGGTTGCCTCCTTACCTACGATTTTGCCCTTAAGTCAAACCAACCCCGATACTTTACCATTTAATTCACCCGAAGAATTAGAAGTGGATTCGGCCGTTGTAAAAATGGGTGCGATGGTTGGTTTTACTGCTACGCGCAGTACGAATATGCCTTCGATTGCTTCGATTAAGTTGACATTGCCGCAAGTTCGATTAAATGGGCAGCCATTAGTTTTAGAAAAGAATTTCCCCTTAGGATTAACGCTGTTGGGCTATAGTCCTATTGATATTGGTGGACACGCCTTAGTCCCCGAGAATGGAAAACTAAACGTCGAATACGAGGCTTACAATGAAAATGGCGAGTTGGTCACCTTTGGTGAAAACGGATACGCCTTAATTATTACGTTGGAAGATTTTGACTTCACTTACATAGAAGGCTACCTTGGTTACCGACTTCACGATGGCGACCGCGATACCCTTTCAATTGACTTTTTTGAAAATTGGATTCAAGGAGAAGTCTATTTTGAAGACCCAGAGATTCGCATCAATCTCGAAAACTCCTTCGGCATTCCGACTCGTTCTGTAATTAATGTTTTTGATATTTATACGGCTTCTGGTGAAATTTTACCTTTAGAAAGCGACGTTCTAAATATTGCAGAC
Source organism: Saprospiraceae bacterium (assembly GCA_047629355.1). Classification (GTDB taxonomy): domain Bacteria; phylum Bacteroidota; class Bacteroidia; order Chitinophagales; family Saprospiraceae; genus CAYUNA01. The sequence goes on along the minus strand of JBLHWU010000022.1, from coordinate 24,206 downwards.
AATCAAGGCATTGACTTCCTTTATCCAACAATTGACCAAGTGGGAGAAGTATTGACGCAGACCTTTGTTTTTGATAAAGATAATTCAAATATCCGAGATGTTTTGGGTTCTCAACCTGTCGCCTTAGACTATGATGTAGATGCGCGAACTAATCCAGATTCTCTACTAAATATTCGTGGCTTTTTGACAGACGAAAGTTATTACAAAGTACAAGTCGAAGTCGAATTGCCAATGTATGGTTGGGCGCGAGGATTTATTGCAACTGACACTTTTGATGTTAATTTCGCGGATTATAATGATATTGACGAAGTTGAATTTAAGTTAGTTTCTGAAAACGGTACTGCGCTTGACATTGCCACCCAAGCCTATTTTATGGACGCTGATTTCAACATATTGGATTCTTTATTAAGGACACAAGAATCGCTCATTGCGGCAGCCTCCGTTAATGACGAAGGTATCGTCATTGAAACATTTACTAAATCAACACTGATTCCATATACTTCGGAACGATTTGATGGCGTTCGGTCTGCAACACAAGTACTGTTAAAAACAGCCTTTTCTACCGTGAATGATGGTGCTGTTTCCGTAAAAGTTTTTGCGAAAGATGAAGTGTCGATTCGGATGGGGATGAAGGTAAAAACGAAATAAAAGAGGTCAGACATACCATTTTCAAATTACTTATTTTTTTTAATAAAATTCGTGATTTAAGAAATAAAAACAGTTTTATGTAGGGGCCCTTGTGGTCGCCCAACGCATAGCAAAGCACGATGTTGAAAATTCGAAGACATTGGCGACATTGGGCGACCACAAGGATCCCCCTACATAGAACCACTCTTAAATCACGCTACCATATTCAAATGACAAAATTTAAAATTACCCTTCTTTTATCTGCTTTATTTTTCTTTCAAAATACGCAAGCACAGCAGGAAATGGGCTTGCATTCCATGACCGATGTTTGGAATGCCAATCAGACGAATCCAGCATTTATGCCCGCGTATAAATTTGTGGTTGGACTGCCAAGTGTTCGTAATAATTTGTATTTGACGGGACCAACTTTTGGCGACTTTATTGTCAAACAAGATGGTGAAAATTTCATTGATTTCAATCAGGCAATTGCAGCGATGGAAGAAGAAAATTTGATGCGGAATGATTTTGAAATTCAAACGCTCAGTTTTGCTTTTAGAATTAAAAACTTGATGATTAGTCTTGGACACACAGGAAAAGCATTTACTTATGGGAAATACAATCGGGTATTGCCGCAAGTTATCTATCAAGGCAATGCACAATTTGTGGGCGAAACGATTGATTTGAGCAATGAATTTGTCTTGAATAGTTACAATGAATTCGCCTTAGGTGCAGCTTATAAAATTGGAAAAATTACTGTCGGTGCAAAAGCAAAATACTTATCTGGTTTCCGAAGTGCGGCAACGGATAAAGACCAAAATAGCGCGACTTTGTATACTGACCCAGATATTTATCAATTGACTTTAACGAGCGATTATCGGTTAAATTCTTCGGGAACAGTCGATTTTAATGGCTTCGATGAATTTGACATTCGGTTTGATGTCGATGATGCAGGCAACGAGCTTTTTACTAAAAATACAGGTTGGGCATTTGATTTAGGTGCAACAATGGAGGTGACAGAAAAACTGACAATTGCTGCCAGCATTCTTGATATTGGTTCGATTGAATGGACCGAAGATACTCGAAATTATACCTCAAAAGGAACATTTACTTACGAAGGCTTGGATATTTCTGATGCGATTACGAATGGCGATGATGACCCAGATTTTGGTAATCCATTGGACACCATTGAGTCGATTTTTCGGGCAATCGAGACGAATAAGAGTTATACGGTAGACTTGCCGACGAAGTTTTATTTAAGTGGTCAATACAAGGTGTCTGAAAAATTAGGCGTCGGCGCGACATTTTTTACAGAGAAGTTTCGGGAGGAAACGTTTAACGCTTTAAGTTTAAATAGTCATTATCAATTATTGAAAAACATAGCGATTGGCGCGAATTACACGACGCTTTTGGAAGAAGGTAAGCATTTTAATGTAGGTCTGAATGCAGCGGTTAAACTCGGTCCCGTGCAAGTCTTTGGAACGACGGATAATGTGGTCGCCTTATTTAATCAGGATGATGCACAGTTTTTTAGTGCGCGTTTTGGAATTAATTTGTTGTTTGGGAAAATTGAGTAATTCCTAGTTGAATGGCTTCATTATTTTATAGTTAAAATCCAGACTATACTAACCTTGGACGCTAAGGAATGAAGCCATTCAGCATTGAAATAATTTAGCTATTCATTCACCCCCGATTCTTCGAAATATAAACCCCCAACAAAATCAGTACCATCCCTACAAAGTGATAAATCGTCACCACTTCATTATCTAATGCGCCCCACCCCACGGCAACAATCGGCGTCAAATAACTCACCATCGAGGCAAAAACAGGATTCGTAATTTGTACTAATTTGAAAAATAAAACAGAGGCTGCAACGGTACCCATCAAAGCTAAAATCGTAATGTAGCCAAGCGATTCCCAGCCCGTTTCTGACGTTCTCAATACTTCCGTAAAATCACTGGACAACAACATCATCAAGCCAGGAATACCAATAATCGTAAACGCCGTTGCACTAATCGTTATTGACCCCACATCTTGCAAATACGTCTTGACGACATAGGTACTAATGCCATAGCCGATTGTAGCGAGTACAACCAATATTCCAAAATATGGATTGCCAACATCGCCAGCACTTTGGTTCAAAACAACTAATAAAATCGCACCTAATAAACCCACTAATACACCCAATATTTTCATCCAAACAGCAGGCGCTTTGAAAAATAAAATACCAATCAATAAGGTAAATAAAGGTGTCAGAGAACTCAAAACGCCCGTCACTGAACTACTCAATTCCGTCTGCGCTACCGCAAATAAACAGGCTGGAAAAAAGCTACCGGCAAAACCAACGACCATCAAAGCTTTCCATTTCGACCAATCTATTGTTTTAAACCGAATTAAAAATATCGGTAAAAATGCCAATGCGGAGATACTGACTCGCAAACCTGCCACCTGCGTTGGCGAAAAATCTATCAATCCTTTTTTAATTAAAATATAAGAACTGCCCCAGGTCAAAGCCAGTGCAATCAGGATAAGCCACGAGGATAAAGAGATGTCTTTTTTCAATGAATTTGTGATTGATTGATTTAGTAAACTGGTGTATTAAGAGATGTGAGAGAAATAAGTTTAGCAAAGGTGGACATAATAACTAAATAAACCAATCAACAAAATCAACTAATCAACCAAAATAGTCTAATTTCGCGCTCACAAAAATAAATCAATGCTCGACCGTTCACAATCCCCTGAAATTCAACAGATTAAAAATTTAACATTACCGCATCCAGAGTTAATTCATTTGGATAGTGGCATTCCTGTGTACATCACGAATATGGGGACGCAAGATATTGTCAAAATTGAGGTAGTTTTTAATGCGGGACGACCGTTTGAAGATAAAAAACTGGTGGCAAGAACAACGGCTGCGTTATTAAAAGAAGGTACGAAAAATTATACGTCGGGGCAGATTGCCGAAGAGGTTGATTTTTATGGTGATACACTGTCGATTCCAGTTAATTTAGATACTTCGAATGTGATTTTGTATTCGCTGACGAAGCATTTGGATAAGGTATTGCCGCTGTTGGGTGAAGTTTTAAATTCGCCAATTTTTCCACAGCCAGAATTGAGCGCTTTTGTCGATAGAAGTAAGCAAAAGCTATCAGTTGATTTGACGAGAAATGACGTAGTTGCCTATCGAAAAATTACAGAGTTTATTTTTGGAAAAGACCATCCTTACGGCTACAACAGCGCACCAGAGACCTACGAAGCCTTGACACGAGAGGATTTGCAAGCTCATTTTAAAAATAAATATGTTGCAGAAAATTGCAGTATTTTTATTAGTGGAAAGGTGACAGATTCTTTGATAAAATCCATCAATAAACATTTGGGACAAGCCATTTTACGCGGCAAAAAAAGTGTGGCTAATTTTAAAAGAGTACAGCATCCACCGAAGCCTGTTTTTATTCCTTCAGCAGAAGATTCCGTGCAGACAGCAGTACGAATTGGTTGTCACTTGTACAATCGGACGAATGAGGAATACAAAGGAATGTATGTTTTAAACACGATTTTGGGTGGCTATTTCGGTTCGCGCTTAATGGCAAATATTCGAGAAGAAAAGGGCTATACTTATAACATCTTTTCAACCTTAGATTCAATGCTTTTTGATGGCTGTTTTTATGTGGGTACAGAGGTTGGGAATGAGTTTGTGGAAAAAACGCTGAAAGAAATTTACCATGAATTTGATGTTTTGCAACAAGATTTGGTAGAGGAAGATGAGTTAGAAATGGTACAAAATTATTTATTAGGGAACGTCTTGACGTCTTTAGATGGCCCATTCAATGTGTCAGATGTTGCCAAAACATTGATTGTGGAAGGCTTGCCTTTATCTGATTTTGAAACTTTAGTGGAGTCCATTAAAAATATTACAGCAGAAGAGATTCGAGAATTAGCGCGCAAGCATTTAAATAAAGAAACCATGTGGGAAGTGATTGTCGGCGCAGAGCAGAAATAACTAAGGCAAAATAAATAAATCGGTCATTTTAGGGTAGTCATTTTTTTTTAAGGCATTTAAAAAATCCTTTAATAATCCCTTTATTGAATGATTTTTTAAGTTTCTTAAACAGAAAAAGGGCAGACTATAAATGCCTAATTTATTATTTTAACTTACCTAAGTTTAATCACTTAACAAAAAATTTGCATCCAATAAATATGCTTTTTCAAAAGAAGTTTTTGGCATTTTTGATAGAAACCCCTTTTTTCTTTCTTTTTTAATAAAAAATGAGTTCTTTTGTACCTTTTAGAACTATAAAAAGAAAATTTGATGTACTTTTACAGCCTAATTTGCTTAAAAATAAGAACTAAAGATACTAAATTGCTGTGAGCGGAAACTACGCATAATTGGATTTATTTCCTTTTATTTCACCCGTTTTTCAGTAATTTTAAATTTGGTTAAATGCTTAGCCCCCTCATCAAATTGAATTTTAAATGTGTATTCATTTATTGACGCATTTTTTTGAGCAGAAAGCTATATTATTTAAACCGATAGAGCAATATGTGTGACGCTTTTTTGATAAGCAGTCTCTGTAACATACTGCTTATATTTATAGAATTGATTGAATGAAATTTTTTAGCCTTTTTTCACAAGAATTAGCCATTGACCTCGGTACCGCTAATACTTTGATTATACAAAACGGGGAAGTTGTCGTCGACGAACCGTCGATTGTCGCTATTGACCGCCGCACGGGTGAAACCATTGCAGTCGGGAATAGGGCGATGCAGATGCACGAAAAAACTCACGATAATATTAAAACCATTCGTCCTTTGAAGGACGGGGTAATTGCCGATTTTCAAGCTGCGGAAAGCATGATTGAAGGCATGATAAATATGATTGGTAACCGTAGGAAGTTTTTCTCCCACATGAAAATGGTTATTTGTATTCCATCTGGAATTACAGAGGTAGAAAAGCGTGCGGTTTTTGATTCAGCAGACCATGTTGATTCAAAAGAAACTTACTTAATTCACGAACCTATGGCTGCGGCCTTGGGGATAGGAATTGAAGTGGAAGAACCAATCGGTAACATGATTATTGACATTGGAGGCGGTACAACAGAGATTGCAGTGATTGCATTGTCTGGTATCGTTTGTGACCAGTCAATTCGTACGGCAGGAGATGAATTTACGGCAGATATTATGTCTTTTATGAAAAGACAACACAACATTTTGATTGGAGAACGAACTTCTGAACAAATCAAAATTAACGTTGGTTCTGCTTTACATGAATTAAAAAATCCACCACCAGATTTTGCCGTTAATGGTCGAGATTTGATGACGGGAATTCCAAAGCAAGTCACGATTAATTATCAAGAAGTGGCGCATGCCATTGATAAATCTATTTCAAAAGTAGAGGACGCCGTTTTGAGAGCTTTAGAAACTACGCCACCAGAGTTGGCATCAGATATTTATAAAACAGGGTTGTATTTGACAGGTGGAGGTGCTTTGTTGAGAGGATTGGATAAGCGGATTAGTCAAAAAACAAAATTACCTGTACATATTGCTGAAGACCCATTGCGTGCAGTCGTTCGTGGTACGGGAATAGCTTTAAAAAATACACATCGTTTTTCTTTCCTTATTGACCGAAAAAGCGTTTAATTAAATGGTTAATGGTTAAGGATTAATGGTTAATGCCGCAATTCCTTAACCATTAATCTCTAATCCTTAACCATTCAATGAATAATTTACTCCAGATATTTTTACGCTATGGAGGATTTCTCCTTTTTGCATTACTGGAGTTGGTGTGTTTGTATCTCATCGTTCATTACAATCAAAAACAGCAAGCGGTTTATATCAGTTCCATGAACGCGTTCACAGGTTTTGTCGATGAATCGGCTGAAAGTCTGACGACGCACTTCACCCTTTCGGAAAGAATGGACAGCATTGCGAAAGAAAATGCGGAGCTTCGAGAGCTAATCTTCAATCAAGGTCTGAATGCGCCTGCCAGAATGGATTCTATTAAAAATGGGCGGCAACAATATCAAAATATCCACGCCAAGGTCTTGACCAATACGATTAATAAAAATCACAATTATTTAAAACTGAATCGAGGTTCGGCAAATGGCATTAAAAAAAATTCGGCGGTCATTGACGGGCGTGGTATCGTGGGAATTGTGGTCGGTGTAGCGGAACATTACTCAATCGTGATGTCCTTATTACATCGCCAAACGCACATTAGTGCTTCGACCAAACACAATAATCAAAAGGCAGGAACATTGGTGTGGAAGTCGCGAGACCCTTTTGTGATGGAGCTAGAAAATATCCCCAAATATCTCAAAGTAGCCGTTGGCGATACCATTGTGACAAGTGGTGCATCTTTGATGTTTCCAGGCGATATTATGATAGGAACGGTGGCAGAACAACGAGTGCCTGAAGGTAGCAATTCCCATGAAATCAAGGTTTTACTCAATAACAATATTGGGGATGCCAAGTATGTCTATGTGGTGGTGAATTTGGATAGAGAAGCAATTTTAGAATTAGAGAGTAGTAAATAGATGAATAGTTTAATTTACAAGAATGGATTGCGTTTTCTCGGTTTGGTCTTGATACAAGGACTAATTTTGAGAAATATCGGCGTTGGTTGGGAGAGCTTTCCCTACTTTAACGTCCTGATTTATCCGTTGTTTATTTTGCTATTGCCCATGCGGACACCTACACCCTTGGTGATTTTCCTGGGTTTTTGTATTGGCATTTCGATTGATATGTTTTACAATTCTTTGGGCGTTCATGCCGCAGCTATGACCTTTTCAGCGTTCGTGCGTCCTTTGATTTTGAAACAACTCGAACCGCGTGGTGGTTACAACACCAACTACAGCCCGACAGCTATGCGCTACGGCAGCACTTGGTTTGCTTGGTATGCAGGCGTTTTTATGCTGCTTCATTGCTTCACTTATTTTTTTGTCGAAGCATTTACACCTTATTATATGATAGACATTTGGTTAAAAACTATTTTTAGCTTTGTCTTATCTTATTTTTTAATATTTTTGATTCATACTTTATTCAACAACGCAGAATGATTAATTAAAAATGCCGTTCTAACAGATGCGTAAAATTCTTCATTTTTAATTCTTCATTTTTAATTGAAAAAAAGATGGCTTTTCAGCGGACACAAACGGATGTTTTTCAAGAACGGAAATTGACAATTCAAGTCATTTTTTGCGCAATGACTTTAGTTCTGCTTTGGCGGGCTTTTGAATTGCAGGTCGTTAGTGATGAGTATGCGAAACAAGCAGAAATTACAGCAGTTAATAAGTACACCATCTATCCTTCGCGCGGATTGATTGTAGATAGGAATGGAAAACTATTGATTAATAATAATCCTGTTTATGATTTAAATGTAACCTACAATCAAATCGACCCGCAAATGGACACGGCGAAATTTTGTCGTTTACTGGGAATTGATGAAGCCTATTTTAAAGAAACCCTAAACAAAGATTTTAGACGAAATTATCGTTTCAGCAAGTACAAACCATTTACTTTTTTGACTAAAATTTCTTCGGAAATGCACGCACGTTTTCAAGAAAGCATGTACGAATTTCCTGGATTTGACGTACAATTGCGAAACGTTCGGGGTTATCCTTATCGGAATGCGGCGCACGTTTTGGGCTATATGCGAGAAGTAAATCAACGAGAATTAAGAACAGAAAATAATCCATACGTTTCTGGTGATTATTTGGGTATTTCTGGTTTGGAAAAAGCATACGAAGCGGAATTGCGGGGTGAAAAAGGCCAGCGATTTATTTTAAAAAATAATCGAGGTCAAAATATTGGAGAATATAAAGATGGCGAGCAAGATGTTCCTCCAAAATCTGGGAAAGATTTAGTTACAACCTTAGACATCGACTTGCAGACCTACGCAGAGGAATTAATGAAGAATAAGGTGGGTGCAGTCGTCGTAATCGAACCAAAGACAGGCGAAATTTTGGCCATGTCAAGCGCACCAAACTATGACCCTAACCGCATTACCATCAATCGATCAAGAGGAAGAGAGTATCATAAATTACAAAACGATTCGCTCAAACCTTTATTTAATAGAGCATTGCAAGCCGTTTATCCACCGGGTTCTACATACAAAACGGTGATGGGTTTGATAGGCTTACAATTGGGCGTGATTACTGCCAACCAACCAATGCCTTGTCCTGGGTATTATCAATACAATGATTTGCGAGTAGGCTGTCGGTATCATCCGGCGACCAATAACTTAAGGAAAGCCATCCAATTTTCTTGTAACAATTATTTCTGTCGCACCTTTCGGGCGGTCATGGAAATTGAAAGCTTTTATGCGCCCGAAGTCGGTTTAGATACTTTACGACATTTTGTTGGAAAATTTGGAATGGGTCGAAAACTCGGTATTGACCTTCCCGGTGAAAAATCGGGAAATGTCCCAACCGTAGCTTATTACGATGAAATATATCCAAAACATAAGGGAGGATGGAAGTTTTCAGGCATCATTTCCCTTGCCATCGGTCAGGGCGAATTTACCATGTCCACTTTACAAATGACCAATATGGCGACAGTTCTTGCCAATCGAGGTTATTTCTTTCCGCCACATTTGGTAAAAAGATTTAATGATGAAAACAATGCAGAACTGTTGGCCAAATTCAAAAAAAGAGAAACGGTAGATATTGACCCCGAGCATTTTGACACCGTCATTCAAGGAATGATTGATGTGACGACTGCGGGAACAGGTCGGGCAGCTGCCGTTCCAAATATTACCGTTGCTGGAAAAACAGGGACAGTACAAAATGCAGGTGCTGACCACTCTACTTTCATTGCGTTTGCACCCGCTGAAAATCCTCAAATTGCGATTGCCGTCTATGTCGAAAATGCAGGCGGTGGTGGTCGAACAGCCGCACCAATCGCAGGTTTGCTAATGGAAAAATATTTAACAAAAGCGATAAGCGAACGTAGTAAATATAAAGAAAAGAAGATTTTAGAAACCAATCTAATAGATAAAATTCCGTAAACAATGAAAACTTAAATCAATGTAACTTTTCATTTTAATTTTAATTTTAATTCAATATGACCATTTCAACCATCGTGGCGACTGCCAAAAATAACGTCATCGGAAAAGACAATGATATTCCCTGGTACTTGCCAGCAGATTTAAAATATTTCAAAAAAATAACTTTGAATCACCATATTATTATGGGTCGAAACTGCTTTGAATCCATCGGACGCCCCTTGCCGAAACGAACGAATATTGTGGTAACCCGCAATCCATTCTTTGTTGCAACGGGTTGTGTAGTCGTTCATTCAATTGCTGAAGCGTTGGAAGTTGCTAAAAATAATGGCGAAACAGAAGCTTTCATTATCGGAGGTGGCATGATTTACGAGCAAAGTGCGGAATTGTGGGACAAAGTGTATTTAACCGAAGTAGATTTAGAAGTGAAAGGCGATGTTTTTTTTCCAAAAATTAATTTTAGCAATTGGAAAGAAACCTTTTGTGAAGCACATGAAAAAGATGAGAAAAATACTGCGGATTACTATTTTAAAATTTTTGAGAAAACGTAGAAGTATCGCTGTATGACTCTATGTCTAAATTGTTTCCTACAACCCGCCGTTCACTCAAAAAAATCTCCTACCTTTGCGTTTTTTTATTTGTCATTCCGACCGAAATGGAGGAATCTGGATGCAACATTGCGACAGATTCCTCGGCTTCGCTCGGAATGATAAAATAGGATCAAAATGACAAAGTACATTCTTAATTTTTAATTCAATAAGTTATGTTTGATAATTTAATGGGCAACATGGAAGAACAACAAGCGGCCATGCAAGAAAAGTTAGCAACGATTTTGGTAGAAGTAGAAGCAGGAGACGGCGCGATAAAAGTACAAGCCTCAGCAAACAAACAAATCACCAATATTTCTATTGACGCTACCAAAATGGACTTGACGGATAAAGAAGAATTGGAAGATTTATTATTAGTAGCCATTAATCGAGTCTTGGAATTAGCGGAGGAAAAAGCAGGCGTAGAAACGCAAAGTTTATTGAAAGATATGATGCCTCCAGGTTTAGGGAATCTATTTGGCTAAAATATTGCGGCTATTGTGGCGTTAATCTAGCGGCAGCTTTAGTCACCATGCTACCTTCCAATTAACGCAGCAGCTTGGCGACTAAAGTCGCCGGTACACCAAAATCAATTTTTATGAGAAAATATAGTTTTTTACTATTGCTATTAATCGGTTTTGCGTCAGAAATGGTAGCACAAACGCTACTCGAACGCGCCAAGTTCAGTTTTGACCGGCAAGATACCTGTATTATAACATCTTCAGTAGGTAGCAATTTTGCCTTTCCTATTGGTGAGCCGACTTGTGATTGTGGTGTAAAAGGTCGTGCTTTAGAATTTGACGGCGGCGACGATGAAGTGATTTTATCAGGTGATGTTTCGGGCTTATTGCGGAAGCAGGATTTTACGATTAGCTTTTATTTTAAAGTCCGAGACATTGATTCCCCGATTCCAATGATAATTATGGCGAATCAGGATAGTTGCAAATTTGAAAATAAATTCAGCGTCAGTTACCGTCCTTCTTCCAAAATTTTGAATGTGACAATGGTGGAAGATAGTGATAACATTGGCTCCTTAATCGATACCATTCCAGGTAATAATTGCTGGAATCATGTCGTCATTACCCGTGCCAATAAAAGAACCAGACTTTATGCCAATGGTGAATTTTTAACACAAAAGATTGCCTCTGGCAACGAGCGTGTGGACTTAGAAGACGATGATAATATTTTGAAATTAGGCGCATCCGATTGTCCCAATGATTTCCATTTTGATGGCTGGTTAGATGAAGTGGATTTTTTCCAAAACGCGATGTCTGCCGACCAAGTCCGTGCCGCATATCTTGCGCCAGAAAAAATTGGCAATGGTAAATTTTCCTTAGGCGTTAAAGACACTACTATCTTTTTAGGCGGTTCAGTAGAAGGTTTCATCACCTCCAAATGTCCCGACGTAGATATAGATTGGACGCCAACAACAGGCATTCCTTCTGGTCAGGAAGACGATACCAATCCAATTCTTTCGCCAGCAATGACTACCGTATATTATGCGACTTTTTCAGATGCCTTTTGTTCTACCGAAGACTCTCTGCTAATTACGGTTATTGACCCGAATGATTTAGACTGTACTGAATTGTTTTTACCAACCGCTTTTACACCAAATGGCGACGACCTCAATGATGTCTTTGGCATTAGCAACGCAGTTGTGATGACCGAGTTATATTCTTTTGAAATTTTTGACCGCTGGGGCAATATTGTTTTTGCAACTGACCAAACAAATGTTCAGTGGGATGGTTTATATCAAAGCAGTCGCGTGAATTCCAATACGTTTGTCTACAAAATTGCCTATCGTTGCAAAACGGAGGATTTGGTGCGAACGGGGACAGTGACAGTTATGCGATAAATTTATTTTTTGAAGTTTGATTTAAATTAGACTTTATGAATGAGTAGCTTTTTTAGAATTACAAATAATTGATAATCAATAGTTTGCGAATTATCCAGAGTCGCCATTCATAAAGTCTAGTAAGCGTTACTTTTGAAATAACGCTTACTTTAAATATATAAATACCCAAAAACAGACTCAATAACAATTACGATTAACGATATTATTACAAAATGATTTTACCAATTTTTGCCTACGGGCAACCTGTTTTAAAGAAAGTCGGCGAAGAGATTGACAAAGACTATCCGGAGTTAGAGAAACTCCTTGCGGATATGTGGCAAACGATGGAAAATGCAGAAGGCGTCGGCTTAGCTGCTCCTCAAATTGGGCGCGCTATCCGCTTGTTTTTAGTCGATTCTACCAAAGCTTTGGAAGAAAATGATGCCGAAGAAGGCATTCGACAAGTTTTCATCAATGCCCAAATTTTAGAAGAAAGCGGCAAGCCGTGGCCTTACGAAGAAGGCTGTTTGAGTATTCCAGATATTCGCGGCGAAGTGAGTCGAAATGCACAAATCAAAATTCGATACCAAGATGAAAATTTTGTGGAATACACCAAGGTTTTTGATGGTGTGAATGCTCGAGTTATTCAGCATGAGTATGACCACATTGAAGGTGTTCTTTTTACGGAGAAGTTGAAGCCGTTGCGACGGAAAATGCTGAAACGGAAATTAGAAAGGATTAAATCAGGGAAGATTCAGGCTGATTATAAGATGAAATTTAAACAATGATAAATGTTGAATGATAAATGATGAATCTAACCATGAGTGAAATTCATCATTTATCATTTATCATTCATCATTCCCGAAGAGCCTCCACTTCCTCCACTGTTTTCGCAATTCGCTCGCCCAAAACGCGATGCCCCGTATCCGTCACCAATATATTATCCTCAATCCGAATACCACCAAAACCACGATAAGCATTCACTTTATCGTAATTGATAAATTCAGAAAATTTCTTATCTGCTTGCCAAGCAGCAATCAATTCTGGAATAAAATAAATCCCTGGTTCAACTGTCAAAACGAAGCCCGCTTCCAATTCTCGTCCCAATCGCAAATATGCCGTTCCAAATAACTCACTTCGCTTAATTGTATCAGAATAGCCCACAAAGTCTTCGCCCAAATCTTCCATATCATGCACATCCAAACCAATCATGTGACCTAAACCATGTGGAAAAAATAAAGCATGTGCACCCTGTTCAACCGCAGCATCGACGTCACCTTTCATCAAGCCGAGGTCTTTCAGACCATTCGCGATAATTTTTGCCGCGCCGAGGTGAATTTGCTGATACGGTACACCAGGTTTCAATGCGGCAATCGAATCTTCTTCCGCTTTCAACACTATATTATATATATCTCTTTGTTTAGAAGTAAAAACTTTGCTCACTGGAAATGTCCGCGTAATATCCCCCGCATAACAAGATTTCGTTTCTCCACCAAAATCCCCTAAAACTAAATCACCATTCTGCAAAATATTGCTGTGGTGATGATTGTGCAAGGTCTGCCCATCTTTTGACAAAATAACTGGATACGCCAAGTTCCCCTCTGTACTCACTGCAATTGCTTGTGCCAAACCTGCCAATTCCGCCTCTTTCTTTCCTGCTTTCGCGCCGCGCATTACCGCATGGTGCATCGCTCGCGAGATGTTGACGGCTTTTTCCATTTCAACGATTTCTTCCGCAGATTTGTACGAACGCTGATTAATCAAGGCATGAATCAAGGCTTTGGACGCCTTCGATTTTTGTTCCGTCGCAGGGATATTTAACCAATCTTGTAATCTCAATTTATTTTCAAAACGATAGGGTGGCAGAAAATGTACATCACGACCTTCAGCTACTGCTTTTTTAATCATTTCATTCAAATCAGCAAATGGCTTTGTCGTTTTCGCCCCTACTCTATCTGCCAATTCTCTCATCGTCGGCTGTGAACCTTCCCATACCACATCGTCAATCGTTCGGTCATTTCCAAACAAAATATCTTCACCAGAATCTACATCAATCACCGCCGATAATCCTGCTTGATTGATGCCAAAAAAGTATAAAAAATTACTGTCTTGTCGAAAATGATAAGTATTGGCGATGCAATTCATGCCGAGGTCATTATTTCCAAAAAGTAGAATAAGACCATTGGAAATATTTTTTTTTAATTGGTTTCTACGATTGGTATAGGTTGTTGCTGAAAACATAATTTAAAAACGGTTGACGGCTCACGGCGCAAGGCACACGGTAACACAAGTGTTAGAATTTAGTAGGAAAGAAGTCTTGTAGTGAAACGTATTCAATAAATTGAGCCATTATAAGTACCTGGACGTAATTAATCGAACATATAAAAAGTATCTTTTTATATGTTCGATTATTTATATCCAGGTACTTACTTATCCTTTTTCCTTCTAAAACCTTAAAAAATAAGCCCGTAAAGGAGCTATGCACTGATTTTTTAAACTTTTTACAAAAAAAATTGCGGCGCATTATGGCTCAATTTATTAAATTCGTTTCACTAAAAGATTTCTTTTAAAAATTTTGGCTAAAATTAAGCGAATTCATTTGATAAAAAAATGGTTTTTACAATTTAACTTAAAATAGCCACCGTCTCCATTAAAATAAGTCCTCAAACCTTTTATCTTTGCCCCGATTTTTGAAATTTTCTGTCAATCACAATCCTCTTTTAAAATAATTTTATGCAACCGCAACCCGCTGTTTTATTACTTGAAGATGGTACTATTTTCCATGGAAAAAGTGCAGGAAAAATTGGTACAACCACTGGCGAAATTTGTTTCAATACTGGGATGACCGGTTATCAAGAAATTTTTACCGATCCTTCGTATTTTGGACAAATTATCATAATGACCAACGCACATATTGGCAATTATGGAACAAGAAGTACCGAAGCAGAGTCTGATGATATTAAAATCAACGGACTAATTTGTAAGAATTTCACTTGGGATTATTCGCGTCAAATGGCGACTGAATCTATCCAAGATTATTTTGAACAAGAAAACTTAGTCGGTATTTCCGACGTAGATACGCGTGAAATCGTACGACACATTCGAAATAAAGGTGCGATGAACTGTATCATCTCTTCCGAAAATACGGATGTTCACGAATTGCAGCAGCAACTCGCGAAAGTGCCACCAATGAAAGGCTTGGAATTGGCGTCGACAGTAAGTACGAAAAAACCTTACACCTTAGGCGACGAAAAAACAGCAAAGTATCGGGTAGCCGTGATGGATTTTGGTGTAAAAAAGAATATCTTGCGCAACTTCACACAGCGGGATTGTTTCGTCAAAGTTTTTCCAGCGAAGACAGCATATGAAGAATTGAAAAAATTCAAACCAGACGGTTATTTCTTTTCAAATGGTCCTGGCGATCCTGCTCCAATGGACTTTGCAGTCAAACTGGGTCAGCAAATTTTGAAAGACGACCAACCGCTTTTTGGTATTTGTTTGGGACACCAATTATTGGCCTTGTCTGTTGGCATTGAAACTTATAAAATGCACAATGGACACAGAGGGATTAACCACCCCGTTTTAAATTTGGTTTCTGGAAAAGGCGAAATTACCAGTCAAAATCATGGTTTTGGCGTAAGCCCGGAAGCGATTGAGGCGAATAAAGATAAAGTTGAAATTACGCACCGGAACTTGAATGACGATACCATTGAAGGTATCAAAATCAAAGGTAAAAAAGCATTTTCTGTGCAATATCACCCAGAGGCATCACCAGGACCGCACGATGCGGAGTACCTTTTTGATGAATTTGTGCAATTAATGGCAGGAGATAAATAAGTAAAATAGAAGTCAGACCGTATTTACTATCAGAAGTCAGAAAGTCCAGCATTTTTTTTTTAAAATGATGAATATCCTGCCCTTTGACCACTAAAAAAGTATCAGCCTTAATTAAATTATAAAACCACCATTTTTAAACTTAAAAACAATTAAGAAATGAGTACAATTATCGATATTAAGGCAAGAGAAGTATTGGATTCTCGCGGGAATCCAACAATCGAAGTCGAAGTGTTAACCGAAAATGGCTGCATGGGTCGCGCGATTGTTCCTTCGGGCGCATCGACTGGAAAATACGAAGCGGTAGAGTTGCGAGATGGCGACAAGAAACGATATATGGGTAAAGGTGTTTTGACCGCTTGCCAACATGTAGAAACAGTCATTGCGGATAATTTGATTGGAGAAGACGTTTTTGAACAACGGTATCTTGACCAATTGATGATTGATTTGGACGGTACAGACAACAAAGCGAAATTGGGTGCAAATGCAATTTTGGGTGTTTCTTTAGCGATTGCAAAAGCAGCGGCTGAGGAATCTACGCAGCCATTGTATCGTTATTTGGGTGGACCAAATGCACACGTTTTGCCAGTGCCAATGATGAATATTTTGAATGGTGGTTCGCACGCGGATAACTCTATTGATTTTCAAGAATTTATGATTATGCCAGTCGGCGCGGAGACTTTTTCGGAAGGTTTGCGCATGGGCGTGGAGATTTTTCATACCTTGAAAAAGGTATTGCAAAAGAAAGGCTACTCGACCAATGTAGGGGACGAAGGTGGTTTTGCACCAAATATCAAATCGAATGTTGAAGCAGTTGAAATCGTTTTGAAAGCGATTGAAAAAGCAGGCTACAAACCAGGCGTAGAAGTAATGATTGCGATGGATGCGGCGGCTTCTGAATTTTATAATGCGGAAGAAAAAGTTTATCACTTTTCGAAATCTACTGGAGACAAATTGACTTCTTCTGAAATGGTGGATTACTGGAAAGGTTGGGTGGACAACTACCCGATTTTGTCAATTGAAGATGGCTTGGATGAAGACGATTGGAAGGCATGGGAAAAATTGACTAGTGCAGTTGGCAACCGTTGCCAATTGGTTGGTGATGATTTGTATGTAACCAACACGAAGCGTTTGCAAAGAGGCATCGACATGGGCGCATCAAACTCAATTTTGATTAAAGTGAATCAGATTGGAACCTTGACGGAGACTGTTGAAGCCGTTAATTTGGCGACTCGAAATGGCTTTACTTCTGTAATGAGTCACCGTTCTGGTGAGACCGAAGATGTGACGATTGCAGACTTGGCAGTTGCCTTGAATTGCGGTCAAATCAAGACCGGTTCTGCTAGCCGTTCGGATAGAATCGCGAAGTACAACCAGTTGTTGCGAATTGAGGAAGAGTTGGGTGATGCAGGTGTTTATCCAGGTAAAGCGTTACTTGGATAAACGACGCATGGTTGTCGGCGTACGGCACACGAGGGCGCACGGAAATCTCGATTTTTAGATTTAAAAAATGGCTTTTCGTGCGTTCTTTTTTTATTAAAATAAGGTGTTTTAAAAAATAGACTTTTTGCTTTTTTAAACCAAATTACATTTTCAGAATGCGAATTAGGAATGCGAATTAGGAATGCGAATTAAATAAACTCAGACTCTTGAGAGGATATTTTACCCTCATTTTTCACTTTAAAAATGCTCATTATATCAACATAAATCGCACTTTCAAAGCAAAAACTAAGAACAAAACTTCTCTCTCAATAATCTAAGTTTATTTATTTCGCATTCCCTAGTTTTAAAAAGCATTTCCAAAAGCATTTTTTTTACTAATTTTACTCCCCGAAAGAACATTTAAAAATAACTTTAAATTTTAACAGACGCTCCGTGAGCCCTGCGCCCTGAGCCATCAACCGTCTAAAAAATGGCAAGAAGAAAAGCAAATAATCCATTAAGTTCCATTCCTGCACCCATGCGGAATCGCTATTTTTTGGTGCTGGCTTTATTTTTTGCATGGATGGTTTTCTTTGACCGACATGATTTGATGACGCAGTGGAAATTGTCAAAATCGGTGGAACAATTGGAAGTTAACAAAGCATATTTCGCTAAGAAAATTGTGGAAGCAAAGAAAGATAAGCAGGAGATTGAATCGAATCGAGAGAAATTTGCGCGAGAGAAATATTATATGCACAAGAAGGATGAGGATGTTTTTATAATTCAGAGAAAATGAAACCTTTCTTTTTTAGTTTTTAAGTAAAATTAAAGGAAGTTTTTATTACTTAGAAAAAATAGAAAACTATGGTTGTTTGGACGCAAAAATCAGAGCATGACGAACTCTATTTAGTTATAAACGGGCAACTCGTTTATAAAAAATGGTTTAAAGGAAAACATAGAGATACAGAATACTCTATAGTTTTCAATGAGTCTGCTTTTGGTGATAAAAACCGACTAGGCAATTCAAAACATTACAAAATCGCAAGCGTTTAAATAAAGTTGTGATTTTAAAAAATTGCACAACTAATAACTTTAAACCAAGAACGCTGAACTTATAAAATCGAAAATATAAAATATGGCTGTTTTAGTAACTAAAAAATCGAACATCATTGTCCAGGGTTTTACTGGAAAAGAGGGCAGCTTTCATGCTGGTCAAATGATTGAATACGGCACCAATGTCGTAGGTGGTGTAACACCGGGCAAAGGTGGGCAAAAACACCTTGGCAAGCCTGTTTTCAACACCGTTGCTGAAGCGGTTGAAAAAGCAAACGCAGATACGTCTATCATCTTTGTACCACCACCATTTGCAGCAGATGCAGTGATGGAAGCAGCAGCGGCAGGTATCAAAGTGATTATTTGTATCACGGAAGGTATTCCAGTGCAAGACATGGTGAAAGTGAAGGAATATATCAAAGACAAACCTTGTACTTTGATTGGACCAAACTGCCCAGGTGTCATGACGCCAGGGGAAGCGAAAGTTGGTATTATGCCAGGTTTCATTCACAATCCAGGTCGAATCGGTATCGTTTCGCGCTCAGGTACTTTGACATACGAAGCAGTTGACCAAGTGACCAAAGCGGGCATGGGACAATCAACTTGTATCGGTATCGGTGGTGACCCAATCGTGGGTACAACGACCAAAGAAGCGGTACAAATGCTAATGGAAGACCCTGATACGGACGGTATCGTCATGATTGGTGAAATCGGTGGTAGTATGGAAGCAGACGCTGCGCGATATGTAAAAGAGCACGGTACGAAGCCAGTTGTTGGGTTCATTGCGGGTCAAACGGCACCGAAAGGTCGGACGATGGGACACGCAGGTGCAATCATCGGTGGCGAAGACGATACAGCAGAAGCGAAGATGAAAATCATGGCAGAATGCGGTATTCACGTGGTGAAATCTCCAGCAGATATTGGTGCAACGATGGCGAAAGTATTGAATGCTTAGTCCAATATTGTTGATATAAAAAATCCCGTTGGTGTGTACATCAACGGGATTTTTTTTTGGACTTTTATTTTTGTTCTTTGTAAAAAGTATGAAGGTTTCGATTTAATAATTTGACCATTTCTGCATAATTTCGCGACAAAACAATCGCTGTGTGTTTTTTTACATAATAAGGAAACGGTCGATGTAATTGAACAAAATGGTCAGATTTAATTAAAAGTCCTGTGACTTTATTGAAAATTTCTTTGTAACCACTTTTTTCTAATACTTTCCCGTTTTCCCCTTCGTATGTGCGAGTACTACCATCAAAACGAGCAGTATCTGGCTGCGTAACTCCATATTCAGCTGTCAGAATAAATTCTTCCGCACATTCAATTGTCTTATCAATTTGAAGATTTTTATTCAGGAAAACACCTTTTCGCGTTTCTTTATTGCGAATATCCAACGAATTTTGTTCAAAAATAAAATAAACAGGACAAAAATTAAATTTTTCATTGAAAGCAGCTATCGTTGCCTTATTTTCTTCTTCAGCCTTTTCTTTTACATCTTCAGCCCATTCAATATATCCTTTTTTCAAAAGAGCATTCATCTTTTTTTGCTCATTTCGAAGTCGCACAATTAGTGCTCCTTTTTCTTTTAAGTTAATAATATATTCTTTTGATTCATTAATATGTCGTTCGTGGAATTGTTGATTGCATCCAACTGACAGCCCAATCAATAACAGTAAAAATAAATTTCGCATGGTTTAATCTTTTAGAAATTAGTGTAAAAAATGTTCTAAAAACAAGACTAATCACTTTTCAAATGGCACGAGAAAAGCGATTGTGCTTATTTTCAAATATCAAAGGCCAAGGTTAGGGAATTTGTAAAAAATAACCTACCCATCTGACTTGCTCTTTTCCCTTTTAAAAATACTAAAAAAAGTCTCAAATAACCAGTTATGCTCACTTTTTTTAACATCTTTAAAAGAAAAAATAGCTGCGTCATCTTGGGTAGCTTATTTATTACAAACTCCCTTATTAAAATTCTTTCTTTTGTCACTCTGACCTTCTTTGTCATTCCACCGTTCTTTTGTCATTCGGACCGCAGTGGAGGAATCTGGATGCAACATCACGCTAGATTCCTCTACTGCGGTCCGAATGACAAAAGAACGGTGGAATGACAAAAGAATGGCGGAATGAACAATCACTCCTTCGGCAAAATCAAAACCGGCAACTTCGCCTCTGCATACATCCGATTAAACAACGTCACTTCTTGCTGCAAAACCAATTCAATTTCTTTTTTATAACCCGCCCATTCTGCCATCAATTCCTTCACGCGCAACTTCACGCCCTCCGTCGGCTGTGGGTCTAATTGGTCAATTTGTCCTTTCAAACTTAGAAATTCCGCATTTAATTGATTGGGAAAATTAATCACATCTTGAAAGGTTTTTTGTTTCGGCTGAATGAGTTTTTCTTCCCATTTGGTAATGGCTTTCAACGCGTCTTCTCCTAAAATAACCAGCTCCTTTCCTTCCTCCATTTCTCGCAATAATTCCAGTCGTCCGTTCAATTGTTTCTTAATACTCCGCAATTGATTGACGGATTGATGAATGTCTTTAACCGCTGTTTCTATCTTCATTAATAAGATTTGCTGATTGCCATGTTCTTGCAAATTGGCGGTCAAACGTGGGTCCGGCAACACCTTTATCATCGTTACCGAAGTGTCTTTTTCAGACATTAATTTAAATAAATAATCGCCTGGATTCACCAAATGCCCGCGATAATCACCCATCACAAAAATGCCTTCAACCGCAGGTAAAGTTTCTCGCCGTAAGTCCCAATTGAAACGATTTAACCCTACTTTCGACGGCAAAACTTGCGGAGGAGGCGGTCCGCCTGCCCATCTCTTCTGCTTTTCCGGTTTTTTATTAGAATAAGTCCGAATTGTATTTTGAAAAACATCTTTAATTTCTAAAATCAACGCACTCGAATCTACCCAATTGTGCGGTAAATAATAATCAAAAATAACACCGTTCGCCATATTTTGACCTTCGTGAACCGGCGGTTTTGGTGGCGTATTGGTATTAAATTTAACGGTTGATTTAGGGGAGAACAACTTCATTTTTTTACCATCAGGTGCACCGTTCGATTGTTGCAACGCACTCAAATCATCTAAAATCCAAAACGCTCGACCAGCTGTTGCAACGATTAAATCATTGTCTGCAATCGTCAAATCGGTAATGGGTGTAACGGGTAAATTCGATTGAAAAGCCGTCCAATATTTTCCATTATCAAAACTCAAATACAGCCCTCGCTCTGTCCCTGCGTACAACAACCCTTTCCGTTTTTTATCTTCTCGAACAACCCGCACAAAATTATCTTTCGGTAAACCATCAATCGCTTTTCGCCAACTTCCACCATAATCATTCGTAATATAAATCATCGGTGAAGTATCTCCATATTTGTAGCGAGTGACCGCCAAATAAGCCGTCGCAGGGTCGTGCGGTGAAACTTCAATGGCATTTATCAAGGATTCAGGTAAATTTTTTGGTGTAATATTTTGCCATTCTTTGCCTTCATCTAAGGTCAAATGCACCCGTCCATCATCCGTTCCGACCCAAATCACGCCAGCTTGCGATGGCGAACATTGGATATAACTAATCGTATTGTAAATCTCGCCACCTGCTCCTTCGTTGGTAAATGGTTCACCGCCTGCACCATGTTTCGTTGTATCATTTCGGGTCAAATCTGGACTAATTTCCGTCCATTTCAAACCACCATTATCTGAACGCAACACTTTTTGCGCACCGTAATATAGAATATTCGAATTTTGCGGTTGCGCGACAATTGGGTTATTCCAATTAAAACGATATTTCATGTCCTTCGGCAAGCGTCCCAAATTAACCGATGGGTACGCCATAATATCTTTATACATCCCTGTTTTGGAATCATACACATCGACAAAACCAGTGATACTTGTTCCATAAATCTTCTGCGGATTCTTTGGGTCAAACGCCAAAAATGCACTTTCACCACCCGCCACCGAATGCCAATCGCGCTCACCAATCCCCTGCCATTGCGTCCGACTCGCTATCGAAATCGCTGAGTTATCCTGTTGTCCACCATAAATCCGATAAGGAAATTGTTCATCCGCAATGACTCGATAAAATTGCGCAGTTGACTGATTATTTTGCGTACTCCACGTTTTTCCGCCATTAAAAGTAATGCAGGCGCCGCCGTCATTTCCCAAAATCATATTATTCGGATTGTCTGGATTTATCCACAAATCATGTTGGTCACTATGCGCCACATTTACATTTTGAAAAGAATTTCCACCATCCAAAGATTTTAAAACAGGCGCATTTAAAACATAGAGGCCATTTTCATTTTTAGGATCCGCAAATATTTCAATATAATACCAAGCCCGTGCTACCGTCAGACGGTCACTATTGACTTGCTTCCATTTTTTACCGCCATCATCTGACCGAAAAACACCACCTTTTTCTGCTTCGATATTCGCAAAAACTCGATTGGGATTGACAGGAGAAACATCCACTGCGACCTTGCCCATCATTTCAGGTAAGCCTTCCGTCAATTTCATCCACGTCTCACCGCTGTCCACAGATTTCCAAATACCAGAACCTTTTCCACCACTGCGCACCTTCCACGGGTAACGTTGGTGATCCCACATACCAGCATACAAAATACGCGGATTCGTCACGTCCAAACTCAAATCTACTGCGCCCGTATGTTCATCTACAAAGAGGACTTTTTTCCAATTCTCTCCACCATCCGTTGTTTTATAAATACCTTTCTCCGTACTCGTTTGCCACAATGCGCCCTGCACTGCTACCCAAACGGTCTCCGAATCATTGGGATGAATGCGAATGGCAGCAATGTGTTCGGAATTTCCCAGACCAATATGCTGCCACGTTTGGCCACCGTCGGTGCTTCGATATATCCCGTCGCCCGCCGAGGTCATCACGCCACGCACCGGATGTTCGCCCATGCCGACATACAGCACATTTGCATCATTAGGCGCAACTGCAATCGCACCGACTGAGCCCGTTTTTAAAAAGCCGTCAGAGATATTTTTCCAATTCATACCCGCATCTTCTGTTTTCCAAACACCGCCGCCTGTACTTCCAAAATAATAAGTCATTGGTTGATTCCGTACGCCTGTAACCGCCACTGAGCGACCGCCTCGAAATGGCCCAATGTTACGAAAATGTAAGGCTTCAAATTTAGTGGCATCAAAGGTAGAAGTTGGGCTAGTTTGCGCATTTAAAGGAATGGAAAATGCAGATAGCAACGTGAAGATTAGAATTAAAAACGAGTATGTTCTTGTCATTGGTTTTGTTTTTTATTAAAATATAGCTCAAATTTAAATATAAAAGTTGGATTGGTTTTTTTTTTAAATAACAGTTGACGTATATACAAGAAACAATGCGCACCACCTGCGGCAGCGCGGGTATTGTTTTGAGGATGAAAAATGATTTTTCATCCTCAAACTACTTTTGTAAAGAAAACATATCCCAGGAATTTTATTAGACTTGTTAACCTTTGGTAAGTAACGCGTAGTGCAACGCCTCATAAAAAATTCATAAAAAAACACGTTCTTTGCCATAAAAACTTACCATGGGAAGAAAACTCTCTATTCCAAAGCCATTAGTAATGACAAATATGCAATATGATGTGATAGATCAAATAGCGACTCGTCCTACTACAACTTTGAAGATGTCGACACGTGCACGTATTTTACTTTCAGGTTATCAAGGCAAAGCGTATTCAGTGATTAGTCAAGAATTAGGTATTGATTTAAATACCATTAAATCTTGGCAAAAGCGTTGGATTTCAGCACAGAATAGCTTATCTGAATTAGAAACGCAAGCAGAGTTAACTAAAGGTATCCAACTGT
>JBLHWU010000021.1:0-39826 GCA_047629355.1 Saprospiraceae bacterium | reverse complement strand
AAAATTCACGATGGCTGTGAGGTGAAAAATAAGTTCATGTTCAAGTTTTTATTTGAAAATGCAGTCCGAAAATATCGAAATAAAAATGTGGTCGTCGCTATGCACCACCCGCTTTATACAAATGGCCCTCATGGTGGAAATTACACCTTGAAAGACCATATTTTTCCATTAACCAATATTTCAAAAAATCTTTACATTCCATTGCCTGGCTTGGGAACGTTGGGTACTGGACTCCGAAAATCGGGGATGTCGAAGCAAGATATTTCTAATCCTGTTTTTAAAGAATTAAAAGAAGTCATCATTGCAGCGTCTGAAAAAAATGGAAGTTTCATTTATGTTTCAGGACATGAACACAATTTACAGTATTTAGAAAATAATAACCAAACCTTCATTGTCAGTGGTTCTGGCTCTAAAACGAGTGTTTCAGCTTTAGGAAAAGGTGCGAAATTTGGCTACGGTGAAAATGGTTACTCAATCATCGATTTTTACGAAGACGGACAGGCCTGGACGAGTTTTTATATACCAAATGAAGATGGCACAGATGCAACATTAGTTTTCAGACAACAAACGAAAGGTGCTTTATCAATAAGTGAAGACAATATTCCAACAGAATTCCCTGAATATGAGGCATTGAAGAAGGAAAAAACCATTTCAAAATTGCCAACACGCAACCCTGTCAGCGAAGCAGGTGCGGTGCAAAAAATTGTTTTGGGAGAGCATTATCGCAGCATTTATTTGCAAAAATATGATTTCCCAATCCTTGATTTAAGTGAATTTAAAGGTGGAATGACACCGCTAAAACGTGGTGGCGGAAACCAAACAAATTCTCTTAGAATGGCTGACCCTGACGGTCATCAGTATGTGATGCGCGATTTAACAAAAGACGTGACTCGCTTGTTGCCACCGCCGTTTAATAAAATGGGATTGACAGAATATATTGCTTTGGATAACTTTCTTTCTACGCATCCTTTTGCGCCCTTGGCATTAGCGCCCTTGGCAGATGCCGCAAATATTTACCACACCAATCCGAAGTTTTATTACATTCCAAAACAGCCAACTTTGGGCATTTATAATGACAATTATGGTGGCAGTGTTTATTTAGTGGAAGAAAGACCAGGCGGAGATTGGGAAGGTCAGCCCGTTTTTGGTGGCACTAAAAAAACGTACAATACACCAGATTTATCGGAGAAGACATTGAAAAACCACAAGCATAAAGTTGACCAAAATTGGGCTTTGCGTTCCCGGCTTTTTGATATGGTAATTGGCGATTGGGACAGGCATGACGACCAATGGCGTTGGGCACGATTTGACCAGGAAGATGGGACGAGACTGTACCGTCCTGTGCCGCGTGACCGCGACCAAGCTTTTAGTAAATATGATGGTTTGGTAACTCGAATTGCAACAATTGCTTCACCGTTTACGCGGCAATTGGCAATCTATGGACCAGAGATTAAAGGTAACATCAAATGGGCCGCTTGGAGTCCTCGGAATTTTGATGCACAATTTTTGACCGAATTGGATTGGCAGGATTGGGAACAAGAAGCAACTTATTTGCAAAAAAACATCACGGACGATTTGATTGAAGAAGCATTTAAAGCCTGGCCAGATTTCGCCTTGACAGAGGATGGCGATTATATCAAATCGGTATTGCGGAAACGGCGTGACCGCATTGTGGATTTTGCACGAAAATATTATGAATTTCGGGCAAAAGAAGTTGATGTAATTGGTACAGAAGATAAGGAACTCTTTGAAATTCAGCGAGTTAACGATAAGGAGACCATAGTTAGAATGTTTGAATTGTCGAAAAAAGGCAAGAAGAAAGACATGGTATATGAACGAACATTTCAAAGTGATATTACCAAAGAAATTCACTTGTACGGCAATGGCGATGATGATGAATTTCGCGTAACTGGCGAGGTCAATAAAGGCATAAAATTGCGCTGTATTGGTGGCTTAGGCAACGATACATTTGTTGATAAATCCAAAGTAAAAGGACTGGGTAAAAAGACGCTTTTTTATGACGACAATCGGAAAAATTCGCTCACTTTAGGAACAGAAGCCAAGGACAAACGAACGGATGAAGTCATCTATAATATCTATGACCGACGAGCTTATGAATACCAATACAATTACACCATTCCAATTCCGATTATTGGGTCGAATCCGGATGATGGATTTATCTTGGGAGCATCATTTTTAAACACTTCTTATAACTTTAAAAAAGAGCCATTTTCGTCTCAACATGCCTTTAGTGCTTTATATGCTTTTCAAACAGAATCTTTTGAATTAAACTATTTAGGAGACTTTCTAAATACCTTTGGAAAGCTTGATTTTCATTTAGATGCCACCATCAAGAATCCTTCATACGCCTCCAATTATTTCGGCTATGGCAACGGGTCAGTGGCGATGGTTGAGTCTTTGGGCATAGATTTTTATCGAATTAGAAAAGGTTTGGTTCGTATTTATCCTGCCTTCAAAAAACGATTGGGCAGCATTGAAAACTACTTAACTTTCGGTCCTATTTTTGAACGGTCAGAAATTGACAACACGCCAAATAGAATTTTAACGACCAACCCTGGCGGTACGGTCCCCGATAATATCTTTATACATCGAAATCGAATTGGAGCAGAGTTTGGATTTAATTATCACAATGTGGACGACCGAGTTGTACCGCATCGAGGAATAAATTTGATTGCCAATGCCAAATGGTTAAACTCCTTGGATGATACCAATCTGAGTTTTACCAAGTTGACGGGAGAGATGTCCTTGTATCAGAATATAGATAGAAAAGAGAACCTGGTTGTTGCGACTCGTGTTGGTTTTGGACACATTTTCGGTGATTTGAATGAAGATTTTTTCTTCGATGACGCGCCTACGATTGGTGGTGAAAGTCCACTGCGGGGTTACCGGGAACAACGGTTTTATGGCAATACTACTTTTTATGCCAACGCTGATTTACGCCTTCGATTGTTTACAACCCACAACCGCGTATTGCCTTTTACGCTGGGTATTTTTGGCGGATATGACATTGGTCGGGTTTGGTCAAGTGATATCGAAAATGAAAGCGATGAATGGCATTCTAACTACGGTGGCGGGATTTGGATTTCTCCGTTGGATGCGTTTACCTTATCGCTTGGTGGCTTTGTCCCGAATAATCCAGATAATGAAGCAGAGGAAGGGTTAAGAATTAGATTGCAGGGAGGATTTTCGTTTTAAAAGCGTCAAATAAAGTATGTGCAATTAAGGAGGTTACTTAAAGTAACCTCCTTAATTCGTATCCGACAGTGTTAACCTGAATAGTCACTGAATGATAAAAAAGCATTGTGAAAGCATTAATTTTTATTAGCATCGTTGGGAATTTATATTGGTTTTCTCAAGTTGAAAATAGCTCAAATAATCCTCCTGTTCTCACTATTTTAGAAGAAAAATGTAACGTTTGTCATCAAAAAAAGAAGTCCGTCGTTTTTACGGAAGGTAATATGGAAACGTGGGCGGCGAAAATTCACAAGCAAGTTTTTGTCAAAAATAGAATGCCGAAGGGGAAGAAATTTCCATTGACAATTGAGGAATATGACATTTTAGAAAGTTGGTTGGCTGATTTAAATATTCCAGAAAAATAATTGTTGTAATGGATTTTATTTCAAAAGATAGATTGAATGAAAATCACTTAGATTTTCTAAAAGAAGCTGGAAGAAAGTTCTTTTTGCAATGCGATTTTAAGCAAAATGATGCCCTTGAAGTATTGACTATTTTATTAGAAAGACATACTGAAAACCAGCGACACTACCACGATTTAAGCCATTTATACAATCTTTATTTGGTAAAAAATGAGCACGAAAATTTTCTAAAAAACCCGCTATTAATCGAAGCCGCCATTTGGTTTCACGACGCCATTTATATTCCTCAAAATAAAGACAATGAAGCTAAAAGTGCCGAATTAGCTCTGGCTATTTTAAAAGATAAGAACCTACCTTTTGACTTAAATGATTTGAAACTATTAATTGAAAGTACGGCGAAGCATCAGCCTTTGAAAGACGATACGGATTTCCATTATTTCCTTGATTTTGACTTGAGTATTTTAGCGGGAGACGCCCTTATCTATCAAAAATATGTGGAGGCTATTCGACAAGAATATTCTATGTATCCTGCTTTTTTGTATAAAATTGGACGGAAAAAAGTGTTGAAATCGTTTTTGAAACGGGAGTGGATTTATTTTTCGGAAGTGTTTTTTGAGCGGTATGAGGGACGGGCTAGGAAGAATATTTTGAGGGAGATGGAAGGTTGAAATTCAATAATATTAAACCAAAAGTCATGAAAATTAATTTTGAAAAGGTGAAGAATTATAATCAGTTTATGCTGGCTGTTGGAGTTAAGTAACGCGTAGTAATGATGAGCACAATACTGGAATTTTAGCAGAAGTAGAGACTTCGCAATTACTGAAAGATTCACGAAGAAAGCAAATAATATTATTGGAAAATATGGTGTAGATAAACATAAAAATGGTCAATTTGATGGACAGAAAAAACCTTTAGTTTTTATGAATTGGACATGGTTAATTTGAAAATAAAACAAATTGTAATAGATGAGCAAGTCAATTCTTTACAAAAATTACTAGAAGGCAGATAAAATTTAAAAACATGGTGATTTTTAAAATCACCATGTTTTTTTTTTTAAAAGCAGAAAAAGTCCTAAACCCTCTCCGCATACATCTCCTCATAATAAGCCTGATACGACCCTGAAGTCACATTATCCATCCAAGCCTCATTTTTCAGATACCACTCCGCAGTCATCTTCAAGCCCTCAGTCGCTTGGATTTTTGGTCCCCAACCCAATTCATCTTTGAGTTTAGAAGCATCAATCGCATACCGACGATCATGACCTGCGCGGTCTTTCACGAAAGTAATCAACTTGCGAGAAGAACCTTTTTCGCGACCTAATAAATCATCCATGACATCGCATAGACTTTCTACCAAATCAATATTTTTCCACTCGTTGTTGCCACCAATATTGTACGTTTCACCATCTGCACCATCGTGATAAATTGTGTCAATTGCCTCGGCATGGTCAATCACCCACAACCAATCGCGCGTGTATTTTCCGTCACCATAAATTGGCAAAGCTTTATTGTGTTTGATATTGTTAATCACCAATGGAATCAATTTTTCTGGAAACTGATTCGGTCCATAATTATTGGAACAATTGGAGATAACAATCGGTAATTTGTATGTGTGGTGATACGCTCGAACCAAGTGGTCAGAACTCGCCTTGGAAGCCGAATAGGGCGACCGTGGGTCATACGCCGTCGTCTCGACAAAAAAGCCTTCTTCGCCCAAACTTCCATACACTTCATCCGTCGAAACATGGTAAAAACGCTTATTGGTCATGTCTTTCCAGTTGTTTCGAGCAGCATTCAGCAAGTTCATTGTTCCCAAAATATTGGTTTCAATAAACGCCAAAGGATTCTCAATCGACCGGTCAACATGCGATTCTGCCGCAAGGTGAATAACGCCATCAAAATCGTATTTCTTAAATATACCATCGATGAATTCTGCATCCACAATATCCCCTTTTTCAAAGGTATAATTCGGCTTTTTATCAACATCCGACAGATTTTCTAAATTGCCCGCATAGGTCAATTTATCCAAGTTGACAATGTGATAATCTGGATATTTTTCCAACATCAATCGCACCAAATGTGAACCAATAAAGCCTGCACCACCTGTAATAAGTATCTTTTTCTTTGCCATTTCCTTAAGATTAAATAGTGAAGGTTAATGATTAATGGCTGGCGTTCATTAACCCTAACCATTAATCATTAACCATTAATTTTTACCCTCTTTCGACTACTGTTTTAAAGTATTCATAGGTGATTTTCAAACCTTCCGCACGAGAAATTTTCGGTTCCCAACCCAAAATCTCCTTCGCTTTAGTAATATCTGGACGACGCACTTTCGGGTCATCTGTCGGTAGATTTCTAAACGTCAATTTAGCTTTCGGATTGTCCACCATTGCCATTACTTCGTGTCCGAATTCCTTAATCGTCATCTCATCTGGATTTCCAACATTGACAGGCAAATGATAATCGCTGTGCAACAATCGGTAAATTCCTTCCACCAAATCATCAACATAACAGAAGCTACGCGTTTGCGAACCATCACCAAAAACGGTCAAGCCTTCACCTCGAATTGCTTGCGAAAAGAACGCTGGCAATACCCGTCCGTCATTGACCCGCATTCGTGGTCCGTAAGTATTAAAAATACGAATGATACGAGTTTCAACGCCGTGGAAATTGTGGTAGGCCATCGTAATCGCTTCTTGAAAACGCTTAGCTTCGTCATATACACCACGTGGCCCAATCGGATTCACATTTCCCCAATAATCTTCCGTTTGTGGATGAACCAATGGATCACCATATACTTCAGAAGTCGAAGCAATCAAGATTCGCGCGCCTTTAGCTTTCGCCAAACCAAGTAAATTGTGTGTTCCCAAAGAACCTACTTTCAACGTCTGAATCGGCATTTTCAAGTAATCAATCGGACTCGCAGGTGATGCGAAGTGCAAAATATAATCCAATTCGCCAGGAATGTGAACGAATTTTGAAACATCATGGTGATAGTATTCAAATTCTTTGCGTGGAAAAAGATGGGCGATATTGTCCAAATTTCCCGTCAGCAAATTGTCCATTCCAATGACATGGTAGCCTTCGTTCATAAATCGGTCAGATAAATGTGACCCCAAGAATCCGGCTGCACCGGTGATAAGTATTTTTTTCAAAGCAGTTATTATTTTAAATTATATTAGTAAAAGCAGTGCTAATCAATACTATCTTCATTCCAAAAACCTAAATTTATAGGTTTCTAAAACTCCAAACAGTTTATTTAATGAATAAAAAAGCCAGCGTTGCAAATGTAGCGTTTTAGCTAACATTTATGAAAATATTTTAGGAGGGAAAGATGTCGGAAAGGAAAAACCACCATTTCCAGTGGATTACATCTGACGCAAATATAGGGCAAAACTTTACAACTCCTGTTTCAATTCTTTGAGTATTTGTAGCAGCTTTGGGCTAAAATCACCATTTTCAAGACTTTTTAAACGAAATTTAAGTTGTTTGCGGTAAATAGCATCACTTATTTTAGGCAGCAAAAAGTACAACTTATTGGCGAAGGTCAGTAAATCCCGTTCAGAGTAACGATAGTAATCTTGCTCGAAAACGTTGAAAAAAAGGTTGATTTTATTGTTAAATTCCAACTGTAAAACCTCAATTCCTTTGCGAAATGTGCCCTGATTAGCATACTCGCCCAGCTGATTGTCAAGTTCAGCGTAGAGTTCCATGCCTGCGTTATAGACAAATAAATCCACGAAAAAGCACTCCAAGACTTCCCTACCAAAACGTTCTTGTTGCTCGTAATCTTCGATATAATATATAAGTGTCCGAAAAGGAATTTCTTTAATGTACTCAAATTCAATGATGCGTTTACCAATATTCTTACTTTTATCTGTAATGAAATCAAAATTTTCTAACGCCGTCAATCGTTTGTACATCTCCCCCGAATATTCACTTTCCATCCGTGGGAGCGAAAATTTATCTGCTTCGTAAATTTGATTTAACACATCGAACGCAACTTGATATTCTTTTTTTTGCCAAATATAAGCCATAGACGAAATACCCATTGCTTCAAAATCTTTGGAAAGTGGTGAATTGTCAGGATAAGGAATCACTTCCTGACTGTATAAAAAAGTAGGAAGTAACAAGATTAGAAGACGGCAGACGCTGAATGGCGCGCGGCAAACTGAAGCAAACAAGCGATTTAAAAACATCCGATTTAGAAGAAGTTTAGACATAAAATTTGTAATTTGTACAGAGAGAAAGCAGGCGGAAAGTAAATTTAAAGCCCTAACCGAACGGAAAAATTTATCTCATTGCTTATCATTGCTTATCATTACAAAAATTGTGCAGTTTATTTCTTTATTCTAAAAAAAATATCAAGATTTCTACAAATGAGTAAAATATGTTTTAAACTAATTATTCTGACTTTTATATTTTTAAAATTGACAACTTCTACTTTTGCTCAAAAAGATACGAGCGAATATATTCCTATTTCTGCTTTTATCGATTTAGATTCTTTTGTGGTGACTGCGACTCGCAAGGGGTTTGATGTAGATGATTTTATTGAATTGGTCCGCAAGGATGATTCATTTTTCCGAGCATTTCACAATCTGCGTTTTGTGGATGCAACTTTTAACAATAACATTCAATTATTTGATAAGAAAGGGAGAAGCAAAGCGAGTTATCAAAGTAATTCCAAACAAACTTCCGATGGGCGCTGCCGTGAAATGCAAAGCTTTGAGGAAACCATTACCGGCAACTATTTTAAAAGAAAAAAGAAATATCGATATTACACCGCAATGCTTTACGACAGAGTTTTTTTTACAGATGGGCGAATATGTGCTGACCCTGACGCCACCGAATGGGAGGAAGGGAAATCAGGAATTGAAAAACATATTTCAGAATTAAAAAAGCTCATTTTTAGTCCCGGTGAAAAAGCGGATGTCCCTTTCATTGGCAATAAAACGGCAATTTTTGAACCTAAAATGCGAAAGTATTACAATTATTCTATTGCTTCAAAACCTTATTTAAATGGGGCAGACTGTTACGTTTTTACCGCAAAAGTTAAAGATGGGTTTCAAGATAAGAAGGAAGACAAAACGATTATTAAATATTTAGAAACCTATTTTGAAAAAGAGACATTTCAAGTTTTAGCGCGCAATTATCAGCTGGCAGCTTCGACTACTTTTTATGATTTTGATGTGACGATGCGGGTGAAATTGATTAAGGTCGGTAATCAATATTTTCCAGAAATGGTGGAGTACGATGGGCAGTGGGATATTCCTTTTAAAAAGCCAGAAATTGCTACTTTTAAAGCGAAATTTGAGTATTAGATTCAAACAGAAGTTATTTTAAAGCAACCCGCATACCTTGCTTGAGGGGGTAGCAGGTAGTGGCGCTTTTGCCTCTAACCCTGCCAATGGTGATTGTAATATGGACCTTCAGAATGGTCTTCTACGACTCGAAAGTCCTATAATTAGCATTCCTGCAGCAGCTACTGCACCTGTAAAGATGGCATTTAATCGCAGTATTTCGACAGAAATTAATTGGGATGGTGGAAATTTAAAATATAGTATCAATGGTGGAAATTGGACATTGATGCCTTCCTCAACTTTCACTTTTAATCCTTATAATTTGACTTTAAATACGACCGCACAAGGCAACGACAATCCAATGCAAGCAGAAAGTGCATTTTCTGGTGGAGATGGCGGCGCAGTAGATGGGAGTTGGGGACAAAGTCAATTAAACTTTGACGAAACCGAAACTTTTTCTGAAATAAAAGTAGGTCAACTTAAAGGCTCAAGAGAAAGGGGCTTTTCTGTTTTCCCAAATCCAACAGGTGATTTTATCCAAGTAAAAATGACGGACGCTTCGGTTGAAAATGCCGTTGTTAGCCTTTCTGATATTGATGGGAAGTTGGTTTTCAACAAAAGTAATTTGTCATTTGAAAATGGAAATGGTGAACTGAATTTACAGGAATTGCCAACTGGAATTTACTTTTTACAAATGATGAATGCAGAAGAAGTTTGGACGGAGAGATTGGTGAAACATTAGCCGCAATTTTTGACGCTGATTGAGCCGATAAAACTGGTTCAAATAGGTCAGGTACCGTTTTGAAAAATAAAAAGAGGAGACGATTTTAATTAAAATTGTCTCCTCTTTTGTTTTTAAAATACTAATGTTTCAAATTGCTGAAACCCCGACCATAAAGCCATTCAGCAATAAAATCATTCCTCTACCCTCTGAATTTGAAATCATAAAGAATAGTTCCACACTGCTTTGAATTGCTGCTACTTGCTGCAAATTTGTATTTTTTGGCATGTGCTACCGCTTTTTTGTACAAATTGGTATCTGTCGCTGTTGTACCACTCAACGTTTTCTTAGCACTAGTAACTCGTCCGCTGGCATCTACACATACTTCAATAGCTACTTTTCCTTCTGAGTTAGAGTTATCCGTTAATTTTCCAGGACTGGTAAAACCTCTATCGCCAAATCCACGCACCGTACCAGAGCCACCACCAACTGAACCTAGACCAGACGGGTCGCCGTTAGATTGTCCTTCATCTCCAGGTTTACCTGTATTCCCTTTGCCGCCACCAAAGCCACCACCTAAAGAACTTTTCAAATCGGCTGCTGCCCTTTTTTCTGCATCTTGTTTTGCTTTTGCTGCCGCTGCTACTTTAGCCTTTGCTCGTTTTTCAGCATCAACTTTAGCTTGCTTCAATTTTGCTTCTCGGTCTGCTTTATCTCGTGCATCTTTTTTAGCTTTAGCATCACGCTCCTTTTTTTTACGTAAAGCAATCGCCTTAGGATCTTCCGTTTTCACAACCTCCTTCTTCGGCGTTTCTTTTACTTCTTCCCGTTCTGGCTTTTTCTCAACAATTTCCTCTTCTTCTACTTCCTCCTGCTCTACCGGTTCAGCC
Organism: Saprospiraceae bacterium; assembly: GCA_047629355.1. Taxonomy (GTDB): domain Bacteria; phylum Bacteroidota; class Bacteroidia; order Chitinophagales; family Saprospiraceae; genus CAYUNA01. Next base: position 29,296 of record JBLHWU010000021.1, on the reverse strand, counting down.
TCTTCTTGTTCTGTTTCCTCCGCTGTCGGCAACGGCGCATTTTCATCCCCTTCACCGACATCAGGAATACCAAGGTTTATCAAAATACCTGCTTGTCCTGGAGGTGGGTCAGGCTGTATCATAAACGGATATAACAACGCAGCAATCAGTACTAAAAGTCCAATTCCTGCGGCGATTCGTGCTTTCTTTTCATTAATGTGCTCAAATGGGCCGAGCCCAGTTATTTGCATACTCATAATTTCATTTTTTTGGGTGGAGAGAAGAGAGAGGTCAAAAGTCAGACCGCTTTTGCTGTCAGAAGCAGTTACGTATTTTCTCTTTTTTTTTAAATAAAGATGCACTTGTTTTAGAAATCGCATAATTATTAAAAATATTTTAACTTAATAACGGTAAACTAAGTACGTGACATTATTTATTGGGGTAAAATTTGAAAGCAAGATTTTTTCGATAGTTTTCTTTTAAAAATCGTTGCATGGTCTACATCACGGAACTATTTTTAAGAGGAAAATAGCGGAATAAAGATGTTTTCAAATTACCCCAATAAATAGTGTCACGTACTTATGAATGATGAATATCCAAATTATTGTAAATTCATCATTCATAGTTCATCATTTAGTTCCCCCTACTTCTTCAACTCCGTCGCCAAAATTCCATTGATATTGTATTTCAAAGAAATGTCCATCAACTTCGCAACAAACTCCGTTGGCGTACCTGATTCTGGAGACATCGTAATGGTATAGTTTTTCTTTCTCTTGGCATTACGTGCTAGGGTTTGTTCCAATTTGGAAAAACCGTATTGCTTACCATTAAAATAAAACCGCCCTTTTTTATCAATGCGTACATCGTCAATTTTATCTTTGGATGCTGTCTTTGGCGGTGTCCCACTTCCTGGCAATTTCAAATTCAAGGAATTTGGCGCAACCAAAGAAGAAGTCAACATAAAAAATATCAACAATAAGAAAATAATATCCGTCAAGGACGACATGCTAAATTCCGCACTTACTTTACTTCGTTTTTTTAAACCCATAACGATTGAGTGATTATTTCGATTAATTTGATTGACGCGATTATTTTGATTAACCTGTTAAAGGACAATCGAATTAATCAAGTTAATCGAATTAATTTTTACTTTTTAGGTTGCGTCGCAAGAATAGCTTTCACTCGCAATTTACCAGCAATTTCGATTACTTTGGTAACATAGTCGAATGGAATGCTCTTTCCTGCAGCAATGGTAATGGTGACATTGTTTCGGTCGTTTTCCTTAGCTACGGCACGGCGAAGTGCGGTGTTCAAGGCTCTCGAATTCATTTTGACCCCATTATATATATATTTACCATCTTTGTCCAATTCAACCACGATGGAACTTGCCGCCACGGTTTTACTGTCCGATTCCGGTAAATCGGTCGCTTTGATTTGCACAAAGTTAGACGTCAACATGAAGAAAATCAACAACAAAAAGATGATATCCGTCAAAGAAGACATACTAAATTCGGCACTGACTTTAGCTCTCTTTTTTAAACCCATTGGATTATTTCGATTGGTTCGATTAACTTGATTATTTCGATTGACTCAACTGCTCGCAAATGCGTAATCAAGCTAATCGAAATAATCTAATTAATCAAGTTAATTATGCAGAAGGTTCTTGCAATAAATCCATAAATTCAACGGTACTGCGCTCCATTTTGAAGACTACTTTTTCAACGTTTGCTACTAAAATATTGTAGCCAACAAAGGCTAAAATACCAATAAATAGACCAAATGCTGTCGTAATCAAGGCTTGGTAAATACCGCCTGCCAATACATCTGGCGTTACGTTTTCTGCAGTCGCCATTTCGTAGAAGGCCATAATCATACCCGTTACCGTACCAAAGAAACCAATCATCGGAGCAGCACCCGCGATACTGGCTAAAGTGGAAAGGTTTTTTTCCAAACGGAAAATTTCCAAGTTACCGACATTTTCGATAGCTGCGTCGATATCACGCAATGGCTTACCAATTCGCATCAAGCCTTTTTCGACCATACGCGCTACGGGAGAATCCGTATTTTGACACAAAGCACGCGCCGCTTGAATATTACCTGCACCGACATTGGCACGGATGTTATTCATGAAATTTTCATCGACTTTGCCCGCACGTTTAATGTTCAAATAGCGCTCTACAAAAATGTACAAAGCAATAATTGACAACGCAATCAATACAACGACAATAGCAATTCCTAATGGACCTCCCGAAGAGATTACATCCATTAAACTTTGCCCTTCTGGGCCTTTAAGGTCGGCTTTTGTGTCTTGGAAAAGAAATAAGGTGTTGTGAAACATGAGGTACCTCGTTTTAAGTTTTGACTCTAAGAATGTTTTCTAAAAGATGATATTTTAAGAGTGGAAATCTTTATGTTTTTTATTTTGGAAAAACTGTAAAATTACGCTACTCCATCTCATTTAAAAGAGAGTAAACGCAATCTGTTTTCTCCTTAGTATTCAAATGAGGGCGAAATTTATTATTTTTTTCCCTAAAATTTTAACAATTCGCAGTAATATTATTATTTAATAATTGTTCAAGCCGCTTTAAATTTACTAGAAAAGGAGGTACTTTTGCTGCTACAGCGAAAATTCACTAATAATTTCCATTCAAATAATTGCAAAATGAACAAAGCAGAACGAGCTGATTTAATTCAAGTATTACAAGATAGCGAAGCGAATTTATTGTCAACACTTAAACAGACCAACGAAGATTTGTTTCAATTTAAGCCAGACTCTGATACTTGGTCGATGGCAGAATTAGTCGAACATTTGGCAATTACTGACCAGACTTTATTAGCTGCGCTCCTCAAAAAAGGGGAGCGATTGTATGAAGAAACACCCGAAACTTTTCCTAATCCCAAAATCATCAGAGTAGTTTCTAATCGCAACCACAAAGTAAAAGCACCGGAGCATTTAGTGCCACAAGGTCGCTTCAAGAATAAAACAATGGGTATTCAAGGCTTTAGAGATAACCGCGAAAAAGTGGAGAATTTTGTCACGACGACGGAGCTTCCCTTGGACAAAATTGCGTTTCCTCATTTTGCTTTGGGCTTGATTGATGGCAAAGGTTGGATTACATTTATGGCGGGTCATTGTCAGCGACATACTGAACAGATGGAGGAAATTATGGAGGCTTGGAAATTAAAAACTTCGTAGGGAGTCAGCCTTGTGGTTGCCCACCACATTGATTTACAAAACATTGGGCGACCATAAGGATACGCTTTCATCGTCAGACGCCCTTACAACTGTACCTTATGCAAGACCCAATTCGGCTCGGTCCGTTCCACATGCAACAAATACAACACATTATCGTGTATCGCCATCTTTTTAATAAAGGTACTTTCCAGATGAATCGGCGGTGCGCACTCCCCCGTTTCAACGTCAATTCTTGCTAAAAAACGTCCATTTTTATTATTAAAAACAGCGTAAAACTTCCCTAATTTTTCATCAAAAATAACGCGGTCATCCCATTTTTTATTCAAGTGAAAATTGATATTTCGAGCAGTTAATTGATTGCCAAATTTATCAAAAAACTGCAATTGATTTTCGTAAAAATTAAATATTAACAAGGTATCGTTTCGTTTAAAAAGCGGAATCCGGATACCTTTGTATAAGATGCGCGATAAGAAATCGCTCTTTTCTTGGATAGCCCGTATTGCCCTGCTTTCCGCAACCGTCGCAACTTGTGCAGCCCCTAATGATTGCCCCAATGCTATGATTCTTCTGTCTTCTTTATAACTTCTCAACAATTCTTCCTGCGCCGCTACTCTAAACAGGTCATTCCATTTTTCGCCCGCGTCTGCCGTGTAAAATTCAGAAATTAGCCCATTTGATAATTCCTTTTTGAAAATGACAGAATTGTCAATTTGTGCCACGCAAGGTTTGATAAAATAATCGTAATCATTGCGTGTGTACTTTTCGCCCAATTGAATGGCATTATTAACAATATCAACTTGAAAACCATAATTTAAGCACACCAAATGTAAGCTACCAAAACAGCTCATTTTAACAGCTTCAAAGTCCCGTATTTTTTGACCTTTCAAAGAATATTCGTCAATTTCATATCCATTCTTTTCTACTAAAACTAAAAAATACCCTTGGTCTCCTCTCTTTTTCAAATATAAAACACGGTCTTCCCAAAATGTAAAATCAACGATGGATTCGTAAGGTTCGGTGATAGGTTCTAACTTTAGTGTTGCGCTAATTTCTACCCTAGGAAGCTGGTATATGTCAGGTTTTAGAAGGACAATTTTGGGCTCCTTTAAATTTGGAGAAATGCGCTCTTGCGTCGTTTCATACCCTAAATAGGAAAAAACAAGTATTGAATTTGGGTTGGATAAATTGATTTCAAAAAAGCCTTTCTTATTGGAGTATGTTCCATTTTGCTGATTATTCTTTTCAAAAATGGAAACACCTTCTAAATAAAATAATGCATTTTTATCTAAAACTTTGCCTTTTACGATTAAATCGTTTTGTGTAAAAATAGGCGTTAATAGAAATAGTAAAGTGATTGTCGAGAATAACGTTTTCATAATTAGGTGATTTTAATTTGAAAACAAGGTAAGGGGTTTTTCAGAAGAAAGCAATTTAACTATTCTTAAAAGTCAGGTTTCAGAAATAGAATTCAAAGAATTAAGACAATCCATTTACACCAAAATAAAAACTATGCAAAATTACCACTTAGAAGTCGAAACTTGTAATAGAAGATATAAAAAAATATTGGCACAAGATGATATTTTAAAATGGAGAAAATCAGAAGAAAACTTCCAAAATTGGCAAGGAGAAAAACATTTACAGTGGGGAATTGGCGGCTTTGGCATAAAATATCTCATGATGAAATTCCGTTTTTCACACAAACGGTTTCGCATTAGAATGCAACCGTCTGGTATTTCGAGACCATTTTACTTTGAAGTTGCTAAACCAATGATTAATGACTACCAATATTACAATCAAAATCCCGCATCTGTATCAAAATCACATTTAAAAGCAGAATAAATTTTATCAAAACCTTTTAAAGTTCCAACCGCAAGTCTTCCCCCTACGCTATCGTTTTCGCCGCTGAAATACGCTTCACTTTTCTCCCAAAACTGGCATACTCAAATCCAGCACCTCTTCTTCTTTTCTAAAATTTTCATCAAAGTCTTTCAATCGAACCAACAATGCCAAAAATACGTAAAAAATCATGCTTGTCGGTGGCAAAGTCACGGCTTCTTGTGGATAATTGGCGACAGCAAGCATGAAAACAACCGTCGTTACCGCCAGATAAAAAGACTTAATCTCGGGGTCTTTTACTCTGAAGAAATAATAAATCCCTGTCCTTAAAGCCGCAAAAATTAGCAGCATATAAATTATCAACCCAATATATCCAGCCTCCACTGCAATCCGAACATATAAACTATCATGCGCGAAACTCGCCAGCCAAGAATTCGGCGTAAAACGTTTTCCCCACACTCCCGTACTCCCCAATCCTCCTCCAATTGGGTGTGATTGAATAAATGGTTGAACACGTGATTGATTGTCCATCCGCACTTGTACCGAACCATCTTTTCCTGGTTTGAAAGCAGATTGGATTCTAAAAATGATGGGATTCGAGGTAGATTTCAGGGAAAATGCGGCAATAAATAGAATCATTCCAAAACCAATAATCATTGTTTCTCGCTTAAATGTCAGCAACATAAAGAACATTATACCTGCTGGAACAAGTACAAACGGTGTCCGTGAACCCGCATAAGCCATCCCCATGAACATGCACAATGTAGCAAATGCCAAAGCGATTCGCTGCCAATTTTTCTTTCCCCAAATAATCAGAACTATACAAAAAACGCTCATGTAGGCCATCAGCATTCCGAAAGTGCTTGGGTCAGAGAAGAAGGAAAATACCCTTAGCCTACCCCATTGATAAATTAATTCGTAACGTTTGGAGTCGGAATGTAGCCAAGTTAATTCAGCGTTGGAATAGCCAAAAAATTCTTGCTTCAAAGAATACAATGCGGACAAAAAAGCCAGAAAGATTATTGATTTTAAAATAGATTTGATTTTTGATAAACTACTCATCGCATGTGCCGCCACAAAATAAACGGCTAAATACAAGGCGACCGTTCGCACCGTATAAATCCACGCCATCCGTGAGTCCGCCCATGGATTGAGGACTTCGATAAAATTGTAATAAATCCAAATCAGAATAAATATGGTAATGGGACTTTTTACAAAACTAAAATCCCGTTCTTTCACCAGCCGTACCAATAACCCAAACAGCAGTAAAAGCAGCATTCCATCAACCGCTATACCGATGGGCGCATTGACAAATTTTCCGATAAGCGATAGAAAAAAACCCATACTTAACAGCACAATAATTCCAAAATGTAAATCTGCAAAACAATACAATACTACTGGAATACCAATCAAGCCCAAAATGACCATCATCCCCAATTTGAGCGGTAATGCTGTCAAAATAAACGCCAGACCCAATGCTATCGCTATCCCAATTACATACCCAAGTGGGTTGTTGAGCTTCTCCTGCAAAAAGGTTTTGCTTAACCACTTTTTTAAGGAAAATGAAGTATTTGTTTTTAGTACGGACACCTTTTTAATGTTTAAGGGTTAGGGATTAATGGTTAATATGGCGCAATTTCCATTATTCGTTTTTATAGCAAAACTACTTTTAGGAAAAAGCCAAATAGCATTAACCCACATAAGAAAAGGGCAAAAAATTCCAGGATTCTTTCTTTTTGTGGCAATTCTTCCATAATTGTTCTTTCTAAATTTCAAAATGTCTTTTGCTATGAATCATAAATAACTACCTACCTCAAACAGAGGAAGTTTGAGGGGTAAGAACCCCACACGCCTCATCGAAGGCGAGGCGAATTCAACTTTCCTTTCTTCTCCAACGTCGCATTAACTATTTTCCAAAATTGTTCCACTCTCGCGGTCCAAGTATTTTGATTGGCGATAGCAACGCGTTCGGCGATTTTTTCATCAGAATTTTCAGCAATCGCTTTATCTATCAATTGCATAAATTCGGTCTCATTTTTACCCAAATAGATCACCTCTGAAAAGCCTCGAATATCCAATGAAAAATTGGTAGAAATGACTGCTTTTCCAGCTGCTAAATATTCATTTATTTTTAATGGGTAAATACTGGCGCATAAAGTGTTCAATTTGAAAGGAATTAGCACGCAATCAAAATGCTGCAAATATTTCGGCAATTCGCGAATGTGTTTTGGTCCAGTCGAAATGATATTTTTTTGCTGATCCAAACCATTTCTACTGAACTCGTCGCTGTTAACTGGTCCAACCAAAACAACGGTCTTATCACTGTGCTTTTCCGCCACTTTTCTAATTAGCGCATAATCAATTCGGTTCGGGTCAAGATTACCAGTAAACCCAATAGTTTTAGTCGTGATGTGCTTCATTTCTTCTGGCACAGGATACGTTTCTTCCAGTGCATTTTTGAAGATATTCAAGTCCACCGCATTATGAACAATATGCGTATTTTCGTTTAATGGCAACTTTAAATTGTGCAATTGATGCGAAGTACAGGTTACCACATCAGCCTTAGCAATCACCTCATCTTCTAAGCGTGCGCCGTGTTTGGCAGTGTACGCTTCTTCCATCATATCGTCGATACATTGGTAGATATTCAGCATTTGCCCCATGTCAGGCGGCATCAAAGCACCATGATATGGATTGTAGCAATTAAGATATATGTAATTTTTTAACTTATAATCTTTAACGACTTGTCGCACGGTATCCACGACGACTTTGTTATTTTTCTCCGCCAATTTACGATACACTGCCCCGTCTGATAAGAAATTTATTGGCATCGTCAGCGGCGGATGTACAGCCACTACATTATCAGACAATTCCTTAATTTCCTCGTAACGCATCTTATTTTTAAACAAATCTGTTTGCCGTTCTTTTGCCAAATCTGTATTTCTTACTTGCCAATAATCTTTTAAAGAATAAGGTTTATTGATGTAAAAAACGCGGTTATTTTTACAAAATTCACGAGTAAACGATAAGGAAACTGAAGAATAAGCATTCTCCCAAGGAAACAACGTATAATATATAATATCTATATCTGGATTCATAACATGTGTGTATTACGAGTTGCCGGTTGCGAGTTAGAAGTTGCGAAAATGACGTGTTCTTAGATAGGTTCACATTCAAACTTTCAATTGAATACCTGCTTTAAGAACACGTCATTTTCGCAACCCCTAACTCGAAACCCGTAACTCGCCTACTTTTTCAATAACAAAAACTCTTTCGTTATTAAAAAATCTAATGGTGGAATACGAAATGGCACATTTTTCAAACCTGGCACTTTATTCAAAATACAGTGACTCTTTCGATAAATAAGCTTCAAACCGCTACCGTTTATCGCAGTCATCAAACGTTCGTGTGTCAAATGATTCAAGCCTTTATAAGCTTCTACTAAATCACTTTCCTCATCGCCGACCAAGAGCATATTGTTCTTTTCAATCATTTTCATCAGTTTCCCTTGAGGTAAATATTGACACCAAGGAATCCCAACTGCGTGCGTAACGTGCGATGCATACGGGCTTTTCCAAGGCGGATAAGTCACAAAAATTTGACCACCTTCTGCTAAGCTTGCGCCCAATTGACGGATGATTAACTTCAAAATATCCAACGGAATGTGTTCCGCTACGTCGTTCAAGAATACGTAGTCAAATTTCTCTGTCAGTGGATTATCCAACACGTTGCGCACTTCAAAACGAGCATTTTTCGCTTTGTGCTTTTCCTTCATTTTTCGAGCAATCGAAACGTGGTGGTTGTCAATGTCTAGTCCCAGCACATCACATTCCCAATTGGTAGCATACCAAAGCGTCATTCCACCCATCCCGCAGCCGAAATCGAGTATTTTCTTGCCGTTTAAGTCAAATTTTTCACGAATTAACATCTTGTCCACTGCGAGGTGGTTGGCATTTTCGTCCAAAAAGTTTTCCTCCGCGTATAGGAGTCCTTCTTCGAGTTGTTCTGTAGTCATGATTAATAAGGTATATCTGCTTATTAGTTGATTGGTTAATTAATTGGTCTCGGTTTAGTTGGCGAAAAATCTGGTTATTCCTCACTTAGGAACGCGAAATAAATAATATTAAAACCTCTTATATTTTATTTCTAATTTGATTTATTTAAATACGATTTTGCAATTTTCCATCCTGCCCCATAAAAGAAAAAGGCATTTTTAACACAGTCCAAAAAATTGATTTTAAATTCGCGTTTTAAAATAACTTGCATCATAATTAAAACGGTCAAATAGGTCAATAACGTTCCGTAAGCTGCGCCATAGATGCCATATTTCATGATGAAAATATAATTAAAAACAACGTTTAAAATCATACTTAAAATGGTAAAACGGAAGTTAATTTTTGGACTTCTTGTCGCATCCATCACGGTTCCAAATTGAACGGTAAAAGGCATGAAAAATCCATATAAAATGGTCAATCGCAATAGATTAGCAGCGACCAGATATTCTTCTGTGGAAATGAATAAAATGATATATTCTGCAAATAATTCTACAAAGATAATTGCTGGAATCATTACGCAAAGTATAGCCCCTACTGCATTTTCATATAATTTTTTCAAGGCTGCATCGCCGTCACCCGCTTGTTTTGCGCTTTGTGGAAATAGTACATTTGCCATCGCCAAAGTGGGTACATCTGTCATATTCGTTACCCGAATTGCTAATTCGTAAACTCCTGCCGAGGCAGTGGTTACAAGGCTTCCCAACATCAATTTATCGATACTTTTATACAACATCGCACTCATATTTGTCCCGAAAACATATTTACCATAATTAAATAAGGTATTAACCCATTTCCAGTCTAATTCTTTACTGAATTTCAGGTACGCTCTGGTAAATAAATAGCTAACAATTGACGCTATTCCAGAACCGATGGCTTGCCAAATTGCCAAGTCTACCAAACTCATTTCGCCCTTTCCTAAAGTGAAATACATCGCTATAATGAATCCAAACAAGACACCAACTTTCGTTATGGTCGCAAAAAATACGCCCATAAATTGAAGATTGGCTTGCTGAATGAAGTTGCATTGAAAAAATGGAATTAACAAAAAAGTAGTAATGCAGTATATTTTCAAAATCTGGGTCAATTCCGTTGAATTTGACCACATGCCAATAAACTCAGATAATCCGAATAAGACCAAAGCAATCAGACACGTCAAAATGATATTCAATACCCATGATGCCGTGATGATTTTTGGATATTCCTCTCTGGTGCAATTTGATAAATATTTAATCAAGCCATTTGACAATAAGCCGATTCGACCAACTTCCAAAATAGAGGTAATTGCTAAAAATATCACCCAAATTCCCCAGTCATCTTTCGTTAAATGATACTTGGTTAAGAACATCAACGAACCTAAACCCATGACCATCGCACCCAATCGTTCGCCAATCGTAAAGAATCCAGAACGGAACCAATAGGAATTTTTTAATTTCTCTAACATCTGTGCCTTAGGTATTGGGTTTTAGGTATTGTGTGCTGGGTGCTGGATGTTCAAGCCCAATACCTATTTTTTATATATTTTTTAAATCAACGTTATTCAATACGCCGCCGAGAAATTTTCCACCAGACTGACGCAATGCTTCAATTGTTTCATTATCAACATTACCGAGAGGAGAATCAGCAGAAAATACTCCGATGACTTTATCGGCGAAGGGGGCAAGTTCAGCAGCATCCGAGTAATTATTCATGGATGCGGCTTCAAAAAACACATAGTCGTATTTAGCTTTATAGCTTTCTATGGTGCACGCAAAATCTTTACCTGCCAGAACTTCTGACGGGCTTTGCATACTCTGCTTGTTGCCGATAATGTCAATATTTTTCAAGTGTAGTTCTTCTGTTGAATCTTCTGGTTGTGTACCAATTATTTTTTGGTCACTATCCAAAGAATTAGAGTTAGAGTTAGAAGCCATCTTGCTTTTATCGTCTTTCAAGTTCCATTCTAGAGAATCCTTGAAATTAGACAGGGTATTATTTCTAAAATTGGTATCAATAATCAAAATACGTTTGTTATTGAGACTCAATGCATAAGCAATTAAAATAATCAAAAATGATTTTCCTTCTTCTGGTTTTGGACTCACAAAAAGAAAGCTTTGTTCGCCACTCGTTTCTATCGCCGACCGCAACTTTCTAATACTTTCACGGAAACTCGCCAACTCCTTTTTCGGGTTAGGTGTGTGAAACAAATAGTACAAGTTCAAAGATGGCATATTCACGCGATTGACGACACCTAAAAATGGCAATTTCATCTGTGATTTGAACTGCGAAGGTGATTGCACCGTCGTGTCAAAAAATGCCAATAAGAAAATGAGAATACTCGTCAACGTTCCACCAGCAATGCCTGAAAATACAGCAATGATAGGGCGTAAAGACGATTCCGGTTTTTCCGGTCGCTTTGCCGCTTTGATTATTTCCAATGGATTATCAGTAGAAGCTGCTTTCAAATTGATAGTTTCCAATTCACTTTTTACCACCAAATATTCTTTTTGAGCTTGCTCTTTTTCTACCAAAAGGTCTCTTAAAACCTCATCGCTATGTGCTAATCGAGCCAATTTCCCACGCAAACGGCTCACTTCTTTATCATACTTTTGAACAGCTTCTTTAACAAATCCGTACTCAATTTCATTATCAAATTTATCAGAAACCCAATTTTGAATTTGGTCATGCCACGGATGTTTATCATCCGCATTTTTAGCCACCAACGATGCAACCAAGCCATTTCTATCTGCTCGCAATTTAACCAATTGGTCTTCGTATTGTTTCTTTTTATCTCCTTTTGACCGAAGTATTTTCTGCTGTGCTCTTTTTATTTTTCCATCCACTTCCGCAAAATCTTTACGGTTCAAACGGTCACTTGATAAGTATTCAGCGTACGTATTATTGTAGCGATATATTTTTTCACTCAATGCTTTAATAGAAGAACGCAGTGGCAAAAGCTTAGAATCTTCCTCATTTTTACGCTTTTCTAAATCAGAAATCTGAGAAATAATAGCATCACTTTGCGTCGAAACGTCAATGATATTATTATTAGACATATAAGTATTTATTTCATATAAAATGGAATCCAATAATGCCTTTTTAAGACTAGTTTGCTCTCTATAAAACTTCATTTTACGCTCGTCTTCCTCTGACAAGTCCCGCCCATAAGTCTTCATAAACATAGACATATAGTTCTTCAACGCAAAATAAGACAACTCTGGTTTTTCCGAAGAAAAAGACATTTCTAAGTAATCAGTATCTCCCCGACGTCCCATTTCCAAACTTTCTACCAATGATTTATAGTCATAACCCAAGGCACCCAACAACTGCCTTTGCTCTATTTCTTGCTTCGTCTGCAATTCTAAAGAGTCCTCTACATTATTGACCAAAGTAGCCGTTGCAATATCATTAACCTCTTCTTCTGACATTCCCAAATCTTCATAATTGGGTTGTCGAAAGGGTGCAGTATTGTAACCAATTCGTTGATAATCATGCTTAATCAACGTATCGGACAACATTTCAATCACCTGTGGCAATTTCATATCTTCCATCAATTGGCTAAAAGCACTTTCTATCTCATATTTTTGAATATATCCGACCGAACCACTCAAGGTTTTTCCCTTAAACTTGACGATTCCAGTAGAAATAACAGCGGAAGATTTATAAACAGGAGGCCGTTTACCAACAAGCAACCAAGCGGCAACGGAAGAGATTAAAACGACTGATAGAATCAACCATTTACTTCTCCAAAGAATGTTAAAAAAGTAACCTATATCCATAAGGCTGTGTAAGTTTTCTCATTCTCAACTCATCAAAGGGGGGGGAAAGGATAAGTTGGATTGTGTAATGTAAAGTATAGTATGTTGTATGAGGGACACAAATTTAGCTAAAAATTCCTATTTGCGCCCAAAAAAACCCCAAATTACGGGTTTATCAAATGATATTTTGACAAATTTAAGTGTTACTAAGTAGTGGTAGTATGTTTCAATCAGTGAAATAAACTACGTAAAACTACTTAGTTTATTTGGAAATAAAAAATTGATTGGCAATAAAATTAGGGCGCCAATTTAAAGTAACCTCCTCGATTAGGTATTAACCGTTCAATTTCGGTGCCATTTCTAATCCTTCTTTCACCAAATGTTGCGCGCAATAATGCGCATATAATTCTGCTTGCGCCGTTTTATCCATTTGTAGATTTTCCTTATAAAATCCTTTTGCCATTCTTTGGCGCAAAGCTTCATACAAAGTCACTGCACAAGCAACTGAAATGTTCAGACTCTCGACCATACCTACTTGTGGTATCAAAAAATTACCATCGGTATGCGCTAAAGATTCCTTGCTAATTCCTGCGTGTTCATTACCAAAAAGTAGCGCGACCGATGCCGTTAAATCCAACTCATACAAATCTTTCGAGTTTTCCGCCAAATGCGTCGCCAAAATCGTATCATAATCCCGCTTAATATGTGCAAAGCAAGGTTCAACTGCGGTATAAAAATTAACTTTCACCCATTTTCGCGAGCCTGATGAGGTTTGGTTACCCAAATACAAGGACTCATCTTGCAGGTGCGCCTCGGTATTCACCACAAAAATCTCCTTTAGACCCACCGAATCCGCCGTTCGCAAGACCGCACCTATATTATGTGGGTCATGGACATTTTCTAGAATAATGGTCAAATTCGGCTGCCGTCTAGCCACAACTTCCTTAAATTTCTGTTCCCTTCTTGGTGTCATTCTTTTTTTAATTAAGCATCAAAAATTAAAAATGAAGAATGACCACAACTTGGCAACATTCTTCATTTTTAATTCTTAATTTTTCATTAATTTAATCCGCTGGTTGGAAATAATAATTATCAAATTTTAAAATATGAACATACTTATTTTCAAAATAATCCACTCGATTAACATCATTATCGTTGAATGTTGGATTGTTTAAAACAGGCGCAAACAACATGGACGATTGTAAATATTTCGCTTCTTCTTGGTCTAAAGATAATGGAAATTTCGTTCCATATTTTTGCAACATTCGACCAGTAAACATTGTCACATCATAGCCTAAAACTGCTTCATCTTCTGGCGCAATTTTGAAGCGTTCGAAGTATTTCTTTTTAAACAACCGAACTTCTGGATTATAGCTATCTACAAAAGAACCGCTACTGACATGAACATTTAGATTTTCGTAATAATCGAAATCAATTCGCCCAAAATTTTGCCACGTTGGTAAACCGTAAACGATGATACGGTCATCTGCTTTTTTACCAATTGCCAACTTACGAAGAAACGCATAAACGAAGGTTTCGCTTTTATAAGAAGGCACTAAAAATACAGTTGTTTGTCCAGAATTGACATAAGATTGCAATTGCATTTCATGAAAATCAGCGGACTCCTCTTTCACTAAATATTGCCGAATTGAAGCCGTGTCCATAACAGGAGATAATTTCACCTTAGCTTTCTGCATGTAGGTTGCCAAACTTCGTTCATCCGCTTCATCCCGCGCCACAATTACCATATCATTCACGTCGTATTTCTTCATTGCATGTTCCATAATGGCTTCACAATGCGTTTGAATTGACGGATTAACTTGCAAATAATTTGGATTGTCCGAAGTCATTTGCATGGATGCTGAAAAAGGAGAAACGATAACTGGCCCATTCTTTTTCGCCCACTCTACTACTTTATTAATATTATTTCGACGATAAGGTCCAACAATCGCATCTGCATTTTGCACTGCTTCATTGCTTGCCAAGAAACTATTGACTCGACTCTCACTGCCTCGAGTATCCAGTACTTCTACCCGCAAATTCAAGCCTTCTTCTCGCAAAGCATCCAAGGCCATCCGTGAACCTGCATAAAAATTGACCGCCCATTTTGAACGCTTATCAAGCTTTTTATCTGCACCATATTGCGCATTAAAAGGCAACATCATCGTAATGTCATACGAGCCTTTTAGAATCGAGCCATTTCCACCTATGTTGGGGACAGTAGGAATTTCCGTAAACTCTTCATCTGAAGTAATCGGCAGAAATTTATTTGGCGGTAAAGACGTCCACTCTACCGTATCCAATTTAGTGGTTACTTCTTGCACGGTTTCCCATTCGCCCGTTACTGGATTGTAAACTCGCGTTCCTTTAATCTCCCCTAAATCTTCGGAATCTTTATAGACTTTATCCTTTTCCGTATCTCGCGCAGGTTTGAACATATCGCAAGAAGAAACCAGCAATAGCACTCCGAAAAGCAAGGTGAAAAATTGAACTTTATTCGTATTATTTGTCATACTTACTATGTGTATTTTCTAATAGAGGACAGTCTACTTTAGTCCATAATGTTATCCTTAATAAATTTAATATGGACTAAAATCCACTATTCCTAGGAAAACGCCAAAAGAAGTTGAATCCAATCCGCATGGAAAGATTTCCATATTTTAGCTTTTTTACAGTCGCTGAATTGTCTTCAAATGAAAAAAAGTATCATGGACTGATAGATAATTCCGCACCAAATTTTGGAGAAAAGAAAATTTTCATTCCCGCGCCTAAACCTGATACCAATCCATTCGCAATATTTCCTTGATTCCTAGGGGCTTCTACACTCGATTCATTGATTAAGTGAGCAAAACCTGTATGAGCAGAAACAAAAAAAATACTTTCCGCTTCTAAAGAAAACCCTTTTCGGGCTTCTAAGGTTACGAAAGTAGATTTATCAAGTCCCCATCATTCCTTGTTTCATCAAAGACACTAACTGATGTTCCCAATTCGAAACTCCACAAATTTTGAAACTCTTTCTCCAATGCCAAACCATACAGAATAGTCTGCCCATCTACTGGAAAATAAATATACCCTCCTTTCAAATAAAGCGATTGACCAAACGAAACTGTCGTTAAACTCAATGCAAACAGTAAAATCAGTACAATCTTATCATTCTCCATTTTTAATTCTTCATTGGATTTACTCCCACTCAATCGTCGCAGGCGGCTTCGTAGAAATATCATAAACCACTCGATTTACCCCTTTCACTTGATTGATAATTTCACTAGAAACCGTAGCCAAAAAATCATACGGCAATCGACTCCATTCCGCCGTCATACCATCCGAAGAATTGACTGCGCGCAAAGCCACCGTTTTTTCATACGTCCGCTCATCACCCATTACACCAACAGATTGTACCGGCAACAAGATAGCTCCTGCCTGCCAAACTTCATCATAAAGGTCGTATTTTTTCAGGTTATTCGTATAAATTGCGTCGGCTTCTTGCAACATTGCCACTTTTTCGGGCGTAATATCCCCTAAAATACGGATACCCAAGCCTGGACCAGGGAATGGATGTCGTCCTAAAATCGCTTTTGGAATATCTAATTCTGCCCCAACTTTCCGCACTTCATCTTTAAATAAATTCCTTAGAGGCTCAACGATTTTCAACTTCATTAATTCTGGCAAACCACCTACATTGTGGTGAGATTTGATGGTCACAGATGGCCCGTGAACGGAAACAGATTCAATCACATCTGGATAAATCGTACCTTGTCCCAACCATTCAATGCCTTCCAATTTCTCCGCTTCTTCTTGAAAAATCTCCACAAATACACGTCCAATCACTTTCCGCTTACCTTCTGGGTCAGCCTCTCCTGCCAATTCTCGATAAAAACGGTCTTTGGCATCTACACCTACCACATTCAAGCCCATGCCATTGTATGATTTCAACACTTCTTCAAATTCACCTTTCCGCAATAAGCCATTGTCAATGAAAAAGCAAATCAACTGTTTTCCAATCGCTCTATGCAACAACATTGCTGCAACTGTTGAATCTACACCACCAGACAAACCTAGTAAAACATGTTCTTTTCCGATTTTTGTTTTCAATTCCGCAACCGTATTGTCTACAAAAGCTGCTGGCGTCCACTCTCCTTTACAACCCGCGATATCTATCAAAAAGTTTTTCAAAATCGTACCGCCATCCAAACTATGCGTCACTTCCGGGTGAAACTGAATACAATAAACGGGCTCCTCAAATGCCCCATCTTTAGACTTATATGCCGCCACGTCCACATGATCAGTGCTTGCCAATAATTCAAATTGGTCAGGAATTTCCATAATCGTATCGCCGTGCGACATCCATACTTGAGAGTCCTTGCCTACTCCATCCAAAAAATCGCCCGTCTGATGAATATTTGACAAACTCGCTTTGCCATATTCCCGCTTCTCCGACCGTTCTACTTTTCCACCGTAAAAATCAGCAATTAACTGCGCACCGTAGCAAATTCCCAAAACCGGGCGTTTGCCAACCACTTTATCCAAGTCCAGTTTCAAGGCTTTCTCTTCCTTCACCGAAAAAGGGCTGCCTGATAAAATCACCGCTTTTACAGAATCATCCAACTCCGTCACCTTATTATAAGGTATGATTTCGCTGTAAATATTTAGCTCCCGTACACGGCGAGCAATCAGTTGGGTATATTGTGACCCAAAATCCAAAATTAAAATTTTCTCCTTCATGGGCGCAAATATATTAAGAGTTCCCGAAAGGGTTAGAAGTTGAGTAACTTTTTTTAGTTTTTGATGAAAGGTTGATGGCTTACACGGATTTTTTTTGTTTCCTTTGCGCTTGTGGCGACGGCTTAGGAACGCGAAAAGAATAAGTCCGCCATCTGACAACATTTATTTTGTTCTTAGTTTTTACTTTTGAAATCTCTACATAATGACTGTTTCAAAAGTGGAAAATAAGGGCAAAAGAAATACTTGATAGATGGCGGAGTTATTTTTTTACCGTTACTTAGTAACGACGACGAAATTATTTCGGGTATTCAGCCACAAAGTGGCGGCTCTCTTGGTAACACAACTTTAGCTACTTTTTCAAGCTGCAGAGCAGCGACGCTCTTAAAATAAATGTAAATGCTCGGTTTAAGAGTGCCGTCGCGATGCGACTTTAGTAAAAGCAATAAATATTGTTACCAAGGGAGCAGCGCTGGAAATACTGGAGTTATTTAATGTATTCCAATTAGTCGCCGCTACATAAAAACAAAAAAATGCAGCAATTACTCAATAAAATTCTCTGGAAAGGTAAAAGTCGATGGCAAGTGGTGGGCGCCAGCTTGGGCGCATTTTTTGGCTTATTTTTGCTACTAAGTGCGGTGCAATTTTACGTGGATGTTCAGCAATTGCTGAATGGCGGCAGTGGTACTGACCAATTTGTGCAAATCAATAAAAAGGTCAATATTTTTAATATGCTGGGGGTCAAACCCAATTTTACCGAAGAAGAATTAGCAGAAATTGAAGCACAGCCCTTTGTAAAAAGAGTGGGTAGCTTTATGCCGAGCCAATTTCGAGTGAGTGCGTCGATGCCGAGTTTGGGTTTTCGGACAGATATGTTTTTTGAATCGGTGCCTGATGATTTTTTAGATGTGCAAGACAGTGATTTTACTTGGCGAAAAGGGCAAAAAGAAATTCCTGTTATTTTTTCGCGGGATTATTTAGCTTTATATAATTTTGGTTTTGCGCCGAGTCAGGGATTGCCTGCGTTGACACCGAATACGATTAGTAAATTTTCGGCTACCGTCAATATTCAAGGGAATGGTTTGAAACAGAACTTTGAGGGGCGCATTGTTGGTTTGAGTGACCGCATCAACTCGATTTTAGTGCCGCAATCCTTTATGGAATGGGCAAATGAGAACTTTGGCAGCGGTCGAGACTTCAATTCTTCGCGTTTGATTGTGTCGGTTGACAATCCTCTTTCGACCGACTTAAATAGTTTTTTAACAAAGAAAGGTTATGAAATTAGTCAAGGAAAATTAATCGGCGGGCAATTTGGTATTTTATTAAAAATAGTAGTTGCTATCATTGGAATTATCGGGATTATCATCGTTTTATTATCAGTTTTGATTTTTGTTTTAAATTTCCAACTCACCATTGCACAATCCAAGGAAGACATCCGGTTGCTCTTGCAAATGGGGTATAAAACGAAGCAAATTAGTCAGATTTTAGTTAAAAAATTGGTGCTACTCTTCTTACAAATTTTAGTCGTTACTTTCATTTTGCTTTTCGCCTTACGCTACGCTCAGTCAGAATTTTTCATTGAACAAGGCTTTGAATTATCGAAAGGATTGCACTGGACGGTTTATGTGGCAGCGATAATATTTACCTTTGTTTTTGGCATTTTAAATATTAGAAACATCCAAGAAAATGTGAAGAGATTGTTTGGATAAGTAACGGTAAATAAATAATTTATATGTTTTGATTTAAAAGGTTTTAAAACATGGTGATTTTGAAAGTCACCATGTTTTGAATTTACCTATTTTTTCAAAAAATTGACGATATTCTCCTCAATTCTATCATAAATTTTACTCGTATCTGCCTTGACAAAGGCTCGTCCTGTCACCATTTCAAATAGCTCAATATAACGGTCAGAAACAGTCTCCACAAATTCATCAGGCATCGTCGGCATCGTTTGTCCTTCTAAGCCTTGAAATCCGTTTTCAATCAGCCATTCCCGAACAAATTCTTTGGATAAATGCCGTTGTTCTTCGCCTTTATCTTGCAATTCTTGATAACCTTCTTTCATAAAATAGCGCGAAGAATCTGGCGTATGAATTTCATCAATCAAGACAATTTTGCCGTCTTTTTTCCCAAATTCATATTTGGTATCGACCAAAATTAAGCCGTGTTCTGTCGCTATTTCTGTACCTCGCTGAAATAATTCACGAGTATACTTTTCTAAAACAAGATAGTCTTCCTCAGAAACGATATTTTGCTGGATAATCTCTTCCCGCGAAATGTCCTCATCATGCCCTTCTTCCGCCTTGGTCGCAGGTGTAATAATAGCTTCTGGGAATTTATCGTGTTCCTTCATTCCTTCTGGCAACTCGACGCCGCAAAGGATTCGCAAGCCTGATTTATAAGTACGGGCAGCGTGTCCGGTGAGGTAGCCACGAATGACCATTTCTATTGAGAATGGTTCGACCGCCGTACCAACTGCTACGTTTTCATCAGGCGTCGCTTCTAACCAATTTGGACAAATATCTTCCGTTGCTTTCAAAAAATGAGCAGCGATTTGATTCAAAACCTGTCCCTTATAAGGAATTGGTCGTGGTAAAATATAATCAAATGCCGAAATCCGGTCAGATGCTACCATAACTAAACGGTCGCCGACAGTATAAACATCACGGACTTTGCCTCGGTAAAATTTGGTTTGTCCAGGCAGTTGGAAATTAGTTTCGCGGATGGCGCGGTTTTCAAGTGACATTATTCGTTCGTTTGAGATACAACCCCCGACCCCTAAAGGGGAGTAGATTCAAGATTTTATTAAAACTCGAAAAATTGAAGTCAGACGAGTTTCAACGCTCTCTTTTTGTAAAATTTCAAATAGAAAACTGCAGTACTCCCCTTTTAGAGGTCGGGGGAATGACAGCCCATTTCCACAAAAATCACATAAAATCTCTTTCATCAAAAAAAGAATCGCAAAAATTGTGATATTTGCGCCGCAAATGTAGCGTAATTTTAAGGTTTCAAAAAACTATGATTATAAAAATAAATTGGTTTCGGAGATTTCAGTGGTTATTAGCGATTGTCGTTTTTTGCGCAAGCTGTCAGGCAACATTGACAGAGGATGAAAAATTCGGACGATTTGAGCAGCAGTATGAAAAAATGGTGGTGAAATTTTTTCCAGATGCCGATAGTGATGCTGCGATTGATTCTCTCCTTTCAAAAGAGCTGACCAAAGGCGAAATCTTGCGAAAAGTGGAATTTTGCAGAGCGAATTTAGATGATTTAGCCAATTTTGAATTGGAAAAAATCAGCCCTGAGAACACCGATAAATTGAAAGGCATATTTACGGAAGTGAAAGCGCATTTGAGAGAAATGGAAACTGCGGCGACGAAAGTTACGGATTGATAAAACCGTAAACTTCAATATGCATAAATATTACAATGTGGACTAAAGTCTACTGTCCTTTTAAATATAGGCTGTACAATCTATCAAAAAAAGTTCCCTGCCTTTTTAGATTTTTTCCTCTTAGAAAAAATCTAAAAAACAGTACAAATGAATTAAACAAAAAACTCACTTTTCACTTTAAGTGATGCTTATAAGTCCAATAAAAGCAGGTCTTATGCTTAATTCTACTTACTTCCTTAAAATACGAAATTTTGAAAACGTATTCAAAGAAGTAAGTAAAAAAAGTGGAGGCAAAATTTAAGATGCCTGATTTGTGGGGTTTAAAAAGTCAACGTACTTTTTATGCTTGTTTGTACAGCCTATTTTAAATATATAGCAAATGAAAAACATTTTTAAAGTTGAAGACACCCAAGGACTCATTAATCGAATCAACCAATTAACACCAGAAACACAAGGAAAATGGGGTAAAATGACCGTTTCCAAAATGCTCGCGCACTGTTATGTGACTTGCGAAATGACTTTTACAGATAAGCATCCAAAGCCTAATTTTTTAGTAAAATTCATACTAAAAACCTTTGTCAAAAAAGGGGTTGTTGGACCAAAACCTTATGCAAAAAATATACGTACTGCTCCTGCTTTTATCATTGATGATGAGCGCGATTTTACTAAAGAAAAGCAGCGTTTAGTTGATTATTTAAAACAAACGCAACAGTTGGGTGCAGACCATTTTCACAACAAAGAATACAATTCCTTTGGCCCTTTAACGAAGGACGAATGGAATATTTTATTTTATAAACATTTAGACCATCACTTGACGCAGTTTGGCGTTTAGAAATGATGAACAATGAATTATTACAACTGTTAAAGTTACGTTCGTTAGTAATTCATCAATTGGCGAAAGCTAATTTTAATTAAAAACTCTGATACTCTGGGCGCCGTTAATCGTGTCCCGTCAACTACTTTAATTTATGAACGATAAAAAATATACTTTAGAAGAAGCCCTGAAAATTTACAACACACCACTTTTAGATTTGGTGTATCAAGCAGCGACCGTACATCGCGAAAATCACAATCCGAATGAAGTGCAAATCAGTACTTTATTGTCCATCAAAACCGGTGGATGTTCGGAAGATTGTGCGTATTGTCCACAGGCAGCTCGCTATTTTACAGGTGTTGAAAATCAAGGTTTGTTATCCGTAGAGCAAGTAGAAACTGCGGCAAAACGGGCAAAAAGTCAAGGTTCTTCGCGCTTGTGTATGGGTGCCGCTTGGCGAAATGTGGAAGACAATGCTGACTTTGACCATGTTTTGGAATTGGTAAAAACAGTGAATAAGGAAGGTATGGAAGTTTGTGCGACGCTCGGTATGTTGAGTGAAAAACAGGCGGAAAAATTGTCGAATGCAGGCCTTTATGCTTACAATCACAACCTCGATACTTCGGAAGATTACTATAAAGAAATCATCTCTACTCGTGGCTATGAAGACCGTTTGAAAACTATTGGCAATGCTCGAAAAGCGGGAATTACCGTATGTTCTGGTGGCATTATCGGCATGGGGGAAACCGTGGAAGACCGTTGTAAAATGTTGTTGACTTTGGCAGGGTTGACGCCGCAACCGGAGTCTGTTCCGATTAACGCTTTGGTGGCAGTGGAAGGTACGCCGATGGAAGACCAAAAACCGATTCCAATTTGGGAAATGATTCGGATGGTGGCGACGACGCGGATTGTTTTGCCGCATACCACGGTTCGATTGTCGGCAGGTCGCACGTCAATGAGTAAGGAAGGACAGGCGTTCTGTTTTATGGCAGGTGCCGCGTCGATTTTTGCAGGTGATAAATTGTTGACTACGCCGAATCCTGATATTTTTGAGGATTTGGAAATGTTTGAAATGTTAGGCTTGAAACCGATGCAGCCTTATCAAAAAGGGACGCAACGGGAGGTTAAAGAAACGGAAACGGAAGTGGTTGGACGGGAAAAATGGAGTCGTCCGGGGCATGTGATTGAGCAGAATGTGGCGTATACGGAGAAGGGGAAGGAAAAGAGACGGGAGTTGAAGAAGGAGATGGTGAAGTAAGGTCGTTTCGAGTTAAAAAAGGGTTGTTCATTTGAGGATGGGCAACCCTTTTTTTGTTTTAAAATAACGCTTTCTGCTCTTTTACCAACAGATAATAAACCATACACTCCGCATACGCAAACTGCTTCAAAAGACCAATCAATTCCGATAATTTTGACCAAAACAAATCAAAATTATCAGCATGAAAAAATCAGGTATCTTATTGGTTTTATGGAGTATTTCGTTATTTGTAAATGCTCAGAATAAGGAAGACAAGATGATGGTTATCTCGACGACTGGACTGAATTTTCGAGCGGAACCATTTACGACGGCGAAGATTATTGGTAAGATTGGGTATGGAGAAGAAGTTGTTGTTATTGAAAAATTAAAGGAAACAATTTATACTTTAAATTCAAAATACGGACGTTATTCGGAGGAAAAAACTTATAAAATTCCTATTGAAGGTTATTGGGTAAAAGCTAATTATGAGGGCGAAGTTGGGTATTTGTTTAGTGGGTATTTATGCAATATCGGTTATTTCTCGTGGCCTCCCAAAAATAAATTTCCTAATTTGAACCAAGACTATTATTTGCTTTTCGAAACAGGAAACTGCTGGTTTAATTTTCCAAAAGAAAACAACTGGTATTGGTATGGGTTCTTTTTAGACAACAATGGAAAAGATAGTTTTAGAAAAATAAATCCAAGTTTTTACGTTTCTGAAGACCATAATCCTCTTGTCGAACCATTCTCTTTCTATGTTTTTTCAAATACGCCATCCTATCCAAATTTTATCATTGGAAGTAAAAAAGAACTACTTGAACGAACGGAAGTAACACAAAAGGATTTTACCCATTTAAATCAGAAATCAGGCTCTTCTTATCAACCTAATATTTTGAATAAAAAATTAAAAGCATCAGGCATCATTCAAAGAAATTCAACAAAATATGCTAATGGCGAATTATATATTAGAGATGAACAAGGAACAGAGTACTCAATGGGGATTTCTCGTTTAAGAACTAATGGTGTCCGTGAAAGTTTTTTAATTAATGTACTTTTCAAAGGCGATATCAACAACGACGGTATCGACGACTACATCCTTACTTTTGGAGATAAAAGTTCGCAGACAATTTTGTTTTTATCGAGTGCGGCAAAGGAGGGGGAATTGGTTGCGCCGGTGGCGGTTTATTATAGTGGGTATTGTTGTTGAGAGGTATAAATTATCTTGAAACCCTCAACATTTGCCATTTCTAAAAATAAAACCTATTTTTGTAAAAATGAAATTACATGCCAAACAGTAAATCATCGCTGATTAAAAATGACGTTTTAAATTCGAAAGAATGGAATTTATATGCCACTTTAATTTAATTTTTTTCACAATAAAAGCTGTCTTGTAAAAATAGTTTTTCCTTCAATCTTACCCCGTAAAAAATAAATACCTTTGCTAATTGTTGAACAATCTATTACCCTTTTATTTCCATTCATGGTAAAAGTTAAAACTTCTTGCCCAAGACTGTTAAAGACAGAAATGTCTAACCGCTCAATTTGCGGTTCTTCACTAATTTCAATGGTTAATTCCTGATTATTAAGCGGAACGGGGTAGAAATTAATATCAAATTCATTGACTTCAATCAATTTCGTATTCGATACAATATATGGCTCAGGTTCTCCGCACAACGTTTTGATTGCTTCAAGATATCGGTCTTTCGCGGGGATAGAAAAGAGCGTATTTACTAGAGAATTATCGGTCAGCGTAAAAGGGTAATTTTCTGGAAAAAACGGTGGCAACTGAGTTAAATATAAAGAAGTTTCCATCAAATTATCCGTATTCTCGGGAAGGACAGTATTTTGAAAATAATTGCCATAGGCAAAGTGATTCGTTCCATTCAACATAAATATCGGGCTAACTCCATTTGTCAAAACAGAATTACCGGTGACATTCAGATAGTCCGTGGGCGACAAAAAACTGGTAAAAAACCCATATAACTCTGTCCGATTTCTGAAAAAAGTATTGAGCGGTCCATTTTTTCCATGTGAATCATCAATTACAATGTTTTGCACTACATTTCCCTCAAATAAGTTAGCATATGGATAGTTACCGTGTAGTACCAAATCGCCAGCCGCATCGTCAGGAAATAAAGTTCCCGTCCAATATGGTGCAATGGAATAATTGTACGCAAAAACATTTCCATTCGCTCCCGCCTGTAACAACATAGAATGCCGAAGATTTTCAAAAATATTGTTTTGAATCAAACAGTCACTCGCAGTTAGGTGAGCAACGACCCCGTAGCCTTTCCCTCCTCCTCCATAATCAAACGCATCGTGAAAATAACTACCTTCTACCGTAACTTTACTACTGCTTCTAATATCTAAATGTGCAAAATTACAGTAGCTACTCTCCACTCCTTTGACCCAACAATTGGTTGCATTTTTAAAAAGGACATTACTAGTTTGATTAGCAGTTCCATTGGTTCTTACAATTTTTAGACATTCTAACCCCACATTTTTTATCGGATAAATAATCGTCAGAACTGGATTATTCATCAGAGAATAATTTTTTCTAAATTTTTGATTGAAGATAAGAACATCATTGTCAACACCTTGAATGTCAAGTATTTGCCCAGTAGTCCCAACAGCCCATGATGAAGTAATTAAGCTGGAATCATTAGAGGAAATTTTCACTAAATCACCCATCTGGAAGTTTACTGAATTTTCAATGATTAGGTAATTATCCCCTTTATTAATGTTTTCAATAACTGGAGTTTTTTCAGTAGCGGACGTCCCTTGGATTATGATTAAATGATGATTACCAATGTCATCAAATTGAAAAATAGTCTCGCCTGACGATGCACCCTTTATTAAACTGTTACTTTGCAGGTAAATAGTTTTAGAAAACTTATAGGTTCCAGTAGGAAAGTAAAATATAGTAGATTGATTGGAGAATTGATTCATTAAAGCCTCAAAACCAGTTGCATTGTCGGTGAGACCATCATTGAAAAGCCCATAATTTAGCACATTGATTTCATCGTTAAAAGCCGACATTACAGCCCCTGATTTTGACCAATCAACTAGACGGTCGTTAGGAATAGTTTGAGCAAATCCAGTTAGATACAGCCCAGCAAGCAGCAGAAAAATTGCGATAAATTGTTTCATCGAAATAGTTTAATCAATGTTAAAAAACGGAATTAAAATGGGAGGGAAAATGATGGTTTTGATTAAACCACCGAGAGGAGGGTAAAAAAGAGTTGCTTTGACACATAACATCTTAATCCATTAAGATGTTTAGAAAAAAAGGAAAATATATTCATTAACAATATATTTAAGTTTTAAATAGGCACTTCCGTTTTTGAAAATAACTCTTTAGTAAAAAAAAACTCCGCTATTAGAACGGCAAAAAATGGTGAGCCGTGATAGTGATTTGAACCTTCGATTACAATGCCGAATTTTAGAGGTATCTCGGTCAAATTTATACTACGAAAATCAGGGCGAAAACGCGTTGAATTTGGAGTTAATGGGTTTGATGGACGAACATTACCATTATCATCCTTATCAGGGTGCACCTCGGATGCACGTGTGGTTGACCAAAGATAAAGGCTATAAAGTTAGCCAAAATCGAGTGGGACGGCTGTATTATAAAGTGATGGGCTTACGCGCCATCATTTCAGGTCCACATACTTCAAAAAGGCATAAAAACCATGCGGTGTATCCGTATTTATTACGAGAGCTTAAAATTGAGAAACCCCAGCAAATATGGGCTACGGACATCACTTATATGCCCTCCTCCGCCCTTGACAAAAATGCTCCCAACGCCCGCTCAGAATACGGATTTTTTTCTAAAAAAAGTACCTGTTCGATATGGTATTTTTCAAAAGAAACTGCCATCGAATACGGATGCCGTACCAAATGAATGTAAATTGGGTTTTCAAAATCACGCTCTACTTTATGCATTGCTGCCAAATCGAGCGCATAACTCGGCGACTTGTCAACCAAAATACGGTCACCAATCCAAGTTTGTAATTTTAGAAAAACATCCTTGGTCGTCGTGCCTGATTTTGTAAATTCTTCAATTAATTCCTTTGCTTCTGCTACATCACAATTTTGGTAACTACTCAGGTACTCTGTAGTTGACAAAGGGGTTTTAGGGGAGAGGAAAATTGGATTTTTATAAAAAAACCAATTTTTCTCTCCCCTGAGCCTTCTCCCCCGCTGCCGAAGGCGGCGGGCGGGGTGCTTTTGAGGGAAGAATTTGGACTTATTGCCCAAACTCTTCCCTCAAACTCCCCAAAATAAGACCTGAGTAGTTACCAATTTTGCAACTCCATGAACGCACGAACTAAACCTTCTTTCCAAAGTTCCAATTTGCCGGAGTAGGCAAAGTCACGGTCGATTAACTTTTCAAAATTCAATAGTTGTAATTCATTGGCAGCGAATAAGTTAGGATATCCTGCAAGCATCACTCGTAAGAGCGTTGTCCCCCTAACGCCGGGGCGCAAGAATAAATACGGTGGGAGGACTTTTGTCTTCTACTGGTTCAGTGGACGTACTTTGTAAGGTGCGCAAAATGTAATCTTGAAAGTTTAGGATAGCCGGTTTCGATAGTTGGACTTTTGGATATTTGGATGGTTAAAAATAGAACAACCAATTGGTACTTTTGGTGTATCAAAGCCTTTTGGAATAGTGAAATAAGTACAATTAACGGCAGCTTCTGTCGGTCCATAAAGATTGTATAATTGTGCCCAAGGCAATAATTGCTCGTCTTTTTGAGCCATTGAAGTTGAACAAACTTCACCTGATACATTAATTAAACGCAAGTATTTTAGTTGCGGAGAATCAGCTTCTTCTAAAATCAACGTATGTAACGACGGCAGCGTCAAGGTGTGAGATATTTGCTGCTTTTTAATAATTTTGGAAAGCTTGTGAATATCTTTTTCTTTTTCTGGTTTTGGTAAAAAAAAAGTCGCGCCTTGCAGCAAACTCCAAAAGATAGTTAATCTGATAAAAACACTATGCTTGAAGGGAAAAATATTTTTTATGCTTTTTAAAACATTGAATAGAAAGTTAGTATAAACGCAAAATCTAATACTTTTTACTCTTAAAATAAATTTTTAAGCAAAAACTACGTAAAATAAGGGAAAAGACGTGAATATTGATGTTATATTTTGCGAATTTTAAGTATTTAATCAAATAAGTTGTATTTGAAAAAGTAAAATTTAAAAATTGTGCTAAATTTACGGTGTATTTGAGACCTCCTGGATTCAATTAAAAATTAAGAATGGAAAATATGGAAACTCCTCCCATCTTTGGTATCATTTTTTCATTAATAATGCAAATACTTTTAACGTGAGAAAACAATTAGTACAATTAATTAAACCTTGTATTTTCGTGGGGTTAGGGCTTTTATTTTTTCCAAATTTATCGTTTGGGCAGGTCGTGAATTTTGACCAAATCGTCGCCCCCGAAGGTTCAAAACCCAGGGATTTTGAGGATTATTTGTCCCAACTTGCTTGGACGAACGGACAGGACAAAAGCATTTCGGAGATTGAAATTGCGATTGCGGAAAAAGCCGTTTTATTGGATAGAAAAAAATGGATGGATGATATTTCCTTTAATTTTAACTTGAATGAAGTGAGTTTGGAAAATGTTTTAGCAACAGATAAAACGAATAATATCGTGATTAATCCACTGTATCAATTTACTGCGGGCATTCGGTTGAGTACGCTATTTAGTAATAAGTACAATCGAGAAATTTCGGAGAAAAAAGTAGACTTGATTCAATTGGAATCGAATCAGAAAATGCTAAAAATTAGGCAATTGGTACTTTCCCGGTATAAAAGGCTATTGTTAGCCAAGGAAATTGTAAAAGTAAGAATTGACTCCGAAGAAAATACGTTGACCAATTATAATTATGCTTCGGAGCGATTTAAAAATGGTCAATTGGGTTTGGAAGAACTCATTCGCGCGCAGGAGTCTTATCATAATTCGATTGAAAAGCGGTTGACAGCAGAGACGGATATTGAGTTGATGATTTTGGAAATTGAGGAGTTGATTGGGATTAAATGGGAAGTCGCGGAACGATATGGGAAGCGATTGAAAGAATAAATGTCTACTAATTCGTAAGTAATAGATATAAAAAGCGGTTGGAAATCATGATAAGTAGGTCACCTACTTAACTTTCAACCGCTTTTCTTATTTGACAAACAGATTAGTGCTAAGTAGCTGACCCCAAATAATCGACACTTTTAGACAGGGCTATATTTCCGTTTAAGAAACTTGAAAAATCATTCAATAAAGGGATTATTAAAGGATTTTTTAAATTTCTTAAACAAAAAATATCCT
>JBLHWU010000020.1:0-39947 GCA_047629355.1 Saprospiraceae bacterium | reverse complement strand
CTTTATTCCGCTATTTTCCTCTTAAAAATAGTTCCGTGATGTAGACCATGCAACGATTTTTAAAAGAAAACTATCGAAAAAATCTTGCTTTCAAATTTTACCCCAATAAATAATGTCACGTACTTACTTAGTGCTCATTTTGTTAAATAAAATAAACCGTTCTGATTTAAATCAAGTCAACGGCATTTTCTCCTCATCCTTACTCCCCGCAACAAAAATCATCAACCACCCGCCTATAAAAAACAAACCACCAAGCGGCGTTATCGGACCAATTATCTTCTTCAAGCCACTTCCAATCTGAAATAAATCTGCACAAGCCAGCAAATATAAAGAGCCAGAAAAGCAAATAATACCCGCCAAAAACATTGCTGCTGCACCCTTCAACCGTTTGACAACGAGGTAATTAGATAGGATGCCGACCAATATCAACGCAAACGCATGATACATTTGATATTGCACCGCAGTATTGTAAGTACCCAATTGTTTAATTGTTAATTTGCCTTGCAAGCCATGTGCCCCAAATGCGCCGAGAATGACGGCGAGGAGTGCGAATAATGCGCCCCATTGAATGTATTTTTTTATCATAATATTGTTAAGTTACTTGCCAATTAATTTCTTCCTTCCCTTGCTCCTTCAAATACGCATTAGCTTGTGAAAAATGCTTGCTACCAAAATACTTCCCACCCGCCAACGGCGAAGGATGCGCTGCATTCAAGACCAAGTGCTTGGTTCCATCAATCAAATCTCCTTTCGCTTTCGCAAAATTACCCCAGAGCATAAAAACCAAGCCTTCACGTTCTTCCGATAGCGTCCGAATGACGGCATCGGTGAACGATTGCCAGCCAATTTTTTTGTGTGACCCTGGTTGTTTATGTTCGACCGTAAGCATCGCATTTAGGAGGAAAACGCCTTGTTCTGTCCAATTGGTCAGGTCGCCGTGCGTCGCAATTTTGCATCTTAAATCGGTGAATAATTCTTTGTAAATATTTTTCAAAGAAGCAGGGACTTTCTCAGTTCTGGGGACGGAAAAACTTAAGCCCATCGCCTGACCCGGTCCATGATACGGGTCTTGCCCAAGAATGACGACTTTTACTTTCTCCAAGGGCGTTTTTTCAAAAGCATTAAAAATAAGTTGCCCCGGCGGATAAAAAACTTTGTCTTTCGCTCGTTCATTTTTCAAAAAAGTGGTGATTCCTTGAAAATAAGGTTGTTCAAATTCATCTTTCAACGCTTTTTTCCAGCTTTCTTCGATTTTGATGTTACTCATAGTTGATAATTAAGGATTAAGGATTAGACTTTATGAATGAGTAGCTTTTTTAGAATTGCAAATAATTGATAATCAATAGTTTGCGAATTATCCAGAGTCGCCATTCATAAAGTCTATTAAGGATTAAAAATGTAGAATTATACCAGATGGGCAATTCCCCCTTATAAAATGGGGGAAAGGTAGAAATGTTTTATTGTTTAGGGGAACATTTTTCATCAAAATGCGGTTTGATTTTCAAAGAATGTCGATTTTAGTTTTTTTTTACGAAAAAAGGTATAAATTTGCACCCGCTTAGAAAAAAGCGCATTCATTGACAAGGAATTCAATACAAAGAATGATTGTTTTCAAACGTGAAAAAAATTGATCATTGTTCATTTCTAATTGCTCATTGAAAAAAAATGGTCTCGTAGCTCAGCTGGATAGAGCAGGGCACTTCTAATGCTCAGGTCGCAGGTTCGAGCCCTGCCGGGATCACGTAAGATTCTAAAAGCCCTTGTAAACGTTTCGTTTGCAGGGGCTTTTTTATTTATGGAAGGTGCAAAGTTCCAGTTTTGACCGTTGCCATACTATCCACCGCCGTCCACGCAAAAACAATCGAATATTCTTTTTTGACCATACCGAAGTAGCGAAGAAAACTAACCCCGAAACAGGACAAGGAAAAACGGCATTGGTTTATAAAATTAGCAGTAGTGCGTTTGATAATAAGGAAATGGAATCTATTGGTGATATTTTAATGGCGGTAGAAAGTGGTAGAATAAATAGAACTGTTTTCATTGAAGCAATGAAAACAAATATTTTAGCCAAAAAAACAGCCGAGGAATTAGAGAAAGAGCAGGCAAGAAAAGGACTGAATGAATTAAATGATAAAACTTTTAATGAGAGCGGGTTATGGGGACGTTTTACGTCATAGATGTTTGATTAGTCCGGTTCTGTATAGTAATGTGAGGGGACTGCGGTGGGTTAATTTGATTCACCGTTCCCTACTTGATTGTAATTAGTTTTATTCATATTAACAACTCTAATTTATTTTTAGATTCTTATTTGGTGCGCTATAAATAAACAACTTGAAATGATTAATATGTTTATAGAAGCTCGAATTATCCAAGTAAATTTTGAATAGTCAATTTTAGCATAATCACCTAAAATCACACAAAAACCCATTAATAAAAACCAAGGAGTTAATAGCAATTCAAAATTCCATCGCAATAACATTATTACTAAATCATGTAAAAACCCACAGAATGCAAATGTGAGTATTAGAGACAATGAAAGGGGAAAGATAATTTTAAGAGGCTTAAATATATATATTCCCAAATAATAACTCCAAATTGGATTCCAATATACTCGATGTTTTAAGTTTATAACCATAGCCGTCAGGCTATGGTTATAAACTTAAAACATCGACACAGGGTTATTAGATAGTACAAACGGCGGGACGCCTACACCTTGGCATGTTGAGCAAGCACAGCTTTAATGTCGTCAACTTAAGCGAATGTAGCGGAGATACCTTCAGGGTATTTGCTACATAAAAACCAAGCAAAAAGTAGCAGATACTCTGAAAGCATCCGCTACCTATCGGACTTAAACCCTTAAGCTGACGACATTAAAGCACAGCTTGCCACGAGCGATAGAAGCGACAGCAGCACGGAGTGCGACAGCGGAGATGTTTATTAGAAAATACTAAATTCAGTTGGAGAGCTTATTATTTCGTCGTTACTTACCCTCTAAAAAAAACATGAAATCATCCAATCAGCTTTTGTTTTCGATATTAATCACCTTTTTTGCTTTTAATATGTCCGCTCAATCCCCTAATATCCTACTCATCATAGCCGATGATGTAGGTGTCGGAGAAATTCCGAGCTACCCGCCAAGTGTAACAAAAGCCAATATGCCGCATTTGGAAACAATGATTCAGGAAGGATTGACTTTTGACAATGTGTGGTCAAATCCTGTTTGTTCGCCGAGTAGAGCGAATATTTTGACTGGAAAATATGGACTTAGAACCAATGTTTTAAATCCTCAAAACTTGTCAACACTGGATATTGACGAAACGTCTTTGCATGAATACATCGATCAAAGTAGCAATGGATTATACAGCAGCAGCCTTATTGGGAAGTGGCATTTAGGAGGGTCAGGTATGAATCCCGTTTATGATTATCCCAATGAATTGGGCATTGACTATTTTGCAGGACTGTTGGGTGGAGGAGTTGGTGATTATAACAATTATGAGTTTGTAGAAAATCAGCAAGGCACCAATAGCAATGAGTATGTTACCACAAAAATAACCGATACAGCGATTGATTGGATTGACAATCAAACCCAACCTTGGTTTTGTTGGTTGGCTTATAATGCACCACATACGCCTTTACATTTACCTCCGCTCAATATGCACAGTCAGGGAGATTTACCGACTGACCAGGCGTCTATTGATACCAATCCACAGCCTTATTTTTTAGCCATGATTGAGAGTGTAGATTATGAAATGGGTCGGTTATTCGATAATATTCCAGCGGATGAGTTGGCAAATACCATCATTATTTTTGTTGGCGACAATGGCACGAGTGGAAATGTGATACAAGCGCCTTACCAAACGAATAGGGCAAAAGGCTCGCTTTATCAAGGTGGTGTTCATGTGCCAATGGTTATCACGGGGGCGGGAGTGAGTCGCATCAATGAGCGAGAAGCCGCCTTGGTTTCTTTTTCTGATTTGTTTTCGACTATTGTGGAAATGACCGGAACGTCGCTTTCTCAAATTCATGATAGTTTTAGTTTCTTTCCATTGTTATCAACTACAGGAGAAGGGCAAAGAGATTGTGCTTACACAGAAGTTAGTAGTGATGGAAATTCCGATGGTTGGGCTGCTCGAAATGCCACTTATAAATACATTGAATTAGATAACGGTGGGACTCGTTTTTACAACCTTATCAATGATCCTTATGAACAAGACAATCTATTGACCAATTTAAATCAAGAGGAACAGGCGGCTTTTGACAAATTAAGTGCGGTCCGAGATGCCCTAACTCCCGTCAATAATATTGAGGTTGCCCACGAATCTTTTCAATTGTTTCCAAACCCTGCACAAAAGGACATTCAAATAAATTGGGACTATCCGCACGAAGCCGTTTTTTATATATTAGATGCTGCACAAAAACGGATTCAAAAAGGAATACTAACTTTTGGGGAAAACACCATTTCGGTGGAAGGTTTGACAAAGGGGATTTATTTTATTCAAGTTGGAGGAGTGGTGAAGCGGTTTGTGAAGGTGTGAGATATTTGAGGTGTGGTATTGTTTTTTAAGAAGATTCTGTTAATTTATTTTGACGCACCGATGTCATGAATCTACTTGTGATGTCGAAAATTTATTAATTTTCGGCAGATGTTTTAGCGTCTGTGACGCGACGGTATTGTGCTAATCATTTTAATTTTTTGGTTGTTGACTTTAAAGATACTGGATAATAAATAGTGCAGTTCTTTATTGTCGCGTCATAGACGCTAAGTATATAAGCCGAAAATTTTTAAATTTTCGACATCGTACAGATGTTCGACATCGGTATTGTTACGACCGTTGTGTTTGATGAACGGTTTAGTTTTTGTCAATTAGACCCGGCGCGAGCGGGGAAATCGTTAAAATCTCTGATAAGCTGTATTGACACATTCCACGTTGACGATATTCGGGGATTTTACTAAATAATTCAGGTATAGTCATCCCACAAAAGTAATATCTTTCTTGTCAGAAAATTGTTAGATATTGTGCGTTTAACCTGTAATTTATCCGAAATCATCGGGTAGAGTAATAGGTTTGTTTATAAATAACAAGTCTAACATCTTCTAAATATTTATTTCTATGAAAACACGGCAATTAACTTTCATTTTTTTTGCGCTATTTGCTTATTTTTTGTTTAGCTCCAAACGTCTTGGACTTGCGTCCCAATTTGGTATGGATAGAACTGGGTCAGCTCTTTCCGGTGGACTTAATTGTGGACAATGCCATTCTGGAGCTGCCAATAGTGCTGATTTAACAATAGTTTTAAAAGACAATACCAATCAAGTAGTAACTACTTATATTCCAGGGAATACGTATCAAATTGAGGCAAATGTTAGTTCTCTATCTGCATTTACGCGAGGTTTTCAACTGGTTAGCTTGGACGGTGGCAACGCCCAAGCGGGGAATCTTACGAACGTTGGAACTCAGACGAAAATTAGTGTGGTCGGTAGTCGGCAGTATTTAGAACACTCAAGTCCAGCACTTAGTGCGGGGAGTTTTACATTTACGGCAGATTGGATTGCCCCAGCTCTTGCTACAGGAAATGTGACCTTTTATTCGGCAGGTATTGTTGGTAATGGTAACAATAGTACCAGCGGAGATGACCCAACCGATTCCAAATCATTAGTGGTTAGTGAGGCCGTTATGTTGCCAGTAGAATTGATTGATTTTCGAGCGCACAGAGTAGAAAAAGGAATAAATTTTTTCTGGAAAACTGGGATGGAAGAATCTTTTGATAAATTCGAATTAGAGCGTAGTTTTGACGGAAGAGAATTCTCTAAGATAAAAGAGATTTCAGCCGAAGGAAATTATAGTGAATATCAATATACCGATCAAAATCCATTAACTGAAAAAGCATACTACCGACTGCGCTTAAATGACTTCGTAGGTACTTATCAATTTAGTCAAATCATTTACATGGAAGCAGAAAATTTGGCAGAAGATATTAACATTTTTCCAAATCCAACCTCTGGCAATGCTTGGATTGAACTACCTAAAACGAATAAACTATATCAAGTAAGTTGGTATGATATGAACGGTCGCCAAATGGGTTTTACGACCACAGAAGATCGTCAGTTACAGATACCATTGGAGGCACTTCCATCAGGTGCTTACTGGTTGCGCGTGACCAATTCTTCTGGAGAATATCTTATGGCGAAACGGATAATTAAGTTATAAATATAACATTTACGATTATTGAAGTTGCCTCATGGCTATTTCTCAAAGGGCTTTATTGCGCTAATGGCTCACATTTGTTCAACGTCAGCCCTATTTCGATATTTCCAGTTAGGGAATTGGTAATTGAAAACATCGAAACAGGGCTGGCACCAAGCTTATTTTAAAATCACATACGCTAAAATGCACGCCGAAAATTCCTAAATTTTCGACATCAAGCAAAAGAAAATCACCCCGATGTTTTAAGTCTATTAAAAGCACCAACTAACCTTCGCCCGAGTCCTGCCGCTGATGTTTTAAGTTTCTTAACTTAAAACCAATATCATGCACGTTTCCAACGTGATTATTACAGCAACTTTGCTACATAAAAACACCGCGGCAATTACGTTAAAAACGTAAATTATACCCGTTTTAAGTTGAGAAACTTAAAACATCTCAGCGACAGGGCTGGCGCGAAGGTTGACTTTGGCTTTAGCAGACTTAAAACATCGGGGGATGTTGGCGAATCCAGAGACGGCTGCGCCAGATATTTGGGCGGTGTTTTTGCTGGTGGGACGGTAGTGTTTTTTTCAAAACAATGGAAAGTTTGGTATAATAAGGATGAAAAAATGAGCGAAGAGCATGCCACGAAAAGGTTGTTCTCAATAAAATTCCCTACTTTTATATTTCATAAAAAAATCAACCGCCATGTATCAAAAATTCATCCTTATATTGCTATCAATCCTCCCATTCACCATTTTCTCCCAATCCTTTTTCTTCGGTGCAGACCTATCGTATGTCAACGAAATGGAAGACTGCGGCGTGGTTTATAAAGAAAATGAAACCGCTACGCCACCCTACGAAATTTTCGCCAACAACGGCTGTAATCTCGTCCGACTCAGACTCTGGCATTCCCCAAAATGGTACGACAGCCTCAATGACGGCAATCGATACAGCGATTTGGCAGATGTCAAAAACTCCATTGCGAAGGCAAAGGCAAATGGAATGCAAGTCCTTTTAGATTTTCATTTATCCGACAATTGGGCAGACCCTAACAAGCAATTGGTACCCGAAGCGTGGCTGCCCGTCGTGGACGATACCGAGATACTCAAGGATTCTTTGTACAATTATATGTTGGCGACTTTAATGGACTTAAATGCGGTAAATTTACTGCCCGAAATGATTCAAATTGGGAATGAAACGAATAAAGGCATTCTACTTTCGCCAGAAGACAATATGGTTTGGACACTGGATTGGAATAGAAATACAACGCTGTTTAATAGCGCAATTGATGCGGTCGATGATTTTGAACAACAATCTGGGAAAGATATAAAAACCGTGCTACACGTTGCAGACCCAGATAATGCGGAGTGGCTAATTGATGGTTTTATCACGAATGGCGTGACGGATTTTGACATCATTGGACTGTCTTATTATTGGGCGTGGCACCAGCCGACGACGATTGAAGGGACAGGCGAAGTCATCGAAATGCTCCGCAATCTTTATCCTGACAAACAAGTTATGGTGGTAGAAACGGGCTATATTTGGACGACTGATTTCAATGACAATGCCAGCAATATCATCACTTCTACGCATCCTGATTTTTCGCCTGCCAGCCCGACCAATCAGCGGGATTGGTTGATTGAATTGACGCAAGAAGTCATTAATTCAGATGGTATGGGCGTTATTTATTGGGAGCCGGCTTGGGTTTCGAGTCCTTGTTTTACCCAATGGGGACAGGGTTCTCATCAGGAACATGCAGCGTTTTTTGATTTTGATAATAATTTATTGCTGCCGGGTGGTTCGGAATTTATGACGCATGGTTATGATTTATCGACAGATATTGAGGAGAAGATAATAGAAGACAAAGTGCAAATTTTATCAAATAGTTTTTCGGGTGATGTGAAAATTAAGCAATTGGGTAATCCTAAAAAACTGACTTATTTGGTTGCAGATTCTTTGGGTAAAATCATGGTGCGCGATTCTTTTTCCAATGTAGAAACGACTTTTAAATTATCGAATTATCCACTTGGGATGTATGTGATTTCGGTAGAATATCAGGGAGCGATTCTGGAGACTCGGAAGGTGATTTATGGAGAATAACATGATTTTCATACATAGTATTCACATAGTTCAGATAGCTATTTTGAGCTAAAAAAAGCTATCTGAACTGTGTGAACGCTATCTGGCTATGTGTAAAAATTAAGCTTTAGTAGATTGAATTTTTTCTATTTCCAAAAATTCGCACTGGCAACCAAACCAAAATAAACAAAACCGCCGCCACCGCTTGCCCCGTCAAAATATACCAAGGATACGGACCCATCAAATCCAAGGCCGAGGCTACTGGCGGTTTGCCCAGCAAATACGCATAATTTGAACCCAGCAACACATTCATAATATATACAAAAACAAGGTAAAAATTAGCCGCCAAAAAGGATTTCCAAAGGCTCTTAAAGGTCGGATACATTTTGAAAACAACCGTAATATAAACCGATGTCATAAGTGTTCTACCTTCCTAACCTCATAGAAACTCCGCGCAACCACTGCGTTGATGTTTTAAGGTTTTTCTGAAAATTGCCACTTTAGACATCAACAAAAAAGACTGGGTCAAGACTGCTGAAACATTTGCAAAAGATGATGTAAATACCAGCTCGCGCCGGGTATGATTGACAAAAACTAAACAGTTTGTCAAACACAAAGGTCGTCGATAAAAGAACGAGTTTGCTCGTTAGGTTTTATAAAACCGACACGGCGCTACGTCAAATCTCCAGATTTGCGTAGGCAATCAGAAAGGAAAAATCGTAGCTAACGACACGCAGTTACACAAATCTGGAGATTTGCTGTAACTTACGTGTCGCATTAAAAATGCTAACGAGCAGCGAGGTGGTTGGGTTGGAAGATGTGGCGCGAGCGGGCTGCCATAAGTTTCACGGCTTTCTTCAAAAAACAGTTTTGATTTGAGCATCCAAATCTGCTATTTTACAATCATCTTTCAATTCCGCTTGCCAATAGTAATAACCACTAGTACTAACACCTAAAACTTCGCACATTTTTTTAACAGGAAATTCATCTTTATGATTTTCTATAAAGTCGTAAATTTCTTGCCGGTATCTGAAAAAATGTGCACTGCTTTTTTTAAGATTTCCACCTCTAATTCTTTCTCTTTTAGTTGGCGTTCTAAATGTAATATTTTCCGTTCTGTATCGCTCATCGTTTTATTTCCTTTGCCGGGAAAAGAGGCTTCTTTATGTTTCGCGTAAACACTGCGCCAGTTGTATATCGCATTTTGAGAAACCCCAAATCGAACCGATAAATCTTTCACCGTTTGGTCATCTTCTAAACTCAAAGAAACTATTTCTAATTTCTCCGATTTTGTGTATTGCTTTCGTAATTTTGACATCCTTTGTAATTTAGATTGTAAAGTAAATAATTTTTAATCTAACTACGTGTCCGATATCTTGACTAACTCCACATAGAGTATTACCAATAAATCGGATGAAATTTCACCTTCCCCAACGTATTCAACTCCAACGCTGGCGCAGGTATTTTTATCCAATTCACAACACCAAAAAGGGCTTTTAGAAAACGACTTTTGGTCGGAATTTTTGTTAATTCAATATCCAAAGACAAGTAAAATTGGCGGTAACGTGGAAAATCATCACCATTTAAAACGTATTTTGTTCCTTCTTCATCTGCCCAAGCATTCTCAAAACCACCGTA
Source organism: Saprospiraceae bacterium (assembly GCA_047629355.1). GTDB lineage: Bacteria > Bacteroidota > Bacteroidia > Chitinophagales > Saprospiraceae > CAYUNA01. The sequence goes on along the minus strand of JBLHWU010000020.1, from coordinate 30,042 downwards.
TAAATTATTCGAGCCATAGCCAACTGCAACATTGAGCCATTTTGGAAATTTGGACGTTCCTTTATTGGGTAAAAACGAATAAATATTGCCCGAAATCCAAGTCGTCTGTGCGTTATAATCTTTGAAAACGGAAGTACCAAAACCTTCGCCGTACAATTCAATCGCTCGCTCGTTGAGAGAAGTCGTTGAGCCGCCATCCTGGGAGGCAAGGGGGGCAGTTGAGTAGCTTTGTGGATTGGCGGAAAACTTCATCTTAAAACGCTGTTCTTTCCAAATTAATTCTTGCGCCAGCCAAAAACCTGTCCCTAATCCATTCGCCACCATATCGCTCCAGGAGAAGCCCCAATCTGCGGAAAAACCATCCATAATTTCAATCGTCGTTTGCAAACCAATACCGACAGCAGCTCCTGTAATTAGGGCATTTCTACGCTTCATACCCGTCCATTTTGCACCTTGAAAAACGTAGTGACTTTCGAGCCAAGCGGTATAAAATGCCCAGCTTTGTCCATCTGATTCCACTCTTTTGCATCGTCGAAGGTCTGAAATCCACCAATTTCAGATTGCTTATACCAAGAATTCCAAAGTGCTACTGAGAAGCCCGAATAAATCGCCAAGCCTGTACCTGCGGAGAGGTGGAGTCGCGTTTTATTGAGGCTATCTGGATTTTCTAAAACGTGGAGACGAGGATATTGTGCGGAGAGCGTTGTTCCAATAAAAAAAGCAGTCAGTAGGAGAAATTGTTTCATGTAAAACCAGTTTGCGCAAAGCTACGACGATTTTAAATGATATACACGGAATGATATGGGAAGTGTCGGCTGTCAATTCTGAAAAATTTAGTTGAAGGCTATTCCGACAATTTTTTCAAACAAGTCAACGCTTTCCCACTCACAATACTCTCCTCTGCTTCTGCCATACAATCTGCCAAACTTTGCGTTGGTTTAATACATTGAATCGCCAAACCTGCATTCGCTAAAACAACATCTTTCTGGGCTGCTGTTCCTTTGTTTTCTAAAATACGGAGGAAAATTTTAGCGGCATCGTCCACACTTTCGCCACCGTGTAAATCCGTTTGCAAATAAGTTGGTTTGCCCAAATCTGAAGGGGAATACAACCGTTCATTAAAATGTGTCCGCACTTTAAAATCGCTGGTCAAAGACACTTCATCGTAGCCATCCAATGCATAAACGACGGCGAATTGCTTCTCATTTTGCTGTAAAATATATTGGTACAAACGACTCAATTCCATACTAAACGTCCCGAAAAGTTGATATTTCGGTTGCGCAGGATTGGTCAATGGACCGAGCATATTGAAAAATGTTTTCACGGCCAATGAACGCCGTACTGGTCCAACTGCTTTCATAGCTGGATGAAAAAATGGCGCATGAAAAAAGCAAAAATTAGCGCGCTCCAAAGACCGCATCAACGCATCGTGGTCATTCGTAAATTTATACCCGAAATGCTGCAAAACATTGCTCGAACCACTGACGGAGGAGGCACTATTATTGCCATGTTTCGTCACTGGATAACCTGCTCCGGCAACGACAATCGACGAGCAAGTAGAAATATTAAAAGTATTTTTTCCATCACCGCCTGTGCCGACAATATCAATGGTTTCGCGCCCGCCGAGGTCAATTTTTACCCGTAAATCAAGGAGTGCTTCGCGGAATCCTTGCAATTCTTCCACAGTAATGTACCGCATCATAAAGACCGTCAAAAAACTAGATAATTGAGCATCCGAATACTTTTCTTCACTAATATCCACGAGAATATTGTAAGCTTCTTGCCGCGATAATGTTTCGTGTTGATAAAGACGTTGCAATATTTTTTTCATTGAGTTCTAATTGTTCATTGTTCATTGCACACTGCTAATTGTCTAGGCAATCGCGCCTTCCAAATTTTCACGCTCCGCCAAAATTGCCTGCTGCGCCTCAATCCAATTGCGCAAAATCTGTTTTCCATATTCCGTCATTACACTTTCTGGATGAAATTGCATACCCCGAACATTATACGTTTTATGCTGCATTGCCATGATGGATTTGTCTTCTGCCACCGCCGTAATTTCTAAGCAATCGGGTAGGGTAGTGCGTTCAACAACCCAGGAATGATAGCGACCACCGATAAAGGAATTTGGAATATCTTTAAACAAAGAATCATCTTGCTCAACGACGGAAATGGGCGTTTCAACCCCGTGAAATACATCTTCTAGATTGTAAATCGTTCCACCAAATGCCTCGCCAATCGCCTGATGCCCCAGGCAAACCCCCAAAATCGCCTTTCGATGGGCATATTTTTTAATCAAAGCAGGCATGATACCTGCGTCGGCAGGCACCCCTGGACCTGGCGATAAAATGATGGCGTCATACTCGTCCACCGCATCCAAATCTATCGCGTCATTGCGGACGACGGGCACTTTGTGTCCAAGAATTTCTTGAACGTATTGCACCAGATTATAAGTAAAAGAGTCGTAATTGTCTAAAACGAGAATTTTCATAAAGTCTAAATTTTTTGTAAGATTAAACTACCTCTTCCGCCTCCTTCAACGCCTTCTTCAACGCCCCCAATTTATTATTCACTTCCTGCAATTCACTCTCCTCATCACTCGCTGCCACAATACCCGCACCCGCCTGATAATACAGCACATTATCCTTACTCATAAACGACCGAATCACAATTGCTTGATTCATTTCTCCATTAAAACCAATATAACCAATAGCACCGCCGTAGAAACTACGATTTTGGTTCTCATATTTGTTAATCAGCTCAATTGCCTTGTATTTGGGCGCACCCGACAGCGTACCTGCTGGGAAAGTATCGCCAAAAATTTGAATCGGATTTGACGTTTCATCCAAATTACCATCCACTTTACTGACCAAATGAATCACATGACTATAATAGTGTACTTCTTTCAATTGCTTAACCTCCACTTTAGTACAATGTCGGCCCAAATCATTGCGTGCCAAATCGACGAGCATAATGTGTTCTGCGTTCTCTTTCGGGTCGGCAAGTAGGGCTTTTGCACGGCGTTGGTCTTCCTCCCAATCTCCGCTACGGCGATACGTACCCGCGATTGGATTGACGGTTGCGACGTTGTTTTTAATAATCATTTGCGCCTCTGGGCTACTGCCAAAAATTTTGTAGCTACCATAGTCAAAATACACCAAATATGGCGACGGATTGATGCTCCGCAATACACGATATACTTGAAAATCATCCCCTCGAAAACCTTGCTGAAATTGCCGACTCAACACCAATTGAAATACATCGCCCAATTGACAATGCTCCTTCCCTTTGGTTATCATTTCCTTATATTCCTCATCTTTCAGATTGCTGGTTTCCTCCCCTTCCATTTTAAAATCATAGGTCGCAAAAGTTGGCTTGTGAATCAACTTTTCCAAATCCTCCAAATGACTTTCTTCTCCTTCCGGAATGTTTTCCAAAATGTACATTTCATGCTTAAAATGATTGACCGCAATAATGTATCGATATAAGCAATAATGAATATCTGGAATGTCAAATTTACGTTTGTCCGTATCAAATTTTAGTGTATCAAAGTACTGAACCCCGTCAAAACAAGTATGCCCGAAAAAGCCGTTGACCGCACCTGCGAAACTTGCTTCTTCAACTTCAAATTGCTCTAAAAATGCTTGAAAAATAACGGGAACATCTGTTGGATTGGTCAACGTTTTGGAATTAGTCGTGCCGTCAGGAATCGTCGTTTCTACCACACCATTTTGTACCATAAAACGGGCCACAGGTTCTAAGCCAATATAAGAAAAGCTACTTTCGGCACTCGCAAAATCATTACTTTCGAGCAAGACTGGATTTTTATAATGGTCTCTCACTTTGAGGTACATCGTCACAGGGGTTGCCGTATCTGCGAGGTAGCGTTTGTGAATGGTTTTTAAGTGAATTTTGTTGTTAAAGGACATAAACTAGTTGTTAGTGATTAGAGGTTAGAGGTTAGTATCGGGGCAATTGAAAACTTAGAAATAAGAATGGGCAAAAGTAGGAATTATGAATAGATAAACGCTAAACTTTTGAGGACATATTTCTTTTTTTTGTTTTGATGGAACTGGTTAGCATTTTCATGATTTCGTCTGTGTCGTCTTAGAGGGAATCAAACTCTGAATTTTTCAAATAATTAGTAGCATTGACAATGTCTTCGCCAAAGGAAGAATTAAAAAATAACAGAATTTTGCTTTCAACACTAACCTCTCAACACTTACAATTGCAAGTCCGTTGCCTACGTCTGTTGGGGGTTCTCACCACTAATCATTGACCACTATAAAGCTTCGCTCCAAACGACATCTCCCCATCTATCAATATATGCCCATCTTCCTTGATAACTCACCCAGGCGAGTCCTCTTTGAAAAGGCAATACTTCCTCAAAACGCGGTTGAATCATCATTGTTCCTTCAGTGTTGATAAATCCCCATTCTTTTTTGACTTTAACCTGTGCCAGACCATCCGCAAAGACGCCCGCATCGGTGAAATCAGGAGGAATAGCGAGTTCTCCTTTGTTGTCAACAAAGCCGAATTTATTTTTAATTTCTACCAAGGCTAATCCTTCTCCAAAGTCTCCTATAAAGTCATATTTAGGAGAAATTATGATCTCTCCTTCTTGGCTAATTACGCCGTATTTCTCTTCTTTCACCGCTATTGCCATACCGTCAAAAAATGCGCCATTGGCGTAATCGTCGATGAGGTCAAATTGCGGTGCAATTAGCAGGTTGCCACTGCGGTCAGCCAAACCCCATTTGTCCTCTAAAGTCACGACTGCCACGTTTTTTTGAAAGGCTTCACAAGTATCAAAACGCGGAGATACGACAAATTTGCCATCCAAATCAATATAGCCGTACCGGTCATTTTGCTTGGCAGGAGCGAGTCCATCCTTAAATTCTGCGGCATCTTCGAAGGCCGGTTCGATGAAAAAATCACCGTTTTTATCAATGTAGCCATAGCTTCCATTCTGCATCACTGCGGCCAAGCCATCACTAAAATCAGTTGCTTCATCAAACTGAATCGAAATCACTAAAGACCCCCGTTCGTCAATAAAGCCCCATTGATTGACCAGTTTGACTTTCGCCAAATTCTCCTCAAAAAGCCCAACATAATTGAAGGAATGTTTCATTAATAACCGTCCTAAAGAGTCAAGAGGCACTAATTTATTGTTGAACCGTACGCGCGCAAATCCGTTATAAAAAGCCTCCGCTTCGTAATATTGCGGCTCAATGACGACTTCTCCCGAAGCATCCATGAAACCGTATTTACCGTGCTCACGTATTTTAAAAAGGGGCTTTCTCATGAATTTTAATTTTGGAATATCGTTGTTGTGCTTTTAAATTGGTTGCTATTATCGGACATTAGTTTAGGTACACAAACAATTTTCCCTATTGTATTTATACCAAAAATGTTTCCAACCAAGGATTTAAAAACAGTTTTCGGGGCTAAAATATAAAAAACAATGGTTTCCTCACCTTTTTTAGGCTTCTTTCCGAAATTAGGTATTGAAAATAGTCGGAAGAGGCGATAAAAGGGGCATCCTTATTTTTTATTGTGAAATGCCAATTTTTTGAATAACTTCGCCGTTAAAAGGTCGAAAACTATGCTAAAAAAAATCGGAGTTTTACTCGCAATTGTCGCCATGTTTTTATTGGGTGGTTACTTAGTACACCGTCATTATCAAGTGCAATTGTTTCAAAAAGAAACATCGGCTCAAGTTCTTTTGGAACGGGTGCAAGCGGTGACGAAGTTGATTACGGTCGAAGGTTATTTTTCTGAACTTTACGATTATAAAGACCATTATTATTTTGACATTAGTCCTTTTCAAAAAAAAGCTTTGCTGCGAGTGAAAGCGAAAGTGTCGGTTGGCTATGATTTAGAAAAGTTAAAAATAGAAACGGATGAGACTACTAAAACTTTGACTATTAGCAATATGCCCGACCCGCAGATTTTATCCATCGATCACGAGATTGATTATTACGACTTACAAAATGGTGCATTTAACTCTTTTTCCAGTAAAGAATTGACGCAATTGAATCAAAACGCGAAAGATTTGATTGAAGAAAATGCTCGAAAAAGTACGCTATTTGAACAAGCAGAAAACCAGAGTGTGGAGATGATGGACATGATAAAATTGATGGTCGAATCGGCGGGGTGGACAGTAGAAACGCGGGCAAGAATTCGTCCTGAATTGCTTAATTAGAAAGGATTGCATTACGGATAAAACGGATTTCAATTAGGTCTAATGCCTAATTTTCTTTGCAAAAAAAAATGCACCCGACCTACTTTTAAAAAATCCGTTTAAATCTGTCCAATCCGTGATTCAATCCTATCTAACTTCCACTTATAATCTAATACTTCTAAAATAAAACGAATTTTGAAAAACATCACCTACCCCCAAATTCAACGCTGGCAAGCCGACAACCTCCCCTTCCAACTGATTGACGTACGCGAACCCGAAGAACACGCCACTTTCAACATCGGCGGCGACCTGATTCCGCTCGAAGATATCCTCCGAAAAAGAGACCAACTCGACCTTTCAAAACCCATCGTTTTTTATTGTAAACGGGGCATTCGCAGCCAGATTGCCATCCAAAAGTTACAACGAAAACTCCCAAACGGCGATTTTTACAACTTAACCAGCGGTATTTTACATTTACAAAAAAGCTAATAAAATAAGGGGTTCTATACAAAGCCCATTTCTTTTTTCGGTACAAAAACGGCGAAACTCAAAATTATCCGAAGCAATTTTTTAGTAATTTGCAATAAAAATCTATTTTGTGCGGTCTATTTGACCAGTCAACCTCCAAATACCTTTTTTCAAAAACTATTTTTCACTTTTAGAGGAATGTTTTATCTCCTTAAATATATGGGAGAATAAAGCTGTTTTACTTCCTTACTTTTGACAAAATAAAATCAACAAAATGAGTAATCAAAAATCATTAGCGCCTGCGGACCGCACTTTATTTGGGCATCCTGTCGGGTTGTACATTCTGTTTTTTACGGAGATGTGGGAACGGTTTAGTTATTATGGAATGCGGGCTATTTTAGTCTTGTTTTTGGTTTCTGAATCAACAGGTCCCAATCCAGGATATGGATGGTCAACTGGCGAAGCAATTGCCTTATATGGATGGTACACAATGTTTGTTTATGTAGCATCTATTCCTGGTGGTATTATTGCCGATCGATTTATTGGTCAGAAAAAAGCAGTTCTTTATGGAGGGATTTTGCTCTGTATCGGTCATGGTATTCTAGCTATTAATGCGCCTTGGGCCTTTTATACCGGGTTATTTTTCATCGTTTTAGGGGTTGGTGGTTTGAAACCAAACATTTCTACCATGGTCGGTGGTCTATATCCTAAAGGGGACAATCGCCGTGATGGTGGGTTTTATATTTTCTATATGGGCATCAATTTAGGGGCATTTTTATCGTCCTTAATTGTTGGGTACATCGGTGAAGTTCATGGATGGCACTATGGTTTTGGTCTTGCTGGAATTTGTATGATATTTGGTCTGTTAACTTATATGTGGGGACAAAAATATTTGGAACATGTAGGAGATTTGGTCGTAGAAGATGAAAACAATTCGCCAGTAGAACGTCCAAATTTGATTGGTGACATTTTCAAAAAGACCAATTCGATGATTGGATTTGCCTTGGTTGCTTTAACGAGTATTCCTTTCTTTTTGAATGGTAGTTGGGATTATGGTTTGTTAATGTTAGGACTGAGTTTTGCAATGGGTATCGCGATTGTTATTTATAATGATGGGAATAAAATTGAAAAAGACCGGATTTTGGTTACTTATCTTTCCTTTTTAATCATCATCGTTTTTTGGGGTTCATTTGAACAAGCAGGTGGTTTGTTGAATATTTATGCCAGTGAAAAAACGGATCTTGCTTTGGGAAGCTTTATGGTTCCAGCAAGTTGGTTTCAATCGGTGAATGCCTTATTTATTTTAGCATTTGCAACCATTGTTGGTGCATTTTGGGTTTGGTGGGAAAACCGTGGTCACGAGAATTCTTCTCTTTTCAAAATGGCTATTGGTGTGATTATCATGGGTTGGGGTTTCTTATTTATGACCAAAGCAAGCATGGATGTAACGTATGATGCAGCGGGTGCAGTTGTTGGAAAATCAGCTATGATTTGGTTGGTTGCAGCGTATCTTTTCCACACCATTGGAGAACTTTGTGCATCGCCAGTAGCCTTGTCGTTTATCACAAAATTAGCTCCAGCACGTTGGGTTGCCTTTATGATGGGTGCATATTTTGCCATGACTGGATTAGGGAATAAAGTAGCTGGTTCATTGGGAGAATTGTCACAAAGCGTAGGAGAAACTGCCATCTTTACAGGAATTGCAGTGTTCTGTACTATTTTCGGTTTCTTGGTTTTATTAATTATCAAACCATTGAAACGGTTGGCACATGGCGCAGAAGACCCGGATGGTGGTGTGAAAGCCCGCTAATATAACAAGTGTATGTCGTGTTAATTAAGGAGGTTAATTTAAGTAACCTCCTTAATTTGCTTCGTAGCACTTAAATTAATTGTAAAAAACTATTTTTAACGAATAATCAACATAAAATTTAAGGTATGGGTATTACAGAAATGATATTATTGTTCGGATGGGTTTTTGTCCTCGCATGGATTCCATTCGTGATTTACACCAATAAAAACACGCACCCGAAGGCGTTGTTTATCTGCTTTGGTGCGGAAATGTGGGAACGATTCAGTTACTATGGAATGCGGGCTTTATTGACGCTGTACATGGCAAAAGTTTTGTTCGTAGAACTTGGAGCAGGTGCAGATGCTCGGGCTCTGGGGATTTATGGGTCTTATACTTCCATGGTTTATCTTTCGCCAGTGATTGGAGGATTGATTGCCGATAAGATTTTTGGTTTCCGAAAAGCAGTCATGTGGGGTGGTATTTTGATGATGATTGGTCACTTTGCTTTGGGAATTGCTGGAATGGCATTTGAAGAAAGTTTGCCTTTATTTTTCATCTCTTTGGCATTCATTATTATTGGTAATGGCTTTTTTAAACCGAATATTTCCAGTTTCCTCGGAACATTCTACGGAGACAATGACCCACGAAAAGATGGAGCATTTACCATTTTCTATATGGGTGTGAATATCGGTGCATTTCTATCGACCTTGACCTGTGGATATTTGGGCGAGCAAGTTGGCTGGCACTGGGGATTTGGGGTAGCAGGTATCGGTATGGGTATCGGTGTTTTGGTTTTCCATTTTCTTGGAAAGGATGCTTTTGGCGACAAAGGTTTGCCGCCTGACCCTGTGAAAGCAGCACAGCCAGTGGTGGCTGGATTGAGTCAGAATGCGTTAGTGGGTATCGGTACACTAATCGCAATCCCTGTGGTTGCCTTCCTTTTGGATATGGATAAAACAATGGCAACCGTGTTATTGGTTATTGCTACAGGAGTTATTCTTTATTTGATTGCGGATGCAGTTAAACGAATCAATAACGGTCAAAAAGAAGAAGGACAGCGACTTTTGGTAATTATTGTTTTGTTCTTTTTTCATGCCGTTTTCTGGGCATTATTTGAGCAAGCAGGTGGTTCGTTGACGCTTTTTACCGATACGAATGTTGACCGTTCGGCATTTGGTGGAGAGATTCCAGCATCAATTTTCCAAAGTTTGAATCCGTTTTACATCATGATTTTAGCACCAGTTTTCTCTTGGATTTGGGTTAACCTAAGCAAGCGAAAAATGGAGCCAAGCACACCGATGAAATTCGTTTTAGGACTTGCACAATTGGCATTAGGTTTCTTGGTAATCGTTATCGCAGCACGCGGTTTTGTTGACCAAGATGGCAAGATTCCAGTAATCTTCTTGTTCTTAATGTATTTATTGCATACGACAGGTGAGTTGAGTTTGTCGCCAGTTGGATTGTCGATGATTTCAAAATTATCGCCAAAAAGAATCGTTGGTTTTGTTATGGGCGCATGGTTCTTATCTATCGCTTTGGCAAATAAAATGGCGGGTGCAATTGGACAAATGACTTCAGGTAGCGCACACGGCGCATCTCCTGATGGCTTGACTGCAATGGAAACTTTGGCACAATACTCCGATACGTATATGACGTGGGGTGTTTACGTCGTCGGTGGGGCAGCCTTGCTGTTACTCTTGATGGTTCCTGTTTTGAAAAAATGGACAAACGGTATTCATTAATCTTGTCTGTTTAAAAATAAAAACCCTCAATTGGCAACATCGTCGATTGAGGGTTTTCTTTTGAAAAAAATTACTAAATTCGCCTTTAAAAAGTCAACAATATGAATGAATTAAACCAATTTAAAAAAACGTCTCCTAAAGAGCAATTCAAATCTATCCAAATACTGCACATGGCATTGATGGTTGGAATGATATTAATATTTGTCTTTTTATGGTTTTCTAATCCTATCGTCATCAATATGAATCCATTGGATGGGCTGTTTTCGCTCATTTTACCATTTGTGATGTTGGCAGTAATTGGCGGTGGAATCGCCTTGTACAATAAGCTAAAAAGCAATACAAATGCTCAAGCAACTTTGATGCAAAAGATGTGGGAATATCGAAAAATAAGTATCTTGCGCTGGTCATTGCTTGAAGGGGCTTCGTTGGTTTCTATTATCGTTTTTTTCTTTGGGGAACCCAATATTTCTGTTCTTTTTGCTTTTACGTTGGGGTTGTTTGCCTTTTCGGTTTTTCGCCCGACGGTGGATGGGTTTGGGGAAGATTTTGGATTAAATCAGCAGGAACGAAATCAATTGCAATAGTGACTATTCCGTTCTTGGAGCTTTCGCCAGAAGCTTCAAGAACTAATGAAACCCTCAATAATACAACCTCTAAGTGAAAGAATAAGTTCCCCAACTATACTCGTTTATTTTGGTCTTAGTTTTTGCTTTTGAAATAGGAGTTATCTATACATAATGACTGTTTCAAAAGTAAAAAATAAGGGCAAAAGAAATACAGGAGAGTTGGGGAAGTTATTTTTTTTCCGTTACTAAGGAACGCAGAATAAATAAATGCAGATTCTTGGGAGTGAGGTTTTGTTCTCCCTTTTTGCTTTAAAAGTGCGATTTATGTTGATATAATGAGCATTTTTAAAGTTAAAAATGAGGACAAAATATCCTGTCAGGAATCTGCATTTATTTAATTCGCGTTCCTAAAGCATTTTCAAATCAATAATCTATGACCATTATCACCGGCGTAGCAGGCTTCATCGGCAGCTGCCTTTTACAATATTTAAACGAACAAGGCGAGACGAACATCATCCTCGTTGATGAATTTTCTCGCGAAGACAAAAACCGCAATTTTCTTGGTAAAAAATACCGTGAAATCAAGCATCGAAACGTCTTTTTAAATTGGTTTAAAAATACGGAGGAAACGATTGAGGTAATTTATCATCTGGGCGCAAGAACAGACACCACCGAGCAAGATACCGCGATTTTTGATGAATTAAATTTGAATTACACCAAAGAAATTTGGCGCATTTGTGTTGAAAAAAGCATTCCGTTAATTTATGCATCTTCCGCTGCAACTTATGGTCTGGGTGAAAATAATTACGAGGACAACCATCAGATTATCAAGGAGTTAAAACCCCTAAATCCTTACGGTATTTCCAAAAATGATTTTGATAAATGGGCAATAAAACAGGCAGGCACTCCGCCGTTCTGGTATGGTCTAAAATTTTTCAATGTCTATGGACCAAATGAATACCACAAAGGTAGAATGGCAAGCGTTATTCTTCATACCGTTCGACAAATTAAGAAGACAGGCGCAATGAAATTATTCCGTTCGCACCGCGACGATTACGAAGACGGGCAGCAAAGCCGAGATTTTATTTATGTCAAAGACGTCGTTAATATTTGTTACTGGTTGGCGCAAAATAGACCTGAGAATGGTTTGTACAACGTCGGAACAGGCACGGCGCGACCATTTTATGATTTGGCAAAAAACACGTTTTTAGCGATGGGTTTAACGCCCGAAATTTCATTTATCGACACGCCGATTGACATTCGAGAAACGTATCAATATTTTACGGAAGCGAATATGGGGAAGTTGCGGAAAGTGGGGTATGAAAAGGCATTTTTTAGCTTGGAAGATGGGGTGGAGGAGTATGTTAAAAATTATTTGGTGGAGGAGAAGATTTGGTAGCGGAAAAAACATGGTGATTTTCAAAATCACCATGTTTTAAACCTTCTAGAAGACTTCCAATCGCTTCAACTCTTCCCTCAATTGTCCCGGATTTTTAAAATGAATCGCCCGCATCCCCACAGCTTCAGACCCGAGAATATTCTTCGCATTGTCATCAATAAAAATCGCCGTCGCAGGGTCAATTTCATAACGGTCGAAAAGAATTTGATAAAAATCAGCAAATGGTTTTCGCGTCATTTCTGTTCCCGATACCACGATGCCTTCAAACCATTGTAAAAATTCAAATCGCCGCAAGGCTACTGGAAAAGTTTCTGCCGACCAATTCGTCAACGCCAAAATGCGATGCGTTTTCGCCTCCACCAATTCTTTTAAGATCTCAACTGTCCCATCAATTTGCCCTTTCAACATCTCTTCCCAACGCCCGTAAAAAGCTTCGATTTCAACTTCAAATTCTGGATGTTTAGCCAGTAATTCTTTTGTTGCTACGCTTATTAATCGACCCGCATCCTGTTCCTCATTCCAATCAGAAGTACAGATATTATCAAAAAACCATTTCCGCCTTTTTTTATCAGGAATTAAGGTTTTAAATACATAATCTGGACTCCAATCGACAAGTACGCCACCAAGGTCAAAAACGATAGTTTGGATATTTTCTGAATTCATTTTGTATGTGTTTTATTTTTCAAAATAGCTCTACTTTAAGAGTCTTAAAGTAGAAACAGTTGTTGCATTTAAATATAAAAAAGGCGACCTTCCGTTCAAAGTCGCCTTTCTTTTACAGCTTGTAAAGCCCGTCAACCGTAATTCGTCTGCCGTTCAAACTATTTTGATCTTAATTTAATAACTGGACAAATGACTTCCTCCAACGAAATTCCACCGTGTTGAAAAGTATTTTTGTAGTAATTATTAAAGTGGTTGTAATTATTTGGATACAAAAAGAATTTATCTTCTTTTGCAAAAATAAACGTCGAACTTACGTTTGGGCGCGGCAAAAAGCCTTTGTGCGGGTCTCTGATTTCCAAGACATCGCGGCGTTCATATTGCAAATTTCGACCAACTTTATAACGTAAATTCGTCGTTGTTTCGCGGTCACCTACTACGCGTGAAGGCGTGTTTACTCGAATCGTTCCGTGGTCAGTTGTTACAATTAACCGCACCTCACCAGAATCTGCGACTCGCTGTAAAGCTGCCCATAATGGAGAGTTTTCAAACCATGATTTAGTCAACGAACGGTATGCTTTTTCATCACTTGCCAACTCCTTCAAAACCTCCATCTCTGTCCGCGCATGAGACAACATATCAATGAAATTATAGACAATTACGGTCAAGTCATTTTGGCGAAAATTTAGGATATTATCCGTCATTCGTTTCGCCGCTGCAACGTTGGTTACTTTGGTATAATCGAAGGTCACAGGTTTGCGAAAGACTCGGTCGATTTGTTCGCCCAAAAAATCTTTTTCGTGCATGTTTTTACCACCCTTTTCGTTGTCATTCAACCACCAATCTGGAAAGTTTCTCTGGATTTCAGAAGGCATCAAACCTGCAAAAATTGAGTTTCGACTATACTGGGTTGAAGTTGGTAAAATGCTGTAGAAAAAGTCTTCTTCTTCTACCCGAAATTTCTCTGCAAAAATTGGCTCTAAAACCTTCCATTGGTCGTACCGCAAATTGTCTAAAAGGAGCATGATTGTCGGTACTTTATCGTCCATTTCTGGGAAAACTTTGCGGCGCATCAAGTTGTTCGACATAATCGGAACATCCCCTTTTCCATTGACCCAATCCAAGTAATTTCGCTCCACAAATTTAGAAAAAGCAGCATTCGCTTCCGTCTTTTGCATCGACAAAATATCGCTCATTTCAACCGACTGCGACTCATCCATCTTAATTTCCCAACTGATTAATTTTTTATAAATACCTGCCCATTCTGTATAGTCCAAACCGCTGTTGATATCCATCATCAATTGCCGAAATTCCTGCTGATAATCCGACGTCGTTTTCTCTCGCACCAATCGTTTATTATCAATGATTTTCTTCAGCGTCAACAAGATTTGATTTGGATTGACTGGCTTCAACAAATAATCCGCAATCTGCGAACCCAAAGCTTCTTCCATCACATCTTCCGATTCATTTTTGGTAATCATCACCACCGGAATCAACGAGTTCTTTTCCTTGATTTTTTCCAGCGTTTCTAAACCCGTTAAACCAGGCATACTTTCATCCAAAAATATCACGTCGATGTCGTCATTTTCTTCTACTTCTTCGAGTGCATCGTGTCCGTTAGTAACGGTGATGACCTCGTAGCCTTTCTTTTCCAGAAATATCAATTGGGGCTTGAGCAAATCAATTTCATCGTCCGCCCAAAGAATTTTAATTTTATCCATTTAAATGAGGTGTATTAAAAAGGAGTCAGGAGTCAGGTGTCAGGAGTGAGACAGGAGTCAACTGATAACCAATTATTTAAAAAAAGACTTGTTACTCAGATAGAAATGGTTAGCTGGAATTTAGGTTTTTGTGATAGTTTTCTCAAAAAAATATTTGAGTAGGCTTTCTATTGAATTATTTTTTTGAGGAAAATAGCGCAAAAAAATATTTTTAGATGACCGTTTCTATCTAGGTAGCAAGTCTAAAGTGTGTTGGCGTGAACTTTAAGTACAATACGCCAGTTCTGCAAATGTAAAATTTATTATTCCGATATAAAAATTTGAATTATTATAATATGTTTTTATTCAAAAAAAAATAGGTCTTGGAGGTAATTAAAGGAACGGAGAGTTACATTTTTTTAGTATCAATGTGGGTTATAAAAATACAAAATTATTTTTGTTTTAATTTTAATTGTTGAAAACATTTAGTAGGTTTGTGAGGCGAAATGAAAAAGACAGACTATGATTGGGGGAACTTATGGTTATAAAACTTTAGATAATGCTAAAAAATAAATCATGAAGGAAGCAGCGAATCAATTAATCGAAGGGCAAATGCAAAATACTCCAAAAACGATTACTGATGAAAATTTGCATTTGTATCTAAAGGAAATTTAAGATTTTTATTTGCTTTTCAAAGAAAAAGGGGAAGCTCCTTTTTTAAAGCCTAAATACTATAAATCCCTATTTTCTCACCATCAACAAAAATTGATTGAACTCAACGAAACAAATCCATCACTTCCGTTAAATCAGGTAGTTGCTCAACATATTGCTATCCTTCCAGAATTTATCCCTGCCGATAAAATTGTTGAAATGACTGTATTTTTAGTTGAAAATTGGGAAGAACTAATGGTAAAGTAAGCCATCGCTGCCTAATTTTTTTTGTCAAAAAAAGCAATGAAAAGCTATTTTTAAAACAGCTTAAGTCATTCTTCTTCTTTGTCAAAAATCACCCATTCAACCAATATTTTTTAATCCAATCCATTTTTTCTAAAATTCCTACCACCAATTTTTTAAATTTGCCCTTCCTAACTGTTTAAGAGCGGTCAGAAGCCAGACCGCTTTGCTGTTAGAGGTAGGGTTAGACCTATTCAATTTCTGACCGCTCTATTCAGTTTTCAGCAAATAAAAAATTGGTTCTTTGACAAATCCCGTGCAATAAAGTACTATTTGAATTTTAAGAAGCGAGAAAATCGTAAGATTTTCGAGCGTCAAAAAATATAGTGCGCGCTGCCTACGGCAGCGCAAGTAGGGTTTTGGGGGACAAAAATGGTTTTGCAAAACCATTTTTGTCCCTCAAAACCCTTGATTAAAACAAGAACAAACTTATGTTTCACTGGATTTGTCAAAGAACCAAAAAATTCAACCAACTTTCATGTCCAACATCCACCACATTAGTCCCAAACACCTTACGCTGTCTGCCGTTGAAACAATACTCAAAGGCGGTAATCAGCTAAAATTATCTTCTGAAAGCACCGAAAGTATTCAAAAATGCCGCGACTTTTTAGACGCTAAAATTGCAGAATCTGACAAGCTGCATTACGGTATTAATACAGGTTTTGGCTCACTTTGTAACGTTCGCATTTCAGAAGAGGATTTGATTACATTACAGCACAATCTGGTCATGTCTCACGCCTGCGGTACGGGTGACGAAGTTCCGCAGGAAGTCGTCAAAATTATGTTGTTTCTGAAAATTCAAAGCCTTAGCTATGGGCACTCGGGCATTCGGATGGAGACGATTCAGAAGTTGATGGACTTTTATAATTATGATATTCTTCCCGTCATTTTTCAATTGGGTTCACTTGGAGCATCGGGCGATTTGGCACCCTTGGCACATTTGAGTTTGCCATTGATTGGCTTAGGGGAAGTATATTCCAATGGTCGTAAAATGCCGACTCAAAACGTCCTAAATTCCCTGTTTTCAAAACCGATAAGATTAGGTGCAAAAGAAGGCTTGGCCTTATTAAATGGTACTCAGTTTTCGGCAGGTTACGGCGTATATTGTATGATTGAGTCCAAACGTTTGTACCAGCTTGCGAACCTAAATGCTGCTATTTCTGCCGATGCCTTTAATTGTCGAATGTCGCCGTATGACAAACGATTACATGATATTCGCCCACATCAAGGACAAATTGAAGTCGCTCGTTTTATTAGAACAACCTTACGCGATAGCGATATTGCAAAGCAAGAAAAAACGAGTGTCCAAGACCCTTATGCTTTCCGCTGCGTGCCGCAAGTTCACGGTGCCAGTAAGGACGCAATCGACTATATTGAAAAAGCCATCACCACTGAAATTAATTCCGTTACCGACAATCCAAATCTCTTTCCAGAAGATGGCGATATCTTATCTGGAGGTAATTTTCATGCGCAACCGTTGGCTTTGCCATTGGACTTCTTGGCAATTGCTTTAGCTGAATTGGGTAGTATCTCTGAACGGCGAGTCTATCAATTAATTTCTGGTCAGCGTGATTTGCCTGCATTTTTAGTATCTAATCCAGGCTTGAATTCGGGCTTGATGATTGCGCAGTATTCTGCCGCTTCCATCGTTAGTCAAAACAAGCAATTGTGTACGCCAGCTTCCGTCGATTCCATCGTCTCCTGCAACGGTCAGGAAGACCATGTGAGCATGGCAGCCAATGCCGCAACAAAAGCGTATCGAGTCGTCAAAAACTTGGAAAGATTGCTCGCCATCGAATTTATGACCGCGGCGCAAGCCTTAGAATTCAGACGACCATTAACGTCGTCACCAATGATTGAAAGTTTGATTGAAAATTATAGAAAGGTAGTACCTGTATTGGAAGAAGACCGCGTCATTTCTAAGGATATTGAAGCGACGATTCAGTTTTTGAAAACAGCTGACTTGGGAGTGGAGCATGAAGGTGAAAATCCAGCATGGTAGTTCGATTATCTTGGATTGATTCAATTATTTCGATTGCTGTTTAGCGTAATCGAGTTAATCGAATCAATCCACGATAATCGAATCAATCCAATCATTCCTCTTCCTCTGTTCCGTTCTTAATTTTATCAAACACCTCATTTAATTTTGACATTTCGTCCAGTGTATCATCTTGATAAAATTGCAACAATGGCATTCGGCGCATCTGCTTGCGAATCCGGTAATACAAGGACGCTCGCAGCCGTTCCATTTCGTTTTCCATTTCCAGAATAACGTTGAATTTATCCTCAATATTATAGACACTCACATAAATTTTAGCGATGCCAAGGTCAGGACTCATGATTACATTCGTCACGGTCACAAATGGTTTCATACCATATATATAGCTACCTTCTTGTTGGAGGACGATGCCAAAATTTCGGCGAATCATCTCTCCCACTTGCAGCATTCTTTTCGTTTCTTTCATTGTTAAATTTATTATTGTTGGTTTTCTGTTTTTCAAAATCGGGCGCAAAGTTAGGACTTTTGCTTCATTTTTTTAGAATTTAAAAAATATATCATTTTTTTACTACCAAAAATAGAAAAACGCTACCTTCACCTCACTAGTTTCTTTTTCTAATTTCTACTAAACGCCTTCTAATTATGCCAAAACACGCCTTCTTTATTGCTATTTTATTTCTAATAAGTGGTCAAATTTCCGCCCAGACGGATACCTTAAAACACGAAATTGGATTAGACTTTCAACACATTATTGACGGAAATATAGGTACTTATTTTATTTATAAGAAATTAATGGCTAAGCCCAAATAGGGACTTTCTAAAAATATTGAACGCGCTTTACGCATACAATTGTTCTCAAATATTGACCTTGGCGTAGTGACTACCAGTGATTTTGAAACAGACTTGGCTGCTGCGGCTTTTTATTCTGTTTTGGAAGCTGATTATGTTTCTTTTCAACCTATGATTGGGATAGAAAGACGTCGAAAGATGAATAAGTTTATGTTTTTCTATGGATTTGATACGGGAGTAAACTTAGTTTTTAATGACAGAAGAACTCAAATTCAGAATAATAATTCTTTGGGTACGGTTTTAAATTACACCACAGAAAAAATGTTGGAAGTTGGTCTGCCACTGAACTTTTTTATAGGTTTGAAATATCAGATTTTACCTAATTTGAGCGTTTCGGTGAAGAGTTCCCTGAATAATTCTATATATCGAGAAAGTTTCAACCGAGACCGATTCGATAATGATGGATTTCAGACAACTTCTAAGGGTGCTCGTTACGGATTTCGACAAGTATTTGGTAACTACTCAGGTGGTTTTTAGTCTATTTTTAGTTAAAAGTAGTTAAAATAATATATTTTAAGTTACGGAAATGTCAAAAAATTGAGAAAATCAGACAAATATAATTTTTAAACAAAGCTATAAATAACTGATAATCAATAAATTAAAGTACCTGAGTAGTTACAGTATTTGATATACTGCGCTATTTAAATTTGAGTTTTCCTTTTTAACTGATTAATTACTACGCGTTACTTAAGTCTATTGTGAAATTTGAACTAATAAGCCTATATTACCTTTTATCAAAAACACAATTCATTAACCAATAAAATATTCATCATGGAAATAGTTATCTCGATTCTCGTCAGTGCCACTGCATTTTTTCTTGCCGCCAAATTTTTACGCGGTGTAACCATTAATGGTTTCGTTGAAGCGATTATTGTCGCAATTGTTATTGCGGGCTTGAATTTTTTTCTAGGTACATTCTTGAAAATTATCACCTTGGGTATTTTGTCTATTGGTGTTTTTACTTTGCTTTTAGACGCTATTTTGATTCAAGTTGCCGACTATTTTTTGAAAGGCATGAAAGTGCAGAATTTTTGGTGGGCACTCGCTTTGGCACTTATTGTATCGGTGATTGATGCAGTCATTCGATGGGTATTTTAATCAAATTTCTATAGTTTGAACCAGCTTTTTCTATCTATTTTTTTATTCTTTTGGGTCAATAATATCTCTGATTTGTCAGCAGATATTCTTTCACATGCCTTGCATCTTTCTACTTTTGAAGTCACGATTAATTCTGAAAATCAGCAGGCAAGGGTTCGCTTGCGTGTTTTTCAAGATGATTTCCGGGATGCGATTAAAAATGCGAATCCAGATTTAGTAGGAGTTGCCAACGAAGCTTTTTTAGAAAATAGACAAAACGAAATTGAGCGATATTTTCAAGAACATTTTCAGCTTAGTTTTGATAATAAAAACAGTCCCATTTCTTTAACCAACAGTCAAGCTGAAAATGATGTTTACTGGTTTCATTTCACTCTTATTATTCCTGAAAAATGGCAGAAATGCACTCTTCAAGCTGATTATTTAATAGAATTATTTGATGACCAATCTAATATTGGAACGGTTATTTTAGATGATAAAAAACAGTTTTTTCGATTTGCGCAACGAGATACATTTTTTGAAATTGCGCTACCTAATTAGCTCGCTATTTAGTATTTAAAAACCTGAGTTTGACCGTTATTTAAAGCAACGATGACGAGTTTTTGTTTATTTAAAATAGCTATTCTTCGGGCGTCTCCTTTGATGACAAAGCCATCATTTCCCAAAAAAACAAAGGGATTTCCAGAAGGATAGCCATATCCTGCATCCATTTTTCCAATGCTTGGATGGTTGCCGTAGAAATTTCCAACAGCTAACAACTCTTCTGGTATTACGGCAAAATCTTGAACAGGAAAAGTCTGCAAATCAAAACCCATGTCTTCTGCAAAATAGCTACCATCATTGTTTTGAATCAGAAGCGTACTTTTCAAATTATCTATCTTTTTATAAACGGCATCCGTCAATAATTTTTCCGTAAAAATGTCTTCAAACGACGCTTCTGCAAATGCCTGATAAGTCAAAAATTGTTTCCTAAAAAAGGACAGCTGATTTGTCAAATTATCACGGGTTGTAAATATCTCTTTTTTGCCGTTTCGATGGTAGGTAATAATGGGTTCGGTTTGATAATTATTGTCGAAATCTTTAACGTATAATTCGAGTGGAGTAGTGTTGGCAAAAACTGAATTTGTTCCCATGTTACCAAGCAGCAAATCGTTCTTTCCACTTGTTTTATTATAGACGGCTTCAATACAATTCCAAAATCCAGAAATGGGACATGCTTCAGGACTTCCTTTCAAACTGATTTTTGGCGATACTTTTTTAAAATTACCTTTTTTAACTTGCAAAAAAATAGGTGACATCCATTCTCCCACAACGACTAATTGTTTTTCTTCCATTAAAAAAACAGCATCCGTTACCATCCCTAATTTCCCAAATTCTTTAGCAAAGGTTTCATCTTTTGTGAAACTCCCTTTTCCATCATTCAACAAAACCACACTCTCTGGCGACAATCCATAACTTACTGGAATTGAATGACTTCCAACGAATAAATCTAAATTTCCATCTTCATTGAAATCAGCAGCCACGACGCAACTTCCATTTAAAGCAACTTTTGGTAACGCATTTTCTTGTTTTAAAAATTGACCTTTTCCATCATTAAAGTATAATAAATCTTCCAATAATTTTGATCCTTCTCGACTTTCACCACCGCCCGAAACCACGTATAAATCCAAATCGCCATCGTTATCCGCATCAAAAAAAGTAGCGTCTACCGCTTCGTACATTTTATCATTTTCCAATAAAAAAGCGTTTGATTTTTTAAATTGATTGCCTTTTTTTTGCAAAAATAAAACACTTGCTTGCGCCTTTGCACCGCCAATAAAAACGTCGTCCAACCCATCATTATTGACGTCGCCAGTTGCTAAGGCAGGACCTTCCATTGACATTTGTTTGGGTAATAGCGGTTCGATGTTGAAGTCGATGAATTTGTTCTCTTTGTGGGTGAAATCTAAGCCGGATTTTGGGGGGATATTTTTAAAAATCGGCTTGTTTTTTTTCGCTATTTCTTGTTTTTTTTGCAAAGTAAAATCTTTGAAATCAGCAGTGATGGTTGTATCTAATCTCACATTTTCTAAAAGCAATTCTTTTCCTTCTAATTCCACTAAAACAGTGACATTTTTAAAAAAGAACATACCAAAATGAACAACGTAATCCATCGAAGATTGCCACCCTTTTACGGGATATAATTCTTTGTTTTTTACCAAATAACCATTATCAAAAATAGAAATTCTTGCTCCAATTGCAAATAGGTTTTTCTCGCTTCCTTTAATGCGAACTTTCAAAAAATTGCCAAAAGGCGTTCCTGCGTTTTCGTAAATCGTCGCCTCCTCATTCAGGTTATTAACCACCAAATCTAAATCTCCATCATTATCTAAATCCGCATACGCGGCACCATTGGAACAACCCTTTTTATTTAAGCCCCATTCTTCCGACACATCAGACAAATTGAGCGATTTATAATGTTTTTCAGGCATTGCCGTCCCCATATTTTTAAAAGCAAAATTCCCAACTTTCCCCGACGGCATTTGCTCAATAATCTGCAAATTAGAAGCTGACCGTCGCTGCTGCTGTTCATCCGCAAATTTTAAATAATCTAAGTCATTCGGGCGTTTCCAAATGCCATTGGTAATAAAAATATCGTCAAAACCATCATTGTCAAAATCGGCAATTAGCGGTGACCAACTCCAATCGGTGGAAGTCAAATCTGCAGTTTCATCATCTAAATTCAAATCCATCATCGGCGCAACTTCCGAGAAAAACGGTAACGAATCCACCACGCCTCGATTTAAGTGCAGCATATTTCGCGGATATTGAGGAAGATAGCCAAAGTCCAATTTTGAAAAATATAAATTGTGCGCATCAATGCCTGCCGATTTTTTCAATACTGCTTCAGTAGCAGGACGCATATCAACCGTGAGTACATCCAATAGACCGTCGTTGTTGACGTCAGCGATGTCGCAGCCCATCGAAAAAGTACTGGAATGGCCCATTGTTTCTTTGATACTTTCGGTAAAAGTGCCGTCGCCATTGTTCAAATAGAGGTAATCATTCTCATGAAAATCATTGGAAACATAAATATCTGGATAACCATTGTTATCCAAATCACCGACTGAAACGCCCAAGCCAAAACCCATTGCACCACCATAAATTCCTGCGGATTCGCTGACATCCACAAATTTTCCATCGTCATTTCTAAATAGGACATCGCCCGCCATTGGGTCGCGCTTTTGTCGTTTTTCTGCCATCGTAAAGGATTCTGCCGAATGTACGGAATGGTTCAACAAATACATATCAATATCTCCATCTTGGTCATAATCTAACCAAGCCGCTTGCTGCGAAAATCCTTGAAAATCTAAGCCAAAATCTGCCGCCATTTCTTGAAAAGTATCGTCTTGTTGATTAATGTACAACTCATTTCGACCCTCTATTTGTTTGTACTTTCCAACTTGGCAAACGTAAATATCCAGCCAACCATCGGCATTGACATCGACCATTGAAATCCCTGTTTTCCAAGCATTTTTACCCGAATTTCCAATAAAATTGGATTTTTCGGTAATATCTTGAAATTCAAAATTGTTTTTATTAAGGTATATTTTATTGGGTTGCTGATTGGCTGTAAATGCCAAGTCAGGAAGTCCATCATTGTTGATATCGCCAATTGCTACGCCGCCACCGTTGTAAAAGTAAAGATATTCGATGATGTTCCAGTCCTCCGTTTCGGGGAGTTGGTTGGTGAAATTGACGCCTGTTTGAGATAAGGGTTGGACATTAAAAATTTTTGGATTATCTTTGTGTTTACAAGCCAAAAAAGTTAACGCAAATCCTACTGTTAAAATTACCTTTTTCATAGAAAATAATTGAAAGGGCAGTGTACTATATTTTATAAAGATATTTAGAAATTAATTTAAAAAATTAATTGAAGCCCATTGTTATTTAACACGTCGCAGCAAAAGTTTTTTTAATTTTATTAGAGTGAGGAAATTACAAATTTTCTTGCTTCAATAACTCCGCACGCATTGTCTGAGCTAGTGCGCGTGGAGTTATTGAGCATGATAAATAGTTTTGTACAAAATTATTTGTCATACTCAAATCCCTCTTTTTTTAAATTCAACTAAACTTCTATTACTTAAAGCCTAAAAACTTAAAAGTACAAAATACTGAAACATATTTTTATGAAATGGACATTCATCATTTTACTTCTCTTTCCGATTAATTCATTTGCTCAAAAAAGGGCTATCTTTGATTTTGACAATAATTCTTCTGCTGAAATTTTGAAAATGATTTATAATACACCTCCGCCAAAGCATCAATTCGAATTGGGTTTACACGCTGGTACATTGGTGACTTATGGCGATGTAAAAGTGCAACCTACTTGGGCCGCGGGGGTACATCTTCGTCATGCGATTGATTACGTTTTTTCGATTCGGTTAGATGGTAGAGTTGGACAATCTAAAGGCGACGATGAGAATAATGGCGCATATATTACTGATTTTCAATCTGGTGCAGCACAGCTATTAGTGTCGATTAATAATCTGAAATGGGATGGGGGGAAGATTCGAAAATTTAATCCTTATTTGTTTGGAGGTCTGGGTTTTACTCGGTTTCGAGTAGATGCGTTGCCGCGTACGTATTCGTTGGTTGTGGAACAAGATTGGTCAATAATGAAGCAAATCGAATCGGGGATTGGTATTGCTTATCGAGTATCGGATGGTTTGAATATTGGGATTGAAACGAACTTTATTGTTCCGATTGGCAGTAAATCAGATTTGATTGATGGTGTTGATCGAGAGGTGCGGGATATGATAAATTATACGAATGTTCGCTTGAATTTTAACATTGGACACGGCAATGATATTCTTGAACCACTTTATTGGATTAATGCGATGAATGCGGTAATGCGAGATATTCAGACCTTGAAAGACCGACCACAATTTGACCCAACTGACAATGATAAAGATGGTGTTTTGGACATGGTTGATGAAGAATTAGGCACGCCATTAAATGCGCCGGTGGATACCAAGGGTCGAACTTTGGATAGCGACGGCGATGGTTTTGCAGATTATCAAGATAAAGAACCGTATTCTATTCCAGGTTATTCGGTCGATGAATTTGGTCGAAATAATGACCCTAAACTAAAATTCACAACGGAAGAAGATGTGGAAAAAATGCTGAAAGAAGAACTCAAAGCACAAACGGAGGCACCTGATAAAGATTTTGATTCAAAAATCGAACTCATTAATTGGATTTTACCGATTGTGCATTTTGACATTGACAATTATCAAATGCGATATGCAGATTATGGCAATGTCGCGAATGTCGCGAAGGTTATTGCTGCTAATCCGGGATTTAAATTTGTGGTTTTAGGTTATACCGACAAGACAGCTTCTGATTTTTACAATTCGGTGCTTTCTTACAATCGTGCTAAGGCGGTGGTAGAATTTTTGGTTGGCGCGCACGGTATTCCACGCGAGCAATTGATTTTGCAATATTATGAAGATGATGAAGAATTAGTGCCTTCAATCACGGGTGAAAATTTCATGAATCGACGGGTGGAATTTCGAGTGGCGAAAGTGGAGGCGGCGGATATGGCACATCCGAAAAGGTGATTACGGCGTGGGGTACAAGGGTGGGGTAGTGATAATGAATGGTTTTAAAAGACATTCAAAATTTTCTTTCCCAAATTTAACAATCTTATTAAAAACCTGTTTACATTTGAGAATTCTGGCTCAAATCAAAACAATCTATGAAAATTATCGAATGCCCGCGCGATGCGATGCAGGGACTGAAAGAATTTATTCCGACCAAAACGAAAGCGGCGTACATCAATGAATTGTTGCAATGTGGCTTCGATACACTTGACTTTGGTAGCTTCGTGTCGCCGAAGGCCATTCCTCAAATGCGCGATACCGCGGCAGTCTTGAATCAATTGGATTTGAGTAATACAGATACTGATTTGTTGGCGATTGTTGCGAATAAACGGGGGGCAGACGATGCGGTGCAATTTGAAGAAATCGGTGTTTTAGGCTACCCATTTTCCATTTCTGAAACCTTTCAATTAAGAAATACCCACGCTACTATCGAGGAATCACTTGAACGGGTAGAACAAATTCAGAATCTTTGTTTGAAGCACAATAAAACCATGTTGGTCTATATTTCAATGGGCTTTGGCAATCCTTATGGCGACCCTTGGAATGTGGAAATTGTCCAAAAATGGGCGGATGTTTTAGTCGATATGGGCATTAAGATTTTGCAATTGTCCGATACGATTGGGGTATCGAATCCAGACAGCATTTCGTATTTATTTTCAAACCTAATACCGCATTACGAAGCAAAAGGCATTGAAATTGGCGCACATTTGCACACACAGCCGCACAATTGGCAAGAGAAAATTGCCGCTGCTTACGAAAGTGGTTGCCGTCGTTATGATGGTGCGATTAAAGGATTTGGTGGCTGCCCAATGGCAAAAGATGATTTGACTGGAAATATGGCCACCGAAAATATGGTCTATTATTTTGCCAAAGAAAAAATCGAAACAGGCGTTGATTTAGCGCAATTTGCTAAATGTATGGGTCTAGCAAATGATGTATTTCCATTAGCCCACTAATCGTAACCCGTCAAACATACCAATACGCCCAAGCGATTAACAGAAACTGAATCGGCAATCGCAACCACAACTTCCAAGATTGCATCCCCATGCTTGCTTTCTTATTCGTCAACATATAAATATTGGCGGGAAAAACGGCAAGTAATAAAAGGATAATGCCCCAAGCCGCTGCTGATTGTGTCATAGGAATCAGTAAACCAATTCCTCCTAAAATCTCCGCAACACCAACGATGATGTTAATCGGTTTTTGCCATTTTTTTAAGGGTTCTGGTGTGATTTTATAAAAGAACCAAGGTTTTTTGAAGTGCATATAGCCTGTGGCAATGTAGAAAATTGCCATTAGGATTAGGAGAATTTCTTTCATTATTTTTTGTTTTTAGTGTGTGGGGAATGATGAAAATAGATGCTTGGTTGTGCCTTATTTTTCCTTTATCGTGATCAGATTTTTCGCATTGAACATTCTATCTGGAGTAATTATCAATTCATCTGTCGGTATTCTATTTCCATATCTCTCCTTTATTTTGTTTTGAACTGTTTTATCTGATAAGTCAAAATCTCTAATTCTTTCCAGTTTTCCAATTTCAATATTGAAGGCTTCTTTATAAATTTTCCAAACTAATTCTGAACAATAGATTTTATTATCTGACCATTCAAATCGTAAGTCATAATCTTTGCCTAAATATTTTTTACCAATTGATTTCATTTTTTCTACTCCTTTAAGATTTAAAACCTCATCACTATTCTTTAATCTTTTGACAACATAATTGCTATTTTCTCCTCGATTTATCCAAGTATTCAATTTCGTGATTTTGACAGGCTGGACTGCCTCATAAACAAAAAAATCGTTTCCTTCTCGGTAAATTATTCCCATATGTGAATATTTTTATTTTGTCGCTATTTGAATTGCTTTACTTTAATTTGATCTTGAAGTATGAAAAATCAAATCGCCATTTCGAAGCTCCGTTTCTGTTAATTTATTTTCTATTTGTTGTTGAACTACGTCTTTGGATTTGTTATTTGCTAACTCATTTTCAGGTGAGTTACATCCAAAGATTAATATTCCAAATATGAATATTAGTAGCTTCAATTTTTGCTTTTTTAAGGAGGCGAAATTATGATTCTATGAACCTCTTATACTTGAAAATATCCCACCTACTGCTTCGCCACCTTCCCAACAAAAACCTGACTACCCCCAACAATCTGCAACAAATAATTACCCTTCACCAATGCAGGCAAGGCATTCAAAGTATAAGTTTGCAAGCCATTGTCAACGTCAAGTTGTTGTGTATAAACGATTCTTCCAACTACATCTACCAGTTGAATTTCAGCATAACCAGCTTTCGCAAAATCAGCTTCAAACGACAACGTTTCTTTGAATGGATTTGGGAAAATATTGACAACAGCTGCGTTATTTCTAAAGTTCAAATGACGAATTTCAGAATACTCCGAAGTGCCATCATTGTCCGTCATTTTCAAACGATAATAATTGTCGCCCAAAATAGGATTTTTATGAATAAAATCATAATAATTGACTATTTCACTATCCCCTTCAGCTGCGATGAAACCGATTTCTTGCCAATTTTTTTGATTGGTCGACTGTTCGACGAAAAAGCCAGAACTGTTTAATTCCATCGCCGTTTCCCAAGTTAAAAAAGCCATTTCTGCACGTTTTTCAACATAAAAGTCAACCAATTCAACCGGTAAAACGATAATGAAAGAAACATCCAAAAATGGTGCGCGTCCCAGTGCTGGTGCACCGTTTTCTGCCATCATTTTAGGTAAACCTTCATGCTCTATAGGGGCTGCTATTACAAAGAATTCCATCACATCGCCATTGTCTTCTTCCCGAATTTCAACCAATTGCTCTTCCAAGACATAGCCTTCTCTTGGGGTTACTTCTGGTCCTCGTTCGATTTCAATTTCCGTATAAGTACTATCTGCATTGAGTACTTTTTTTACCGTTCTGAAAGCATATTTTGGTTTATATTGAGCTATTTGAACATCCAATGGCAGAGCAGTAGCTGCACCACCACCATCATAAAAACTAATGTACTCATTGGACCAATCCTCCTCTTGAATATAGGCTCGAAATTGGGTCACGCCACTGGTATTAATATGGGTAAGTCCCGCAGCGTCCACGTCTATCCGTATCGCAAATTTGTTTTCTTCACCCGTACCATGAAAGCAGCCAATATCGGTCGCACTCGCTGCGGCTGCTCCATCAGCAACTTCCAATGCAGTACTTGTGCCAAAATTCCCATTTTTAATATCTAAAACAGGTGTTTTATCATTCCGTTCAAAAGGATTATCATCCGCACTACTTCTAATCATATAAATACTCGCTCCGGTCACCTGAGCATTATTGGGTAGCGAACTCGTGTTAAAAGACAAAATGCTTCTATAATTATTATCTGACCCACCCGAACAACAAGAAATACCTTCATCTCCCATTCTTAGACCACTTCCATTGATGGCATTGGTTTCGATATCGACATATCCATCTACTGCACCGTCAGAAAAAAACGTGGCAAAATCATCATTCGTATTTTTTCGTATAGTTTCAAAAATCAGGTTGCCCATTTGATTTTTAATTTTATACTCATAGCCTGCTGAACTTAAATGTATGGGGTCTGGACTCAAGCGGAAATTACCTCTATCTGTTGGTGTAGTAGGGCTGCCTCCAGAAGCATAAGGGCTGACGGCTTGCGGTTCATTCGTAGCGCCGGGTTCAATATCTGGATATCCTCCTCCATCGTCATATCCGTAATAATGGTGCATTAAGCCCATTCCATTATCATAAAAAATTCGATTATTGGTATTGTCATCCGCATCAGCCATTTCTTTACGAATGCCTTCAACGGTTTCCATCATGGTACTAATTTCGACATCTGTAATGAGGTCATTATCGGGGTCGCGACTCAAATCTTCTCGTTTTGGACAAGCATATATCCAGCAAGTACCAAAGGCAACGTTGAAATTTGGAAAATCATAGCCGCTAATCATGATTTTCACACTTGGATTGATTGCCCAAATTCCAGCCATAATGGTCTCTGTATCGGTCTGAATCGTATTAAACAAGGCTGCTTCTGACCCTGCTACATCCAAATCCATATCTTTATACCAGCCACCACCAGATTTAGCTGCTAAAATGTCATTGCCACCAATACTCAACATTACCCATTCAAGGCTAGGGTTGTTCGTGATTGCTGTTTGCAAATTCTGTAAATAAGGAAAATTTGGGTCTGCCCATTCTCTTGCTTCACTACCCGACACCGCGTAAGTTGAAGTGTTACCAAGCGACGTTTTATCTGCATGACCAAACATATCTAAGACCTTGTTATGCGTATTATCATCCACCATATACTGTGCCCAACTATCTCCCGCAATGATTAAACGTGGAGCGGAAGAACCATTACAATTAGCGGGCAATTGTGCTAAACTGGTGGATGTGAAAATAAGCATAAAGGCTATGAGCATAGCCGAAAAGTAGTTTTTGTACATGTTTATCTTTTCAGTTAAAAAATTAGCGGATAGATTATGGAGTTTCTTTCGGAAAAGTGAAATGCTTAATTGGGGATTTTTATAAAATGGAGTATACTGTGTTGATTTGTAAAGGTATTGAAAATTATTTAGTATAAGGCAATTACAATTAATAAATTGGATGTTTTAGGCTAGCCATTTTTTATTCTAAGAGATTTTAAAAAATTAAGCATAGTTGGTATTATGGTCCATTTTTTAGGATTTCTTAGGATGGAAAAGGGCTAGCCTAAAATGTTTAATTTCTTAGTTGTTATTGCCTAATACGCTGTAAAATAAGTTTGTTTAAAGTTTAAGAAGCGAGAGAATCGTAAGATTTTCGAGCTTCAAAAAATACAGTGCGCATTGCCTGGGGCAATGCGGGTGTGCTTGTTTGAGATGTGTTAATAAATCAGGACACGAAACTATCTTAACTTTGTGTCCTTATGAAAGGAAAAAAAACAACTCAGAAACGTCGTAGATACGATGCAGAATTTAAATTAAATGTGCTGGAACTGCA
>JBLHWU010000019.1:0-40566 GCA_047629355.1 Saprospiraceae bacterium | reverse complement strand
TGGACCACATCCAAGAAGAAAAGGAGCGAAGACAAAGTACTTGGGGCAGGTAAGTATTCGAGAATTAGAAGAGACCTATTTTACTTGCTGTGTGAAAGAAGAAGATTTTTGTATTTACGAAGCAACCTTGTACTCTCCGTCCCTTAAAAGAATGCTTGGAGTTGCAGTTAAGCATCTTTATGACAAAGATGGCAAAATAAAAAGCCATCAAATTCAAAATTGCATTTCCATTTTAATACTGCTTTAACAACAGTGTCTTTGGTTAAAGCAATTTACAATTTGACTCAACCAATAGAACAACGAAAACCATTTTCTATGGCAGATATTAAAGTCCAATATTTCAAGGAACACATCGTAGATTTAATTATTACCGAGTGTGGGATTGACCCACACCAGCCAAAAATTAAAGCTATCAGAAATAAAATCATTAATCTTGGTAAAATCAACCTTAATAGGGCTTGAGTTTACCACGAACTATTGAGCACTTGGACGCTGGTAAAATTGTTGTTTTGGATATTTCTGCAACTTGGTGCCCTCCATGTTGGACTTTCCACCAAGGACATTACTTGCAAGATTTGCATGATGCGTATGGTCCAGATGGTACGGGTCAAGTTAGAGTAATGTTTTATGAAGGAGACCGTGGTACAAACGCTGACGATTTGAACGGTACCGGTAGCAATACCATGGGTGACTGGATTGGTGATTCTACTTACCCAATCATGAACGAAAGCGCACCATTGTCTTTAGATTTGAGCATTTACGCACCACTTGGTTTCCCAACAGTAGGTATTATCCGTCCAAGTGATTATGAAATCACACACGATGTATACAATGCAACTTCGCTTTCTACTATTAAAGACGCCATCAACACCGTCATCACTTTGGATAATCCAAACAATCCAAGTAACGTTAGTGAAGCAATACAAACTGCGGCATTGATTGACCTTTTCCCAAATCCAGTAACAGCTTCGTTGACGATTGATTTGTCAGCAATTGATAAAAACGTTGACCAAGCGACTATCGTTAACATTTTAGGTAAAGTTGTCGCTGTGCAAGCAGTTAATACAGCAACTACTTTTAATGTAAATGTTGCAGACTTGGCTTCTGGTATTTATTTCGTGAACTTGTCAGCAAATGGCAAGACAGTAGCTTCTAAAAAGTTTAATAAGAACTAAATTAATATTGCCAATTGGTAATATTAATTTATAAAAAAAGGGCGTGAAAACTAAATGTTTTCGCGCCATTTTTGTTTAAAAATGCGATTCTTTGATAAGTCTCGTGATTGCAAGCCTGTAGTAGCGGGTACTTCTTACTAACAAATTTAGATTTCACGGCATTTGTCAAAGCACCTAAAAATTGAAGGTTTTGCACTCATTACCTATCCACGAAGTGGATGAATATGAATAGCCCCAAATGCAATTCAGGGACATTTGATAAAGCGCAAAAATTCTGAAGGGATTGAATATAATTGACATTCAACTCCTTCAGAGTTACGTTTTCGCACGTTCAATACCATGGATTTCATCCGTGGTTATTCATATTTAATCCTTTCAGGATTTTTAAAATTTTCGTTATAATATTTTGAACATTATTTCTAAAAATTGAATCCATTTTACAAAAAAAAATCTACGACAAGCCAGAAATCACCCCATTATCATCAATCGACATTCCCTCACTCGCAGGCACACTCGGCAAGCCCGGCATCCGCATCATTTTCCCTAAAATTGGAATGATAAATCCTGCACCTACCGCATATTCAAACTCTCGAATCCCAACCGTAAAACCCGTCGGTCGTCCCAATAACTTCGCATTATCAGAAAAGGATTTTTGCGTTTTTGCCATACAAATAGGCAAGCTGCTTAAGCCTAATGCTTCAATTTTTCGCAAATCAATCTTGGCTTGACTCGCATATTCTACGCCATCCGCGCCATAAATTTCTTTCGCAATAATTTCAATTTTTTCTGTAATCGGCAAGGACCAATCGTAAAGCGCTTTGAATTTATTTTTACCTGTTTCAACTTCTACAACCACGGCTTTCGCCAAATCCGTCATCCCGTCTCCACCATCTGCCCAACCTCGTGCAACAACTGCTTTCACACCCAGTTCTGCACATTTCTTCTGAATAAATTCGACTTCTTCAGTAGTGTCTGACGGAAAGGCATTGATAGCAACAACTGGATTCAATCCAAATTTTTTACAATTTTCAATGTGCTTTTCCAAGTTAGCAAAACCTTCCATTACCCGTTCTAAATTCGGCGTATTGTACTCCTCTTTTTTCGCACCACCATGATGCCGCAATGCCCGAATCGTGGCCACCAACACCAATGCCTTTGGACTTAATCCACCCGAAACGCATTTGATATTCAAAAACTTCTCTGCCCCTAAATCTGCACCAAAACCCGCTTCCGTCACCACATAATCAGACAAGGAAAGTCCCATTTTAGTCGCAATAATCGTATTCGTTCCTTGCGCGATATTCGCAAATGGTCCACCGTGAATAATGGCAGGATTGCCTTCCAGAGTTTGCACTAAATTCGGCATGATTGCGTCTTTCAACAAAATTGCCATTGCATTTTCTGCCTTCAAATCTCTCGCAAAAATCGGTTCTTTTGTAAAAGTATAACCAATAAAAATATTACCCAATCGCGCTTTCAAGTCCGCAAAACTTTCGGACATGCACAAAATCGCCATCACCTCAGAAGCTGGCGTAATATTGAAACTATCTTGTCGCGGAATCCCATTTCCAGTCCCTCCCAGACCAATCGTAATGTCCCGCAACGCACGGTCGTTCATGTCCATCACCCGTTTCCAAACGATGGTTCGTGGGTCGATATTTAGATTGTGATTTTTGTTTTGAATGTTATTATCAATCAAGGCCGACAGCAAATTATTCGCCTTTTCTATCGCCGAAAAATCACCTGTAAAATGCAAATTAATATCTTCCATCGGCACAACTTGCGCATAGCCGCCGCCTGCTGCACCACCTTTGATTCCAAAAACAGGACCCAAGGAAGGTTCACGTAAAACTACAGTTGTTTGCTTCCCAATTTTATTCAAACCTTCGGTCAATCCAATAGAAGTTGTAGTTTTTCCTTCACCTGCAGGCGTTGGCGTCATTGCCGTTACCAATACAAGATTACCTTCCGCAATTTGGGTTTCATTCAAAAAATTCAGCGGCAATTTGGCTTTGTATTTTCCATACATTTCCAAATCATCTTCCTCAATGCTTAACTTGGCAGCAATGGTTTTGATATGGCGCATGGTTGCTGCCTGAGCAATTTCAATATCAGAAAAATTATGAGACATTTATATATGTTTTTGCCTGTGGTAAGCAGGGCGATTTTACAATTTGGTTAGTTTTAAAAACTTGACAAATGTATAAATTTTAAGGAGAATGATGAAGAAAAGAACAGAAATAGATACGGAACGACTATTTTAAAAAGCTAATTTTGATAAAAAACACTAATTTCGCTCTTAGTTAAGGGTAAAATAATAAGTCCGCCAACTAACAACGTTTATTTTGTTCTTTTTCTCCACTTCGGTCGAAATGACAAAAGATGTTTACTTTTTAAATAGGAATTATCTATACATAATGACTGTTTCAAAAGTGGAAAATAAGGACAAAAGAAATACTTGGTAGTTGGCGGAGTTATTTTTTTACCGTTACTTAAGTACGTAACATTATTTATTGGGGTAAAATTTGAAAGCAAGATTTTTTCGATAGTTTTCTTTTAAAAATCGTTGCATGGTC
Organism: Saprospiraceae bacterium; assembly: GCA_047629355.1. GTDB lineage: Bacteria > Bacteroidota > Bacteroidia > Chitinophagales > Saprospiraceae > CAYUNA01. The sequence goes on along the minus strand of JBLHWU010000019.1, from coordinate 36,815 downwards.
TACATCACGGAACTATTTTTAAGAGGAAAATAGCGGAATAAAGATGTTTTCAAATTACCCCAATAAATAGTGTTACGTACTTAGTACACTGTGACAAAAGTTAATTTAATTTTTAAGAAACGAGAAAATAGCAAGATTTTCGAGCTTCAAAAAAACAGTGCGCCTCGCCTGCGGCGAGGCGGATGGGATTTTTGAAGGATAAAAGCGATTTTTGCAAACCACTTTTATCCCTCAAACTCCCTTTGTCAAAATACATAAAAAATTTTGTTACACGGTATTAAGTAACACGTAAGTAGGTAATTTTTAAACATCTTTTTTTCGATAGTTTTCTTTAAAAAAAGACTTCAATAAAAGGATTATTCAAGCCTTTTTTTTAAAAGAAAACTATCGAAAAAACCTTGTCTAAAAATTTTACCTGATTAATTACTACGCATTACTTAGTAAAGTACGATTTTTGAAAGAGAGATTTTGTTCTCAGTTTTCACTTTAAAAACAAGTTCACCACCAAATTATGAAAAAGAATATACTCGTAACACCCCCGATTGAAAACGAAGAAATTATCTTATCCAAGCCCGAAACCGTTGCTGCAGGGGCAGCAGCACTAACTTCTTCTTTCAAACACATCGCTCGCGAAGGCAATGCCACCAATTGTAGCAAGTCTTTATTTTCCCTCAATCAAGTCAATGGCTATGACTGTCCAGGCTGTGCGTGGCCCGACCCCGACGATGCCAAAGACCGTTCTGCGCTCGGCGAATATTGTGAAAATGGAGTCAAAGCCGTAGCCGAAGAAACGACTGCAGAACGGGTCACTCCTGATTTTTTCCAACAACACAGCATCGAAGAAATGTCCCATTGGTCAGATTACAAAATTGGGAAAAGTGGGCGTTTGACGCATCCGATGATTTTGAAAGAAGGCAGTTCTCATTATGAAAAAATCAGTTGGGAAGATGCTTTTTCAATCATTGCCAAAGAATTAAATGGGTTGGCTTCGCCGAATGAAGCCATTTTTTATACTTCTGGTCGAACGAGCAATGAAGCGGCATTTTTATACCAGTTATTTGTTCGTCAATACGGCACGAATAACATGCCCGATTGCTCAAATATGTGTCACGAATCCAGCGGTGTTGCCCTTTCGGAAACGGTTGGAATTGGTAAAGGGTCAGTGCGTTTGGAGGATTTTTATATAACCGATTTAATCATCGTTATTGGTCAAAATCCAGGGACGAATCACCCTCGAATGTTGTCAGCATTGCAGAAGGCAAAAAAAGCGGGCGCGAAGATTATTTCCATCAATCCTTTGAAAGAAACGGGGCTAATAAAGTTCAAACATCCGCAGCATCCAAAAGATATGTTGTTTGGTGGAACGACGTTGACGGACTTGTATTTACAGGTAAAAATTAACGAAGATGTTGCTTTATTAAAAGCCATTTTAAAAATGATGGTTACTGCTGAAAATGCCAAACCAGGAAGCGTTTTTGACCATGATTTTATTAAAAACAGTACAAAAGACATTGACGATTTTTTAATAGATTTAGAAAAAGAGAATTTAGAAGAATTGATTGCGGCAAGCGGTGTTTCAAAAAAAGAGATTCAAAAAGCGGCGGATTTAATTGCTCGAAAAAAGAAAATCATCATCTGCTGGGCCATGGGCTTGACGCAACATAAAAATGGCGTGGATAATATCCGCGAAGTCGTCAATTTATTATTGCTAAAAGGTAGTATCGGAAAACCCGGCGCAGGTACTTGTCCAGTGCGCGGGCATAGCAATGTGCAAGGCGACCGAACGATGGGAATTTGGGAGATTTTAAAACCTGATTTTGCAAAAAAATTAAAGGAAAATTTCGATTTCAATCCTCCAACGGAACACGGCTACAACACCGTCCAAGCCATCAAAGCAATGGGCGAAAGCAAGGCGAAAATTTTCTTTGCAATGGGCGGAAACTTCCTCTCTGCCACGCCTGATACAGAGTACACGGCAAAAGCTTTACAAAATTGCTCAATGACCGTGCAAGTCTCGACGAAACTCAATCGAAGTCATTTGGTAACTGGAAAGACGGCTATCATTTTACCGTGCCTCGGACGAACAGAAATTGACACCCAAGAATTTGGTAATCAATTTGTTACCGTAGAAAATTCAATGGGAATTGTCCATCAATCAAATGGCGGTTTAGAACCAGCATCAACTCATTTAAAAAGTGAACCTGCAATTGTTGCAGAATTGGCGACAGCAACTTTGAAGCATTCCAAAGTGGATTGGATGGACTTAATTGAAGACTACGACCGCATTCGGGATGTCATCGAAAAAACGATTCCAGGCTTTGATAATTATAATGAAAGAGTACGCAATGAGGGTGGCTTTTATTTACCAAACGGTGCGCGAGATGGTGATTTTAAAACAGCAACCGGCAAGGCGAATTTCACCATCAATAAACGAACAATTCATAAGCTAAAAAAGAATGAATTTTTAATGATGACCATTCGAAGTCATGACCAGTTTAATACGACAATTTACGGTTTAGATGACCGTTATCGAGGCATCAAAAATGGACGACGGGTTGTGTTGATGAATGCAGAAGATGCGAAAGAATTTGGTGTTAAAAATGAGGGATTTGTGGATTTGAGTAGCACGTATGAAGGGGAGAAACGAGAAGCACCGCATTTTATGGTCGTCGTTTATGACATTCCACGTGGGTGTATTGGGACGTATTTTCCAGAGGCAAATCCGTTGATTCCTGTGAATGAATTTGCGAGGAAGAGTGAGACACCGGTGAGTAAATCAATTGTGGTAAAAATGGAAAAAGCGTAACAAAAAAAGGCTGCAAGAATCGAATGATTTTTGCAGCCTTTCTTGAATGTTTTATCGCCGTCCTCCGTAGCCTCCTCCACTCTTCTTACGATTCGCAAAAAACTCCTGCTTTCGTCGCTGTTTTTCTTTATTCCATTCTTTTTTCTCCGCATCCGACATTGGGCGTTCCGTTTGTGGAAATGGATTGATTTTTATCACTCGAATTCGCTTTTTCGTCAACTTTTCAATGTCTCTAATGAACATATTTTCTTCTGGTTCGCATAACGAAATCGCGATACCTTCCTCCCCTGCCCGACCTGACCGACCGATACGGTGAACGTAACTTTCTGGCAAATTAGGAATGTCGTAATTGATAACAAATTTCAATTGATTGATGTCAATCCCTCGCGCCGCAATATCCGTCGCCACCAACACTCGAAGCTGCCCGTCTTTGAATTGCTTCAAGGCTTTTTGTCGCTGATTTTGTGCTTTATCACCATGAATTGCAGCAGCCGTAATTCCAAATTTCTTCAAATTCTTCGTCACTCTATCTGCACCACGTTTAGTTCGCGAAAAAACCAAAACCTGCTCAATTTTTGGACTTTCTAAAACATGTAACAACAAGCTACCTTTCGATGTCCGATTGGTATAATAGACAAATTGCTGAATCGTTTCTGCCGTCGAAGAAGCAGGCGTTACCTCTACTTTCGTCGGATTATTCAAAATCTGATTCGATAATTTCACAATATTATCAGGCATCGTCGCAGAGAAAAACAAGGACTGTCGCTTACTCGGCAACAACTTCAACAACTTGCGAATGTCATTGATAAAACCCATGTCCAACATTCGGTCAGCCTCATCCAATACGAACATTTTTATCTGGCTCAAGCTAACATAACCTTGATTTATCAAATCCAACAATCGACCTGGTGTTGCCACCAAAATATCTACACCTTGCTTCAATTTTTGCACCTGTGAATGCTGACTTACGCCACCAAAAACTACCGCTTGACGGATACTTGTATGCCGACTATATGCGTCGATATTTTCTTCTATTTGAATCGCTAATTCACGGGTTGGCGTAACGATTAATGCCCGAATTGGTACTCGTCTCCCATTCTGTGGCTCGTCCAATTGTTCAATCAATTGAATAATCGGAATGGCAAAAGCGGCGGTCTTTCCTGTTCCCGTTTGCGCACAGCCTAATACATCTTGTTCGTTTAAAATTAATGGAATTGCCTTCTCCTGAATCGGTGTCGGCTCGGTATATCCCTTTGCTTTAACTGCTTTTAAAATCGGCGCTATCAAATTCAAATCTTCAAATGTCATCTTCCTCGTTGTTTAACCCCGTTTTTAAAAATAGGGTTTTAAGGATTAAAAAAAATAATTATATATAGTTTTAAATCCTCTGTGTTAAAAAAGGGCGCAAAGGTACGATTTATATCTCGAATATTATCAAGAGGAATTAGGAGTCAGACCACTTTATTATCAGGGGTCTGAAAATCAGTCTTTCAAAGCGAATATACCATCTACCTTCTGACAGTAAAGTGCTCTGACTTCTAAATATTGCAAAACCCTGTTTGAAGAAATTTCGGAAAACCGCCTAAAAAACTTTACTTTTGCGGACTTTTAAAGGTCTTTGGCAAATTAGTCTTTAGTTTTTGATGAAAATTTGTTTAAAACTAATATCTTATTTCAAAAGTTAATCTTGGTTTTATTCTAAGGTACGCGGTGGATTCAGCCCACCTCGTACCTTACTTCCAAGCAAAACCGAAGTGGTGGGCTGAACCCACCGCTTCGGGGGAACATTACAAAACTTTTAAATTTGAATACCAACCTGCCAAATACTTTAATTTAAAACAGCTTAAATTATGTCTTTCAGAAAAGAAAAAGATTCCATTGGATACATCGACGTGCCTGCAGATAAATATTGGGCAGCACAAACGCAACGTTCTATCGAAAACTTTAAAATTGGTGGTGAAAAAATGCCAATTGAAGTCGTGCGGGCATTCGCTATTTTGAAAAAAGCAGCAGCATTTACGAATAGAGATGCGGGAGGATTGTCGGAAGAGAAAGCAGCATTGATAGGCAAGGTTTGTGATGAAATTTTGGAAGGGAAATTAGACGACCAATTTCCTCTAGTCGTTTGGCAAACGGGTAGCGGTACGCAGTCGAATATGAACGTGAATGAAGTGGTTGCCAATCGTGGACATGTTTTGCAAGGTGGTTCGTTGATGGATGCTAAAAAAGTCTTGCATCCAAATGATGATGTTAATAAATCACAGTCTTCTAACGATACTTTCCCAACAGCGATGCACATTTCGGCGTATCAAATGTTGATGGAAAACACGATTCCAGGCTTGGAAGGTTTGCGCGATACTTTGGCAGCAAAATCTAAGGACTTTATAGATGTGGTGAAGATTGGACGGACACACTTTATGGATGCAACACCTGTCACGGTGGGACAAGAATTGTCGGGTTATGTCTCTCAAATCAACCACGGTATTCGCGCAATTAAAAATACATTGGCGCACTTATCGGAGTTGGCGTTGGGTGGTACGGCGGTTGGAACGGGTTTGAATACGCCTCCAAAATACTCGGAAATCGTAGCGGCACACATTGCGAATTTAACAGGTTTGCCATTCGTGACCGCAGAAAATAAATTTGAAGCATTGGCAGCGCACGACGCAATTGTGGAAGCACATGGTGCATTGAAAACGGTCGCTTGCTCCTTAATGAAAATTGGAAATGATGTACGAATGTTGGCTTCTGGTCCACGTTGCGGCATCGGCGAATTGGTCATTCCTGCCAACGAACCTGGCTCGTCAATTATGCCAGGTAAAGTCAATCCGACACAATCGGAAGCTTTGACAATGGCAATGGCACAAGTGATTGGAAACGATGTCGCTATCAATATTGGTGGCATGACGGGGCATTTCGAACTGAATGTTTTTAAGCCGATGATGATTTTCAATTTCTTGAATTCTGCTCGATTAATTGGTGATGCTTGTCGCAGTTTTGATACCAATTGTGCTCAAGGAATTGAGGTGAATAAAAAGCGAATTACGGAAAATTTGAATAATTCTTTGATGTTGGTAACGGCATTGAATACGCATATTGGCTACGATAAAGCTTCTGAAATTGCGAAAAAAGCATATAAAGAAGAATCGACGTTGAAAGCAGCGGCAGTTGCATTGGGATATTTGACGGCAGAGGAATTCGATGCTTGGGTGCGACCAGAGCAGATGATTTAAGGCTCCAGTAACTCGGTTTTCCAAACCGACACTTTTTTTGGTATTTTGAAAAACTATCATTGAGGTGGTTTGATAAAGAATCTTCTCGGTTTAAAAAACCGAGTTACTTCAGTATTTGGCATAAATTTTACTCTAAAGAACTAAACCCAACGAATTACCAATCAATGAGTAACAAATTAAGAATAACATAAATTTCAAAATATATCAAAATGAGATACTTTTTCATTTTACTTCTAAGTACAGGGTTTTTATTGAGCTGCGGCGGTGATACCACACCAGCGACGAATACAACACCCCCTTCAGCTGCGACAACACTAGCCACAAATTCCAGTATTGTCGCGAGTCCTGATTTGATTCCATTGAACAATCCAAAGGCAACTGCCCCAAATATTGAAATCAAGGTAGAAAATTTGAACGCTGGAATGGCTTATTTAATTAGCTTTTTTCAGGGTCAAAATTATCGCTTGGATTCTGCTGTAATTGACGCGAATGGTCGAATGGTTTTTGAACATACCGAACCATATCGGTCGTGTTTTGCGTATGCTGTTTTTCCTGACCAATCGAATTTGCAATTGTTGATTGATGCAGACCAGCAGTTTTCGATGACGACGAATAAGAATAATTTGGTTGGTGCAATGAAAATCGACGGAAGTTTAGACAATCAATTGTTGTACGAAAACTTGCAATTTCAAGCGGGTTTGCAACCTAAGTTTTCAGCCAATTCGAAAGCACGACAAGGATTGTCAAAGGACGACCCAAAAATGAAGCAATTGCTGAAAGAACGGAATGATTTGATTGATTCGCGCGTAAATACATTAAATGATGTTTTTGAGAAACATCCAAATTCCTTTTTTACTGCTTTTAAAAGTGCAGGTCAAAATCCTGATTTGAAGATTTCGGATTTTGAAGATTCAAATGGTTATTTAGATACGGCTGCGTGGGTATATAATTATAGAATGTCGTTTTGGGATGGCACTAATTTATTAGATGAACGCTTATTGAATACGCCTGTGATTTCTAATAAATTAACAAAATACATCAAGGAATTGACACCGCAACATCCGGATAGCATCAAGCAAGCTGCGAGTTTCTTGGTGGATAAAACCTTGAATTCTCCAGAATATTTCAAGTATTTTGCGAATTGGATTACGATGCAATACGACCCGAAGGAATCAACTTTAATGGATCCACAGGCGGTATATGTGCACATGATTCAAAAATATTTCACGAAAGAACGAGCGGTTTGGTCGCAGCCTGCGGAAGTTCAAGGCTTGCAAATGCGGGCGTATGAGATGGCGCAAAGTTTGTTGGGACAAAAAGCACCAGAAGTGGAAGCACCTAGCTATACTGGCGGTTTGAAGACGATTTATGATTTGAAGAAGGATTATATCATCGTTTATATGTACAATCCGACTTGTGAACACTGTATGAAAGAGTCACCGAAATTGGTGGAATTTTATAAAACGTACAAGAACGAAGTTGATATTTATGGTATCGCGATTGATACAGATGAAAAAGAATGGCGCGATTATGTTAAGAAAACGGGTATGGATGCGTGGACAAATGTGTTTGACCCTACTAATCAATCTATCTACGCGAGGTATTTTGTGGATGTGACGCCAGAACTTTATTTATTGAATAAAGATAGAATTATCATTGGAAAGAACTTGAAAGTTGACCAAGTGCAGACGATGATTGATAGGGATAAGAGATTGAGGTAAAATGTGTTTAAGTTTTTGTGTTTTAATGTGTTTAGAAATCGATTGAAAAGTTAGGTTTCACAAAAACATTTAGCACAGATTTTCAAACTCATTTTGAACTAAATATAAAGAAAAAAAGTTGATGTTTTAAAAATGTAAAACACCGATTTAGGTCCGAGTTTTGTTTCCATTAACACTTTAAAACAGAAACACCTAAACACCTTTTTACACCAATAAACTAATACACTTATATACCAGAAATAATGAGACGAACTGAAATTAAAAGCATTTTAGCGGAGCCAAAAATCGGCGAGCAGATATTAGTCAAAGGATGGGTACGTGCCTATCGTTCTAACCGATTTATTCAATTGAATGACGGCTCGTGCTTTGATAGCCTACAATGTGTAGTTGATTTTGAAAATTTTGATGAAGAAATTTTGAAAAAAATCAACTTTCACGCTTGTATTGCGGTGACTGGAAAATTGATAGAATCGGAGGCAAGAGGGCAAGATTATGAAGTACAAGTTGAAAAAATTGAAATTTTAGGAGAGAATAATCCTGATGAATATGCTTTGCAACCAAAGCGCATGACGATGGAATATTTGCGGGAAAAAGCGCATTTTAGAATGCGAACCAACGTCGGAAGTGCCGTTTTTCGAATTCGACACGCGATTGCTTTTGCCGTTCACCAATATTTTAACAAAGAAGGTTACTACTGGATGCACACGCCGATTATTACGGGAAGTGATGCGGAAGGCGCAGGTGAAATGTTTCGGGTAACAACTTTAGACCCTGCCAATCCACCAAAAACGGAGGATGGTGCAGTGGATTTTGGTCAAGATTTCTTTGGAAAAGCGACGAACTTAACTGTTTCGGGACAATTGCAAGGAGAAGTCGCAGCGATGGCATTGGGTAAAGTTTATACCTTTGGACCGACGTTCCGTGCAGAAAACTCGCATACGACTCGTCACTTGTCTGAATTTTGGATGATTGAACCAGAAGTTGCGTTTTATGACATTCACGACAATATGGATTTGGCAGAGGATTTTGTCAAATATTTAATCAACCATATTCTGGATAATTATCCTGCTGATTTAGCATTTTTAGACCAAAGAATTAAGGATGCAGAAAAAGGATTGGCAGCAGATAAACGCCGTCCGATGGGCTTGATTGAGCAATTAAAATTTGTAGTGGACAACGATTTTGAGCGCATCACTTATACGGAGGCCATTTATTTGTTGAAAAATTCTAAGCATTATAAAAAAGGTAAATTTAAATTTCCAGTCGAATGGGGAACAGATTTACAATCAGAACACGAACGTTTCTTAGTTGAAAAAATGTTTAAAAAGCCAGTCGTCGTTCGAGATTATCCGAAGTCGTTCAAAGCATTTTACATGCGCGAAAACGAGCCTTCAGAACACGAACAAGGCCCAACAGTCGCAGCAATGGACATTTTGTTTCCATACATCGGCGAGGTTATCGGTGGCGCACAACGAGAAGAACGCTTGGATAAACTCCAAGAGCGCGTAGCAGAATTGGGCGAACACGCAGAGGAAGAATTACAATGGTACTTGGATTTACGGAAGTTTGGCGGTTGTCCCCACGCGGGCTTCGGTATGGGCTTCGAGCGAATGGTGCAATTCATCACGGGCATGACGAATATCCGTGACGTAATTGCTTTCCCTCGCTATCCAGGTAACGCGGAATATTAAACAATTAGCAATGAACAATGTCCAATGAACAATTAGGAAATCCGAATAATTTCAAATATTCGATTTCAAAATTGCTAATTGCTAATTGCACATTTAAAAAAGATACACCACCGGCTACGCTATCGCTGCCAAAAAATGTTTTGGGAGAGGAAAGTCCGGACAACGTAGAGTACCACACCACTTAACGAGTGGGGTTTTCGATTTGATTTATTTCAAAACGAAGATACAGAGAGTGTCGCAGAAAATAACCGCCATTTTTTAATGAACAATAAGCAATGTGCAATGAGCAATTAGGAAATCGAATCTTAAAAATTATTCGTGCTTTTTAATTGTTCATTGCACATTGTTCATTGCTAATTGAAGAGTTGGTAAGGGTGAAAACGTGCGGTAAGAGCGCACGGCGTTTCCGAGTAATCGGAGGGGCGGACAAACCTTGTGGGTTGCAATGCCATGTACACCTTGAGCCTTTGGGGCTGCGCTGCTCGCGCAGTGGGCTGTTTTTCAGCACATCAAGGGGGGTAGGCAGATGGATTCCGCTGGTGACGGCGGAACTAGATAAATGATAGCGAACCAATTTATTGGTTTACAAGATCCGGCTTATTGGCTGGTGGTGTTTTTTTAAAACGGTTGACGGCCGACGGTAAACGGCTCACGGTGAGACAAGAGTTTTTGATGAAATTAATTGATTAATTGATTAATTGAAATCAACAGGTTTCTATTTTGAAAACGAATACTTTAAATAAACTCGTATTTCCGTGAGCCGTCAACCGTTTTTTCATTTTACCGCTTCCAAATACAACATCGGCACTGACATCTTCAATTCCCCATCCTCTTCCGCGATTTCATTCAACTTCGCTTCTATTTTTTCAAAAATCATCGCTTCATCTTCTCCTTCTAAAATCTGTCTCCAACCGGCTAAAAATCCGTAAATCGTCAAGGAATGATTCAGTAAAGCAGAACCATTAAGGTATCGCCAATGAAAGCGGTCTTTTAAAATTTTGGTAATGGAAAATTTGGCATTTTCGAGATTTTCGCGAATGGATTCGAGGTTGCCACGATGATTTTCTTGCTTTTTTAAAATGGGTAAGAGGTGCTTTTTCTTTAATGCTTTCAACACGGTTTCGTAAGCGTCATAAAACTCGCGGTAATGTCCAACGGTATTCGTAGTCAAATATAGCTTGCCACCTTTTTTTAAAACACGGTGACATTCTTGCAATAATTTTTTAGAATCAGATAAGTTATTTAAACTCAAATTAGAGACAATCATATCAAAACAATCGTCTTCAAAAGGCATTTCTTTCGCGTCGCTCGTTACGAGTGTAACATTTTTTATACTATGGATTTCTTGTTTCCATTTAGCGCGCTCGACGGCTGCTGCCCATGAATCAATGCCTGTCACATGACAAGTTGTACCGAGTCGTTGCGCCAATTCAAATATCGGCACGCCAGTTCCAAAGCCCACATCAAGGACGTTTAGATTGGGATGCAACTCCACATTATCCAGCAATAATCGAACGAAATAGGACGACCACAGAGAAAGCTCATCAACGATAGAGACGAGATTTGGGTCTTCCAGATTGTATATTTTTTCTAAATAAGTCATCTGACGTATATGTTTAAAAATCACGCCAAAGCTACCGAAAAAAAATAAGAAGTCAGACCATTTTATGGTCAGAGGTCAGATTTGAAATTTGTTCTTTCTGACTTCTGACAGTGTTAGCGGTCTGACCTCTGACCGCTTTTTAAGCTCTAAACAGTCCCCACCCTTTCTCTTTCTTATGAAACAAGGTTAGCTCTTGCCGATAGTACAATTCTGTCGAGGACAAATCATTCCATTGCATGATTTGATAGACCGAGCAATTATACATATTCGCCAATTTTTCCATCGAATCACCGGATAATATGGTGTACTCGCTTTTGTAAAAATCTTTTTCTGGATATTTAGCAAAACGGTTGGTCGGCTTCTGCGCATTTTGCCAATTTTGAAACGCAACCATCGCCATTTCTGGCAAAATCAAGTAATTACCACTCTTATTTGAAGGAATAAAATTACGTTGATAACTTGGATTCAACTCTTTCAAAACTCGATAAGTCACCCCCGTTCGCTCCACGATTCTTTTAAAAGTCGTGTATTTAAAAACCTTCATCGTTCGCGTCCATTGTCGGTCAAAATCTGGCCAAGTGGGTTGCAAACCATGAATAAAATAATTTTGTGCCATGTACGAAGCAGCAATGAACCGAGGGATATATTGACGAGTTTCACGAGGTAAAAATCGGCTTATTTTAGCGTAATTATAGCTTCCACCAGCCTTACGAATAGCTCGATTGACATTACCTTTTCCGCAATTATAGGCAGCCAAAGCCAATTCCCAAGTGCCGTATTCATTGTATAAATTAGATAGTAAATTCAAGGCAGCAAGCGTCGATTTGTAGGGGTCGCGGCGTTCATCCACGTTTTGATTGACTACTAAACCGTTGTCTTTTGCCGTGCCAGGCATGAATTGCCACAAGCCTGCCGCACCTGCTGTGGAGGTGGCATAAGGTCGCAAACTGGATTCGATAATTGGCAAAAATTTCAACTCTTGCGGTAAATTATTTACCGTCAAATAATGCTCAATCATCGGAAAATACAAGGCAGTACGTCCCAGAACTTGCTCAGCATCACGATAACCATACGTTAAATAGCTACGAAGATAGGCTTCTACTTCCGCATCGAATCGAGGCTTCACCAAACATTTGGTATCCATTAAGCGCGCTTCGATGTCAGATTTATTGTAAGCGGGGAGGTGGAAAAAATTATCAAAACTCATTTTATCGCCCGTCATATCGAGGTTAATTTGAGTCGAATTTGCTTCATTAGGGGCATCAGCAAAAGTGGCAATTGCAAAAAGCAATTGAATACTTAAAGTCCATAGGATTTTCATAAAAAAAGTTTTGTACTCGAATAATTCAACAATTAACTTTCTACTTTTTTGTATTTAAAATCAATAGCACAGTTTATATTATTTCGTTAACTAACTATAAGTGAGCTATTTAAATTATTTTGTGATACTCCTTTCAATTTCAAAAAAGCAATAAAAATTAATTCTCGAATGACAAACATTCAAGTACGTTTTTGGATATATGTTCAAAAAAATGCAATAGGTGGGCTATCAAACTGGTAAAAAACCAATTGTCTAACCTTTTCTCAATAGATTAATTCGTTCTTTTCGACGAAAGTTTTGTCGTTTTGTATTCTAATTTTTTATACGTTGGAATAATTTCTGATAGTTTTTCAGAAACACAAGTGCGATAAGTCAGTTTCTCTTTTGTAATTTTTTAAGCAATAGTCTTTCTCATTTTATATAAGTTCTAAACGCGTAAAGGTCTAAAATACTCATACTAAACTTGATTTTTTTGCATCTTTTAACACTTTTTTAGGATAAAAAAACGGCATGGCTTAAGATAAATGACACGAAGTGCATGAAAAGGCATGATAAAAATGATTGGAAGATTGAATAAATAATTGTAACTTTTTTGAATTACTTCGTTTATAAGGCGTTGGTATGAACATGATTTTTTAAAATAGAAATCAATGATGTTTCAATGAAAATTCGTTTACTTAAGAAGTTGTTTGGAAATTTTCAACCAAAACACAAGTTAATACGAAATATAATTTTGACTGAGACAAATAAAATATACAAAACAGAATCATATTTCCAATTTTTATTTAATGTATATTTATTTTAATTCAATCAAAAATGTACCCCAAATGTTGTTTGTCCAAAAGAATCATTTAATTGAAAAAAAAATTATATTCTGAAAAATAGATTTTTTGGCTATAAAATTTCCAAATAAGCTCTAAGTAACGCGTAGTAATGGTAAAATAATTAAGTCCGCCAACTAACAACGTTTATTTTGTTCTTTTTCTCCACTTCGGTCGAAATGACAAAAGATGTTTACTTTTTAAATAAGAATTATCTCTACATAATGACTGTTTCAAAAGTGGAAAATAAGGACAAAAGAAATACTTGGTAGTTGGCGGAGTTATTTTTTTACCGTTACTTAGCGCAAATTTTAATTAAAATGTAATCACCTCAGCGCACCAATAATCAATTAACTAATTCAACCAATAACTAAAATATGACCGTTTTTTTGGAAATTTTAAAGATGACCATCCCTGCTTTGGTGGTTTTTGCGACTGTTTATTTTATGATGAAACAGTTTTTGAATAAAGAATATCAAATAAAAAGATTGGAGTATCAACAAAAGCATAGCAGCACGACGACACCGTTAAAATTGCAGGCATATGAGCGTTTGTCCCTGTTTTGTGAGCGAATTTCTATTCCAAATTTGTTACTTCGCTTAAAATCTGACAACCAAAATGCGGGTTTGCTGCGTTTGTCGATGTTGATTGCCATTCAACAAGAATTTGAGCACAACATTACTCAACAGGTCTATGTGTCTGATCAGTTGTGGCAAATTGTAAAAATTGCACGAGATGACACTGTCAATATCATTAATGGTGTAGCGGAAAAATTGGAACCAAAAGCACCCGGCGATGAATATTCAAATTTCTTATTAAACTATAGCAACTCGCAAGAAATTACAACCTTAGATAAAGCGTTGCAGGCGATTAAGAAGGAAGCGGGTGTTTTATTAGGCTAAATAAAAACAAAAACATTTTTCTCCCTTAAGTCTCTCTCCCCCGCCGAAGTCGGCGGGCTGGAAGTTTGAGGGGCAAAATTGCACTTAAGCCCAGTTTTGCCCCTCAAACTCTCTGTTGATGTAAAACAGCACAAGAGCCTTAAAGTAGAATTAGGGATTGAGAAAATAATAAATAATCAACATGCTATCCATCAATCAACAAAAATATCTCCGTTCTTTAACGCAGAAGAAATTTCGGGACAAGCACAACGTCTTCACCGTTGAAGGCGAAAAAATTGTGCAAGAAGTTCTTGAAAATGAATATTTTACAGTAAAAAAGATATTTGGTTTAGTAGATTGGTTTAATCAAAACCGGCAGCTGTTGACTGGTCGAGAATACTTATTTAATAAAGTTTCAGACAAAGAATTGAGGCAAATTTCTACACTTTCGACGCCCAATCAAGTCTTTGTCGTTGTAGAAAAACCTGCTGCTGATTTTCAAAAAGAATTACTTTATGGTCAGTACGCGCTTTATTTGGACAATATTCAAGACCCTGGCAATTTAGGAACGATTTGGCGGATTGCAGATTGGTTTGGCTTTGCGTATGTTTTTTGTTCAAAAGGCTGTGTAGATTGGTCAAACCCTAAAGTGATTCAGTCGTCGATGGGTGCGTTTTTAAGAGTCAAAATTTTGCAAAAGTCCTTTTTTGACTTAAAAAATGAAGTACCAGATGTACCGACGTATGCTGCTGTTTTGGGTGGTGAAAATATTTTTGAAACGACTTTTACTAAGAATGGAATTGTCATTATTGGCAATGAAAGTAAGGGGATTTCAGAGGAATTACAAAATGCAGCTACTTTTAAAATTGCGATTCCTAAAGGTCAAAACGGTGGTGCAGAATCCTTAAATGCAGCGGTCGCAACCGGGATTATTTGTGGTCAATTAGCGATGAGCAATTAGCAATTATAGGATTGCTCATTGTACGTTGCTAATTGCTCATTGGGATTCCCCCCATCTATAAGATTTCAAATCAAACCCAGCCAAATCCAGCACTCTATCCACCACCGTCGCCGCCAATTCTTCAAACGTTTTCGGCTGACTATAAAACGATGGCACCGCAGGACAAATAATACCACCTGCTTCCGTCACCGTTTTCATGTTATTAATATGTATCAAACTCAGCGGTGTTTCGCGAGTGACAAGTATCAATTTTCGCCGTTCTTTTAGCACCACATCTGCCGCTCGCGTAGTCAAGTCATTAGAAAATCCCGTTGCAATCCGCGCCAACAAACCCATCGAGCACGGACAGACAATCATCGTATCATACTTCGCCGAACCCGAAGCAAAGGGCGCCATGAAGTCGTTCTTTTCATAAAAATCGAAAGGATAATCGTGGTGATTTTCATTTTCCAGCTCTAATTTCCAGTTCAGTGCAGCGTTTTTACTCATCACGACACCTACAGTAACAGGAAGTTGTTGTTGCAACTGTTGCAACTTATCAAATAAAACTTTGGCGTATATAGATCCACTTGAACCGCCGAGGGCAACGACTATTTTGCGCATGTATTGGTTGATTTAGTTGATTAGCTAATTGGGTTCTCTGACCTATAATAAAACGCAATTTAGAAAATTACGTCACATTAGGACAACGACTTTTGCAAGTTAAAATAACATTAACGGCAACATTTTTGCCATAAATATTGAACTAACGAGGTATTTTTACCTCTACAAATTTAAGAAAGTTTTCGTTAACCATTTAAGTGTCAAATCTGACATTCTAAAACAAGGCGGAGGAACTCCTGACTTCTCGAACCGAACATAAAAAATCTAAAAAAGATGAAAAAAATAGCCTTTTTCTTTTCGCTAATCGCCTTGACAGGCTTGATTACAGCTTTTGCACCAGCAACTAATGCACCAAATACGAACGACTCAAAAGCCGTCAACTGGGTAGATTGGGATACTGCGGTGGAACGAAACAAGACCGATAAACGCCCATTCATGGTAGATATTTATACCAATTGGTGTGGCTATTGTAAAAAAATGGACAAGGAAGCCTTCACCAATCCTGAGGTGGTGAAGTATTTGAATGAAAATTTTCATGCGATTAAATTCAATGCGGAAATGAAAAAGGCAATTGAATGGAATGACCATACTTTTGAGTGGGTTGAAGGTGGTAGAAATGGAGTGCATAGCCTCGCTGCGTCGTTATTGGATGGCAAATTGGGCTACCCTGCCTTCGTTTATTTGACCGATGATATGCGCCGAATTATGATTTCTCCAGGTTACAAAGGAGCAGATGCCGTGATGAAAGAGCTGACGTTTACGACAGGAAAACATTATGAAAAGACGAGTTGGGGTGCGTATCAGAAGACGGGGAAGTAAGATGAATTACCTTTATTACTGAATAGCTTTATTCTTAAAAAGGAGCGTTGATTTTAATAGAATCAACGCTCCTTTTTCATGCTACAACTCTCGCAATTCCTTCGTCATCTCCTTCAACTCCAATGTCAACTCTTCTGCATTATCCAAACTATTGGTTTCCAACATTCTAAGCGACAATTCATCAATCGTTTCGACATACGTTTGTTGATAAGCCAAATCTGATTTGAGTTCTTCCAAATTAGAAATAGAGTCGTAATTGTTCTTTTGCAATTCTTTTAAAGCTTCCTGCTTTTTTGCCAATTCCGTTTGCAATTCATGATTGTGAAGAATAATTTTCAGCTTTTTTATCGCCGATTGAAAAAAATCGAGTTTAGTCCGACGGAGGTCCTTTTGTTTTTGAAAAGCAGTGATTAACGCTTCTGTTTGCAAACGCGTTTTTTCTGGAATTTCGAGATTGACTTGCAGGCGTTTTCGGAGGTCTTGAATATTGGATTCGATGGTTTTTGTTTGAAGGTTATTTTCACGAATTTGATTCTGACAATAATTAATTTGCGCGTCAATCTTTCCTGAAATGGTCTTTTTCCAAATGCTTTCGTTGCGTTTCCTTTTATAAAAAGCAGCCAGTAAAAATACGCCAACTGCTACGATAATAAAGGGTAGAACGAAAATAAATCCTCTACCGACGCGCAGGAATAGTTGCCCTAAAATAAACACTGCAATACCGAATAAGGCGAAGTAAAAAAGTTTCCCGCTATTATTTTCTGTTTTTGACATATTTATAAAAACCGTTTTTAAGTTTCTTTGTTGTAAACACGACCATTTAAAAGCCGACAAATTAATGTTTTTTGTTTGTTTATAGTTTAGGAGGCATTCTCACAAAGAGAATGCCTTACTTTTTTCACAAAAATTTCAAGAGACAATTGCTTTTTACGCATAAAAATAAGAGAAATCGGGTATAAACACCTGTTTTTTCGATAATTTAAGCAGTATTTAAAATAAAAACAGGATTCGGTAGATTTTTTTTAAAAAAACTGCTATCTTCGCGCTCGCTTTGAAAAAAGCAAAGATATAAGAAGGAGGATACAACAAGTTAAATCTATTGTATCATCGTTTTTCAATGTTAAATCAATAAAAATTTTAATAGCATGGCGCATCACGCATCAGCAAAGAAGAGAATCCGACAGGACGCAAAGAAACGACTTCGCAACCGTTATTACAAAAAAACGACTCGTACCTCTATCCAAAAGTTAAGAGAGATGGAAGACGAGAAGGAAGCAGCAAAATTTTTGCCTAAAGTTATCAGCATGGTTGATCGCCTTGCAAAGCGTAACTCTTGGCATGATAATAAAGCAGCCAATCTTAAAAGTAAATTGACTCGTTTCGTCGCAGGTTTGTCGGCGTAAGTCATTACTGTTTTTCTGATTTTCCAGAAAAATTAAAATATTGGTTTGACAACGTAAAAGTGTATTCTGTAACCGCAGAATACACTTTTTATTTTGGTTAATTGAGCATTTCGACGCATTTAAGCCTTTCATTTACAGGTACTCCTGCCCTATACCATTTATCCATTTTATATTTTCCTGCATCATCATTTGTTGATTTTCCAGATGAACAATTTATTGCTTTTTTTGAAAAAAATTAAGGAAAACTTAACTTGAAAACTGTAAATCAACACAATTTTAACCCGTCTTTTTATACAAAAAAGAATAATTTTGCAGCTACAGAAATAAACATAATTCAATCCGGTAGTCTATTGTAGCAGTGATTAAAGTCGCCGCTATAATGGCATTATCAAAAATATTTTTTATGAAAGAGACGAATTTCGATTTAGAGGACATTTATAATGAAAAGGGGGAAAAACTAAGCCCAGTTTTAACGGAAGAAACCAAAAACTTCTTGATTGATATAGACGGAACTATCTGCGATGACATCCCCAATGAAGAACCAGAAAGAATGGCGACAGCTGTCCCCTACCCTGATGCACAAAAGATTGTCAATAAATGGTTTGAAGAAGGACATATCATTACTTTTTTCACCTCCCGTACAGAAGATCACCGCAAAGTAACGGAAGTATGGTTGGCAAAGCACGATTTCAAATATCACGGTATGTTGATGGGCAAACCTCGTGGCGGTAATTATCACTGGATTGATAATCACATTGTGAAAGCAACACGATTTAAAGGAAAGTTTACAGATTTAGTAGTGCGGAATCACGAGATTGAGGTATTCCAGAAGTAAATTTCATGGTATAAATTAAGGAGGTTACTAAGTAACCTCCTTAATTGAATGCTATATTTTCCTTTTCAAAATATCCTTCAATGCGGGGACTAATACTGGAAACTTAAATTTAAATCCAGCTTTTTGTATCTTTTCTACTGCCACTTTAGTGCTTCCCAAAACAGCTTCTGACATTTCTCCCATCAATAATTTTAAACTAAAAGCAGGCACAGGCAGCAAAACTGCCCAGCTATTTTTCGCCTCTTTTATGCCTTTAATCAAGTCTTTGTTTCGGGCAGGATTTGGTGCGGCAGCATTGTAAACACCCGACATAGAATCGTTTTCCATTACCATTTGAAACATTCGACACAAGTCTTCGATGTGCACCCACGAGGTCCACATTTGTCCATCGCCAAAATAAGCAGCTTGTAAAAAGTTAAACGAAATCAACATTTTTTCGAGTGCTCCGCCTTTTGTTGACATCACAATACCAATGCGCATTTTAACCGTTCGAGTATTGGTTTTAGCAATCTCATCAACGGCATTTTCCCACAAAGCAGTACTGTCGGAAAGGAATTCACCTAGATTTGGAGACGCCGTTTCATCCACCTCTTTTTCCCCCGTATCGCCATAATAACCAATGGCAGAAGCTGAGATATACGCTTCAGGCTGAGCAATTCCTTTCTTGATATAATCTTTCAACAATAACGTGGAATTGACTCGACTATCAATAATCAATTTTTTCCGCGACGCTGTCCAACGAGCATCCGCGATGCCTGCACCTGCCAAATTGATGATAAAATCCGCTTTTCCCAAGGCTTCTTCGTCAATTGTACCAGCTTTCAAATCCCATTGATAAGCAGGAAATTTTGCGTTGAGATTTTGTTTTCGACTCAGGTGAATGACTTCGTATCCTTCAGATTTTAGCACTTTGCTAAGATACATTCCAACTAATCCTGTGCCGCCGGCGATGAGTACTGTTTGCATAAAAAGTGTATTTTAGAAGTCAGACCATTTTGTTTTCAGAAGTCAGAAAGAACACGTTTAATTTTCTGACTTCTCGCAGAAAAGCAGTCTGACTTCTATTTTTTATGAAACAGTTGATGTCCAATTATGTTTTTAAAAGTAAAATTGCTTTGATATTATAATTTTATAAATTCTTTAATATCTTTGAACCATCGAAAATTATAGATGACTCTGCTACTTTTTTAACTGATTACATTTTTCAAATAAATAATAAATCATGAACTTTATCTCAAAACTGCTAACCTTGTTGTTAGTCACCTCCATTTTTTGTTTTAGTTGTAAAACAGACCCGAAAGAAAATACAGTTGCACAATCAGAAACAGTTGATTATAAACACAAGGACAATACGGTTCGTTTTCGGTTGCCATCTGATGCCCGATACATGAATCCTGCTTATATGGCAGGTTATGAATTTGTTGTTTTAGAGTATATTTTTCCATATTTGATGGATTTTGACCCTGAAACCATCCAAATGACTCCTTTTTTAATAAAATCTTTACCAGAAGTAAAAGCACTAACCCATTCAGGAAATATTGAGGGTCAAGCCATTACTTTTGAGCTATTGGACGAGGCTGTTTGGGATAATGGAAAGCCTGTAACAGGTACGGATTATGCGTTTACGATTAAAGCATTGTTTAATCCAAAAGTTCCTTCGGATGCGATTACACCTTATTTGGAACACATTTATGATGTGCAGGTAGATGCAGATAACCCAAAGCGTTTTACCGTTTTGACGCGTGAAAAATACATTTTAGCGGAAGCTACTTTGGGCAATATGATTATTATGCCACAACATATTTATGACCCAACTGGTTTGATGGATGGCATTGCGATTCCTGATTTGACGGACCCTATGAAAGCAGAACAATTGGCGAAAAACAATCCGAAAATTGATGAGTTTGCGAAGCAATTTACTTCTCCCAAATTTAATCGAGAAATTGTTTCTGGCTGCGGCCCTTACAAATTTGTGGAATGGGTGGACAAGCAAAAAATCGTTTTAGCGAAAAAAGAAAATTGGTGGGGTGATAAGTTGGCGAGTCAAAATAGCATGTTGGAAGCAAAGCCCGATACCATTATTTTCATGCCTATCAGAGATGACAATGCAGTTATCGCCGCGATTAAGGATGAAGCTTTGGATGCTGTTTCTTCTATCAATTCTAACTTATTTAATAGTTTGAAAGAGGATAAAGAAGTCGCTAAAAAGTATAATTTTTACAATCCTGAGACCTTCAACTTCTTTTATACTATTCTAAATAGAAAAAGTCCAAAATTAGCGGATAAACGTGTTCGTCGGGCATTGGCGCACCTCTTAGAAATTGATAAATTGGTAGAAGTAGTTTATGGCGGTTATGGAAAAGCAATTGCTTCGCCGTTTCCAGCAGAAGCCCCTTATTATCGAAAAGATTTGCAGCCTATTCCTTTTGATTTGAAAAAAGCAGCAGCATTATTGGACGAAGCGGGTTGGAATGATACGGATAATGACGGTGTGCGAGACAAAGAAATTGATGGAGAAAAAGTGAACATGAGCTTAACTTATTTGAGCACTGGAACGTTATTTTCTAAAAATTTTGCGGAAATAATGAAAAATAGTGGTGCAAAAGTTGGCATCGAAATTTTGACCGAAGACATCAGTTTTGGCTCCATTCTACGAGAACGCTTACCTGCTCGTGATTTTGAAATGGCGGGCATGCAAGGTGCTGCTGACCCACTTGCAACGATGGACCCAAAGCAGCTCTGGCACACCGATAGTGATACGCCTGCCGGCTCTAACCGCGCTGGCTTCGGTACGCACGAAACGGATGCAATAATTGATAACATTCGCGTAACTTTGGACAACAAAAAACGATATGCCATGATGGGAGAGTTGCAAGAAATCATTTATGATGACCAGCCGTGGTTGATGTTGTTTGCGCCGAAAGAGCGAGTGGTGATTCACAAGCGTTTTGAAGGTACGCCATCGAAAGTGAAGCCAACGATTCATCCACAACACTTGGAATTAAAAAAATAAACGTTCATTTGTTATTCCCATTGCTTTTGTCATTCCGACCGAAGTGGAGGAATCTAGCGTGATTATCATACTAGATTCCTCCACTTCGGTCGGAATGACAAAGAATCGTCGGAATGACAAAAGTAAAAATAAGACTTGACTGCTCGGAAAATTATACACATTGACATGGATGCTTTCTATGCAGCCGTAGAGCAACGGGATTTCCCAGAATTGCGTGGAAAACCTGTGGCTGTGGGCGGCTCGGCGAAGCGTGGCGTTGTGGCATCAGCGAGTTATGAGGCGCGAAAATATGGGGTTCGCTCAGCAATGCCAAGCATTACAGCGAAGCGACAATGTCCTGACTTGATATTTGTGAAGCACCGTTTTGATGTTTATAAAGAAGTGTCGCAGCAGATTCGAGCTATTTTTTTGGAGTATACCGATTTGGTTGAACCACTGTCTTTAGACGAAGCATTTTTGGATGTAACCGAGCCAAAAAAAGGACCACTTTCTGCGACTTTGATTGCACAAGAAATTTTATACCGTATTAATCAAACCACTAACCTTACCGCGTCTGCAGGTATTTCCTTTAATAAATTTTTGGCAAAAGTTGCGTCAGATATTAACAAACCCAATGGCTATAAAGTCATTCCCCCCGATGAAGCCATTCCTTTTTTAGAACAATTGAAAATTGAAAAATTCTTTGGTATCGGTAAAGTGACTGCGAAGAAAATGCACAAAATGGGCATTCACCGAGGCGCAGATTTGAAAAAGATGACAGAGATTAAATTGGTGACCTATTTTGGGAAAGCGGGGCGACATTATTATCGAATTGTTCGGGCTGATGATAAGCGGCCAGTCAATCCAAATCGCATTCGTAAATCTATCGGGGCAGAGCGTACTTTTTCGGAAGACATTTCAGATTTGGCGGAGATGAAAGAGCGGTTGTTACATGTTGCAACGGTCGTTTTTGATTGTATGAAAAAGATGCAAAACTTCGGGCGTACGGTGACAATTAAGATTAAAACACCTGATTTTCAGCAAATTACGAGAAGTAAGAGTTTCCAAAGTGAAATTCGTAACTTAGACAAGTTGATGGAAACGGTTTATGAATTACTGGAACAAAATAAAGGGGATTTTGAAGCGGCTCGACTTTTAGGCATCTCCGTTTCTAATTTGGAAAAGGAGAATATTGGGGAGGGGATTCAGTTGGAATTTGATTTTGAAGAGGAAGATTGAGACAACTATTTTTTTAATAAAAATGTTTTCATCTAGGGAGTTATTTATTATCAACCCCCTTAGTAACGGTAAAAAAATAACTCCGCCACCTATCAAGTATTTCTTGTGCTCTTATTTTCCACTTTTTAAACAGTCATTATGTATAGATAACTCCTATTTAAAAAGTAAACATCTTTTGTCATTTCGACCGAAGTGGAGAAAAAGACCAAAATAAATGTTGCCAGATGGCGGAGTTATTCTTTCACCGTTACTTAACACATCATTTTTCACCATTAAAGATACTACCGATGAGTTTACTTGATACCGTTGCTAATTATTTGAAAGGCAACAAAGAAAAAATGGAAGCTCCTGAAAGCGTTTGTCCAAACTGTTGGGGAAAACAAGAATATGAAGGCAAACTAATGGAGGCCATTAGCCATGAACACATTGATTTGAACAATGTAACGGAGAAAAAAGGATGGATTCAAGCGTATGCTGCGCAGAACTTAGTCGGCATTAAATTGAAGAAAAAAGAGAACGTTTATGAGTGCCAAGCTTGTAAAGTGACGTATAAAGTAGCGTAATTTCAATCTATTTTCATGCAATTTAAAAAAAAAGAATTCGGCTTTATGGCGCAGCTCGTTGTCATAAAACTCAACTTATAAGGCCTTTTTTCAAAACAAAAACCTCCATTTCACCTTTTTAGATGTAGAAGAAATCGAGAAAGCAACGGAGGAATTGTGCAATTTGTATGAAAATAGAATTTTTCGACGAAAAAAAAGAAACTGCGAAATCCACGAACGGAAGAGCTTGAAAATAGCTCACAAAAAAGCAACCAATTAATATGCAACTGAATATTCAAGATACGTTTAACAAAGAATTACCCGCTGACCCCATTAAAAAACAGTCGCGGCGACAAGTTGAAAAGGCTTGTTTCTCTAATGCTACGCCTCGTGTTCCTGGTGCGCCGGTACTGGTTCATGCGTCGGAAGAAGTGGGGAATTTACTTGGTCTGACATCAGAAGATTTGCAGTCAGAAGAGTTTTTAAACGTATTTTCGGGAGCGAAAGTTCTGGACAATACCGAGCCTTATGCGATGTGCTATGGTGGTCATCAATTTGGACATTGGGCAGGACAATTGGGCGATGGTCGAGCGATTAATTTGACGGAAGTGGAGCATGAAAGCAGGCGTTGGGCCTTACAATTGAAAGGTTCTGGAGAGACGCCGTATTCGCGCACAGCGGATGGTTTGGCGGTGCTGCGGTCATCCGTTCGAGAGCATTTGTGTAGCGAGGCGATGTATCATTTGGGCGTACCGACGACGCGGTCGTTATCGCTGATGCTAACGGGCGATGAAGTGATGCGGGATATGCTGTATGACGGAAATCCTGCGTATGAAAAAGGCGCGGTGGTTTGTCGGATTGCCCCCTCATTTATTCGATTTGGAAATTTTCAAATATTCGCAGCACGAAAGGATGTAGAGACGATGCAAAAGCTGACAGATTTCACCATCCGACACCATTTTCCAACTATTAAAAGTGGTACAAAAAAAGGCTATGCTCAGTTTTTTGCAGAAGTTGCTAAACGGACATTGGACATGGTCATTCATTGGCAACGCGTCGGCTTCGTACATGGTGTGATGAACACTGATAACTTGTCGATTTTGGGTTTGACAATTGATTATGGCCCGTATGGTTGGCTGGAAGGTTACGACCCTGATTGGACACCGAACACAACAGATTTGCGAGAGAAACGCTACCGTTTTAAGAATCAACCGAATGTTGCACTTTGGAATTTGGTTCAGTTGGCGAATGCGCTTTATCCCTTGATTGAGGACGTTAAGCCGTTGGAAGATGCCTTAGAACTGTATCAGATTAATTTTGGAAAACAGTATTTGGCGATGATGAAAAGCAAGTTAGGCTTGTTTGAAAATGAGGAGGTTGACGTACAAATTATTGAGCAATTGCAAACTGTTTTGCAATTGACCGAAACGGATATAACCCTATTTTTCAGAGAATTGGCTAATTTTAAAAAGGAGGATAAAATTGATAAAGAAGGTGCATTTTTAGAACTGGTTAACATCGCTTTTTATCAACCAAAAGAATTAGATAAGGAAGTTTTAGACGAATGGTATGACTGGTTTGTTTTGTATAAAAATCGATTAGAAACAGAATCGCTAAACGATGCAAAACGTCAGCAAAAAATGCATGCGGTCAATCCAAAATATGTGCTGCGAAATTATATGGCGCAAGTGGCGATTGATGCGGCGGACAAGGGTGATTTTTCTATTGTTTCAGAGTTGTTTGAGTTATTAAAACAGCCGTATGCTGAACAGCCTGAAATGGGGAAATGGTATGCGAAACGACCAGAATGGGCGCGGGAGAAAGTGGGTTGTTCGATGTTGAGTTGTAGTTCTTAAATTTTAAAATATGCTTTTACCATTTATAAAAAAACTCCCTGACGGCTATTCAGAAGGCATTTATAATCATGTGAAATACGGCATTACCAAAACCATTTTCAACCGAGGAAAATCTTTTAAAATCTATGCCGAAGAATTAGGCGGCACAGATTTTATTAGTTTAAATTACTATCTCACAAGTAGTCAAGAATTATTAAAGCCTTGTGAAATGCCAGAAGCGAAGGTGATTCATTTTTTGAAAAAAGTGACGCGTATTTAGCATTCACTCCTTCCAAAAGGGAATAAATTCTAGCTGTTTCCAGACCAAAGAATCCTTATCATTTTTTTGAAAGTCTACTTTTAAAAGATGCTCACCACGAGGTAAATAATCGACATCAATGACGGTTTTCAAGCCCAATTCATTGTATTTTTCATACCTAAAAAAGTGATAATTTAAATCTGTAAACAAACTGTCGGCAACAGTGATTTGATACAAGGTTTGTACGCAAAGTAGCGAAGAATCAGACGATAAATCATGGTTGTCATGTGCGTTCCAGCCAAAAATAAATTCACTTTGTATCCCACTTCGCGCAAAGGCTTTAAATCTGGGCATATTTTTTCTACCGCGTAAGTGTATCGCTTGCTATTATAATGGATGAACACTTCCAAAAATCCATTGGAAACATATTTCGAAGGAAGGCTAATTTTATCAATATAGCTACTCAAATCGGCTCTTTCATCATCATAATTCAGGCTATTTAAAAGATTTTTATCAGTGTGCTCCTTTGGATAATGTGGATGATACTCAACACTAATTGAAGCAAAAAATAGCACAATAAGAATATATGGAATCAATAATTTAGATAAGTTTCGTCCGTATTTATGGTTAATTAAATTGTAATAAATCGGGCGATATAAGCTTGATAAAGTAATAAAACTATAAAAGCGATAAATTGGATAATAGAATTTACTCGCCCATTTTTTGCGCTTCAGCCAACCTAAAGTTAGAAAATCGAAAAAATAAATAAGACCAGTCGTAAAAGAAAAAAAGACAACAAAACTAACTAGAATCGTATAAGCTAATCTGGGTAAAATTGGTTCCAGTAGTCCTTTAACCAAGAATTCTATAACTACTCCTAATGTGCAAAACCACAATCCAAAAGAAATCAAGATGAAAACAATCATAAAGGTAAAAGCAAATACCACGCTGCACAGTTTTTCTAATCACTCAATGTATTCATCATAGCTGCCTATTTTGGATTGTAAAAAGCGTTCAAATTTGGGGTGTAAATTCAATTCCTTCCAATCAATGCCCCCAGAAACATAGCGCAATCCAATCGTACTAATCCACAAACCCCGTAAAATGATGTGCAAAATCAAATTTATCAATAAGAAAAACCACGCCCCATTTAAAACACCCAGAGGAATTATCAGAAAAGAAATATTGGTAAATCCAGACGAAGCAACTTCCATTCGGTTGCCCAAAACATTTAAGGGGTCGCCCAAACTGCCGACTAAAAAAATAGCGAATCCAGAAATAACCAACTCCAATTGCCAACTTTCTTGCTGCAAGAATTCGAGCCATTTGGAGAGTTTTGATGCGTTATTGTTTTCCATAGATTGATATATTTCGCCGTAAATATAGCGAATTTTCTTACCTTCGCCCTCCAACAAAACAATAAAATTAGGCTCATGGATGAATTTAGTGGAGGTGTTTTGACAAAGGGAGTTTGAGGGGTAAAAACCATCCTCGCGCAGGCGGCGCGGCACTCTTAGTGGAGGGACGAAAAATTGTAAATTTTCGTCCCTCCACTAAATTAATCCATGAGCCTAAAATTACTCGTCTATTCTATGGTTTATTATATTTTAAAATACGGAATGAAAATCGCTTTTCGGGTTTATTATCGAAAAATCTATTTCACGAATTCCCATAACTTGCCAAAAACAGGCCCTGTTTTAATGGCAGTAAATCATCCAACTGCATTCACTGAACCTGCGATTATTGGGGTATTGTTCAAGCGAGACATTCATTTTATTTTGAAGGGGAATATATTTTCGACGCCGTTTTTAAAATGGTTTTTGCATGAAATGAAGATGATTCCGATTTTCCGATTGCGGGACGGTGGCGGCTTTTCCAGCTTGCGCCAAAATACGGAAACGATGGAAACGGTGAATCGAAAATTGACAGAAGGAGAAATTATTTTAATCCTTGCGGAAGGCGTTAGAAAAAATGAAAAACGGGTACGTCCAATTCAGAAAGGGGCAGCACGGATGGCATTTGCCTATTTGGAAAAAACGAAACGGGATGACTTGGCGATTATCAATGTCGGCGTAAATTATACTGAAGCGACTAAATATCGGTCAGATTTGATGATTGACGTGGCACCGCCGCTTTGGTTGAAAGATTATACGGCATTGCATGAAGAACACGACCGTAAAGCGATTACTAAACTGACGAAAGATATTGGAGAAGGATTGTTGGAACGCGTCATTCACGTCAATCAGGAAGCGGATGATGCTTTGGTCAATCATTTGCTGGATTTTAATCGAAACAATCGGAAGGAAAACGTTTTGCCAATCGTCGAAATCAGGAATAAAAAACCATTGCAAGAAGAATTGGCGATTGCACAAAAAGTGAATGAATTGGACGATGCAAAGAAAGAAAATTTGCGGCAAAACGTTGCTAATTATTTGAAAAAATTAAAGGACTTGAAGCTTGATGATTTTGGTGTAGCGCGACCAGAAGCGGCTAATTTTAGCCGCTTTTTATTTATTTTATTGGGTGCAATTCCTGCGTTATTAGGTTTTCTTATCAATTGTACTCCGGTTTTATATGCTAAGAAATTTTCCAAAAAAATAGCAAAAATGCCTGAGGATTACGCCTCTTATCGCGCACCGATTGGCTTGATTTTTTACTTTTGTTATTGGTTGCTTTTGTTGATTCCTTTGGCGATTTTTTGGGGTTGGATTGGGGTTGAAATTTGTAGTATTTTACCATTTTGGGGGTATTTTTATATTGTTTGGAAGGGAAAGATGGAGGGTTGGAAATGGGCAAGGAAGTTTAAGGGATTGGATAAAAATGAGCAGGAAATTATTTTAAAAATGCGAAAAGATGTCCTTTCCTGAGTTTAATACAGCGTAATGCCGCATAACAAAAGTTTATTTTTAAAAAAAAAGGAGTTTGAGGATGGAAAATGATTTTGCGAAAATTATTTTTCATCCTCAAGAATACCCCCGCATTGCCGCAGGCAATGCGCACTATGTTTTTTGAAGCTCAAAAATCTTGCGATTTTCTCGCCTCTCAATTTTTTAGAAAACTTTTGTTACACGGTAGTAACTGATATTACGCACTAATGTCGAAGAGATTGAATATTAATAACCGCAGATGCAATCTGCGGAAAAGTAAATAAGCTGTAAAAACGCTAAAGAAGTTGAATGTAGCACTTGCTAGTTCAACTCCTTCAGCGTTGGGGTACACTTTTTCGTTTCCCTCGGATTGCATCCGAGGTTATTCATATTTAACTACTTCGTAGTTTTTAACTGCGTAACATCAGATAGTTATATCTTTTTCTAAGAAAATAGGTACATTAGAATGAATTCCAATTTTTTACCACATAGCGCAGATAGTTCACATAGCCACATAGCTTTTTGTAGCTTAATTTTAGCTGTTTTTAAAACTATTTCAAATAACTGACAATCAATTATTTGAAATGCAAATTTTGTTTTTTTTGTAAACTTTTACAAGATGCAGTACATAAGTAGGTGACCCCAAATAATTAGCTTATTTCAGCGTTCGAAAAAGTATGTGTCTATGTGAAATGGCTATCTGAACTATCTGGTAAAAAACGTTTCATTCAAAAAAACCGCGCCAACAAACTCAATACCTCCGAAAACCGGTTCAACCCGCGCATCACCCAATAATTTCGCGTAAATTCCCACCCAAACTTCCTATAAACTGCTTGTTCATATTCCTTCAAGAAAACCGCATCAAATTGCTGTTTTTCAAAAGCAGTCATCGCCTGTTTTGCTGCCAAATATCCACTCCACATTGCTTTATCAATTCCATGTCCTTGCAAAGGGTCAATGAGTGAACCCGCATCACCACACAGCATAAATCCATCGCCACACAAAGCTGTTTTACGCGAACCTAACGGCAATCCATAGCCTACAATCTTTCCTTCCAGCGTTGCATTGGCAAATTTTTCTTTTAGAATTGGTGTCGTTTCAATAATGGTTTTCAAACTGGTTGTTAAATTAATTTTTCTATTCTTAATTTCTTTAGAAACCATTCCAAAACCGACATTCGCACCTCCATTGGGCAATGGGAAAATCCAAAAGTAACCAGGCAGATGGTCTTTTAAAATATAAAACTCATTGACTCCTATCTCCGTTTTCACATCAGAATAATACGCTCGAACCGCCGCACAATGGTGATTGCGATTGATAGAAAAATTACCCAGTTTTTTTGCGGTAACCCCGTTTGTACCATCTGCGCCAATGACGAGTTTTGTAGTAATATCGCGCTGAGTTGTTTGAATCAAAAAATGCTTTTTTTCTTTAGCAATTTCTACTACTTTTTCGCCTTCAAAAATCGCGGTAGCTCCTTGTCGTTTCACCAAATCTAACAACTGATTATCAAAATCCAAGCGGGCACAATTGTATGCTTTCAACACCCAGTCAAACGAAATAGATTCACCGTTTGGCGCAATAATTTTAGAAGTTTTCACAAAATGAGTCTCCTGAAAACCAAGTAATTTCGACCATAATTCTGGCGCAAACTGTTGAATAGCTTTGAAAGATGGCGAAGGTATAGCGTCTCCGCAAATTTTATCTCTAGGAAAGGTTGATTTGTCAATTAATGCGACTTTCAGACCACTACTTTTCAGAGCAAGTGCACAGGTAGTCCCTGCTGGGCCTGCGCCGATGATAGCGATGTCGAAATTTAATGGCATCGCGCAAAGGTAGTTCATTCTTTAAATTATGTAGCATGATTTATTTTTGTAAGTTTACA
This sequence comes from Saprospiraceae bacterium, assembly GCA_047629355.1. GTDB lineage: Bacteria > Bacteroidota > Bacteroidia > Chitinophagales > Saprospiraceae > CAYUNA01. Next base: position 6,498 of record JBLHWU010000019.1, on the reverse strand, counting down.
ACCCTAAATAGTCTTTCAAATTAATCATTAAAACAGCACAATGAAAAAAATCACCTTTTTACTTCTCCTTTTCCCATTTATCTTTTCCAACTGTGACGAATCTGTTCAAGCAGAAAAAATTCCAGTCGAACGCTCAGATGTGGCTATCATTCCACAGCCCATGTCTTTGGTGGAAAAAGAAGGGTACTTCGAAATAAAAGAAAATACATCGTCTTATTGGGAGAATATTTTTGAAAATGAAGCTCGTTTTTTATTAATGAACTTACCAATATCCTATGTAGAAGCGGAACAAATCGTCGAAGAGAATGGACTAAATTTCATCCTAAAAAATGAAATTGAACACGATGCAGGCTACGAAATCTCCATCACTCCTCAGCGAATTAATGTTTATGCCAAAACAGCAACAGGCGCTTTTTACGCTACTCAAACCCTCCGTCAACTCAACCAAAATAGCGTCTTCCCTTGCGTCGAAATCAAAGACCAACCTCGTTTTGCCTATCGCGGAATGCACTTAGATGTCGCCCGTCATTTTTTCGATGTGGATGCGATAAAAAAGTACATTGATTTACTCGCATATCACAAATTCAACCGTTTTCACTGGCACCTGACGGAAGACCAAGGTTGGCGAATTGAGATTAAGAAATATCCAAAATTACAAGAAATTTCTGCTTATAGAAAAGAGACGTTGATTGGACACTACAGCGACCAACCACAGCAATTTGATGGTACCCAATATGGTGGATTTTATACGCAAGAAGAAGTAAAAGAGGTCGTCAAATACGCGCAAGACCGCCACGTTATCATTATTCCAGAAATTGAAATGCCAGGACATTCGCAGGCAGTATTGGCGGCTTATCCAGAATTTGGTTGTGTGGACAAAAAGTACGAAGTAGCAACTCAATGGGGCATCTTTGAAGATGTTTATTGCCCTAAAGAAGAGACTTTTCAGTTTTTGGAAGATGTTTTGACGGAAGTCATGGCGTTGTTTCCATCAGAGTATATCCATATTGGTGGCGATGAATGTCCAAAAACACAGTGGAAGGAATCTGCTTTTTGTCAAAAATTAATTCAGGAAAAAGGACTGAAAAACGAGCATGGTTTACAAAGTTATTTCATTGGTCGAATGGAAGCGTTTTTAAATAAAAATGGTCGACAAATTATTGGTTGGGATGAAATTTTAGAAGGTGGACTCGCGCCTAATGCAACCGTAATGTCATGGCGTGGAGAAGCAGGCGGTATAGAAGCAGCCAAGCAAAAACATGATGTCATTATGACACCGACAACTTATTGCTACTTAGATTATTATCAATCTCAAAATGAAGACGAACCAACGGCAATTGGCGGTTTTTTACCCTTAAAAAAGGTCTATAATTATGAACCAATTCCAGAAGAACTGACAGCAGCAGAAGCGAAGTATATTTTGGGCATTCAGGGCAATGTTTGGACAGAATATATGCCGACGATTGAGCAAGTTTTTTACATGGCATATCCGCGTGCGTGTGCCTTGGCAGAGATTGGTTGGTCGCCGCAAGGGTCGAAAGATTATAGCGATTTTACGAAGCGTTTGTTGCCACATTTAAAGCGATTGCAAGCAATGGGTATTGAACCTGCCAATCATCTTTCTGAGGTGCAAATGGAAATTGAATCGGGCTTGGGCAACGGCGTTTTACTTGAAATTTTAAACGAAGCGAATCTGGGTGATTTGCATTTTACTAAAGATGGAAAAGCTCCAACTAAGGAAAGCCCGATTGTTGCAAAACCTTTAGAAATTTCGGAAAACACGACAATTTCTACACAAGTATTCGTAGATGGACAACCGCAAGGTGAAGTTAAAACAACGGTGTTTGACTGGCACAAAGCAGCGGGCAAAAAGATTGAATTCACCCATTTGCCTCATAAAAAATACAGCGGTAACGGCTTAGGTTCAGTCGTCAATGCCGTGCAAGGAAGCAATGAACGATATAACGATGCCGAATGGTTGGGTTTTGATGGTAAAGATACGGAAATGGTGATTGATTTGGGTGAAAAAGAAACTTTTAATCGAGTAAAAATACGTTTTTACGAAGATGAAGGACAGTGGATTTATTTGCCAAAATCTATTACCCTGAGTACTTCTGATGATGGGGAAACTTATATAGATAAAGTGACAGAACGGAACATTGAAGCAGTTGGAAAAATTGCAGCAATTGACTTGATTCCAAAGGAAGGAAGAGGGCGGTTTTTAAAAATAAAAGCGACTAATTTTGGAATGATTCCGGATGGTGCCCAAGGGGCTGGGAATCGGTCTTGGTTGTTTTTGGATGAGGTGCGGGTGGAATGATTTTTAATCAAACTCAACGCTGTTTTTAAAAATATTTCACCCACATCTAAAGGTACGGCGAGAGGCTAAATTAAAAGGGGGAAACTGGTTTTAAAGCCAGTTTCCCCCTCTTAAAATTTCTTTGAATTTAATCTTTCGGCTTCGTCCCACCCGTTTTCAAATCCCTCGCCAACCAATCAAAAAACACCCGCTGCCACAAAATCCCATTCTGCGGCGTCAATACCCAATGCCCTTCATCTGGAAAATACAAAAATCGCGACGGAATATCCTGCAACTGTGCGGCGTTAAACGCCTGCATTCCCTCTCCTACCGGTACGCGAAAATCCTTTTGACCATGAACTACCAAAATCGGCGTATCCCATTTTCCAACATACTTATGCGGACTGAATTTTTCATAACTTTTTGGTGCATCCTTTTCCCAATACGCACCGCCAATATCTTGATTCGCAAAGAAAGATTCCTCTGTGCTGCCATACCAACTTTCCAAATTAAACAAGCCACAATGCGACACAAATGACTTAAATCGCTTGTTGTGATTGCCTGCCAACCAATAGACAGAATAGCCGCCATAACTCGCACCGACTGCGCCAATCTTGTCCTCATTCACATAAGGTTCTTTTTTTATCTCATCAATCGCTGACAACAAATCTTGCTGCGCTTGACCGCCCCAATCTCCGCTAATTTCCTCGTTCCATTCCGTTCCAAAACCTGGCAATCCACGTCGATTTGGTGCTACAATAATATAGTCATTGGCTGCCATCATCTGAAAATTCCAGCGGTACGACCAAAATTGAGATACCTGTGATTGCGGACCACCTTGACAATAAAGCAAGGTTGGATATCTTTTATTTGGGTCAAAATCTGGTGGATAAATCATCCAAACCAGCATGTCTTTTCCATCAGTTGTTTTGACGGTTCGGCTTTCGACCTTACCCATTTTGGTCTTCGCCAATTGGTCGCGATTGACAAAAGTAATTGCACGGTCTTTGCCACTGTTCAAAGGTACATTGTAAATTTCGTGCGGCATACTCATCGTTGCTTTGGTCGCCACAAGTGAGTTTTTCGTTACCGAAAATCCGTAAAAATTGTGCTGCCCTATCGTAATTTGATTAATCTTACTATCATTCAAATTAATTTGAAAAAGCTGCTGTGTCCCTTGTGTTTCAGACGTAAAAAACATCGCTTTTCCATCCACTGACCACTGCGGCCCGTGTGCATTAAAATCCCAGCCTTTCGTCAACTCTGTGGTTTCCTTCGTTCGAAAATCATTTATCATAATGCGGTAACGGTCACTTTCATAGCCTTCTTTTTCCATGCTATTCCAAGCTAACATTTTACTGTCTGGGGAAAAAACGGGGTCTAAATCATAGCCTTTATTTCCATTAGAAATATTGGTCGTTTTCTTTGAATCTAAGTGATAAATATAGATATCAGAATTGGTACTCACCGCATATTCCTTCCCCGTCAATTTCTTACTCACGTACGCAATTTTTTGACCATCTGGCGACCAATTAACTTGTTCCAAGCCACCGAACGGACTCAACGGTGTATCGAATGCTTCTTTAATGATATTCTCGCCCATATCGCTCATTTCGCCTTCTCGGTACGGTGCAATGAACACATTTGAATAACTTTCATCTTCCCAATGGTCCCAATGCCGATAAATCAAATCATCAATAATTCGTGCATCTGCTTTCGGCAAATCAGGGTACATTTCCTTCGTCGTTTGCTTATATTTCACATCTTGAACGTACAAAATATGCGACATCGTCGGTGAATATTTAAAACCATTCACTGGAAAAGTCGAAACTTGTACTTGATCGCTACCATCCAGATTCATTTCCCAAATATGGCCGCCACGCAGGTAGCCAATTTTTTTACCGTCAGGTCGAAATTGCGCTCCACCTTCACTTTCAGGTGTTTTCGTCAATTGCCGAGGTACGTCTTTATCTTTACCATTTTTATCCACTAAAAATAAGTCTCGACTGCCTTTATTGGCTGCAATGTCATAATTGGTAATGCCGTATAAAACGGTTTTGCCATCAGGTGCAACATCGTATAAAGAGACGCGTCCAAAAGACCAAAGTGCTTCGGGAGTCAGGCGTTCTTGCGCGGTCATTAGAGTGACAACGCAGAGTAGGAAAGTGGTCAGGAAATGTTTTTTCATACTTGTTCTTTATTTTTAGATTTTATAAATTGCTTAAATAAATGAGGTCACGCTCAGAAAACTACGAAGTAGTTAAATATGAATAACCTCGGATGCAATCCGAGGGAAAGCTAAAAAGCCTACCGCAACTCTGAAGTAGTTAAACATTTGTCCGCCCGATTCGACTCCTTCAGAGTTTTTTTTTGCAGTTTAGCCCCCTTTTCCGCAGATTACATCTGCGGTTATTCACATTCAATATCTTTAATCGTTGGCACTGTAGATTTTAAATAATCGTCCCCATCTCATTATCTAACGATTCTATTTCCTCCTCCTCCTCCTCTTCATCTGCCAATTGCCGTATCATTTCCTTCGGCAAAGACTTACTTGTTTTTGCTCCCAATTCCTTAATTTTCTGCGCCTTTCCAATTAATGTATCTCCTGGTCGGCGAGCATCCGTCAACTTATTCATCGCATCATGGTAGGCGTTTTGCGCACCATCCAAACGCACCCCAATCGCTTTCAAGTCTTCCACAAAATTAACAAATTTATCGTACAGAAAGCCGCTTTGTCGTGCAATTTCAAGGACACTCCGTTTCTGCTTTTCTTGTTTCCAAATAAAAGAAACCGTCCGCATCGTCGCCAATAAAGTGGAAGTCGTAACAATTACAATATTCCTATCCAAAGCATCCAAAAATAGTCGAGAATCTTCCTGCACGGCTAACGAAAAAGCAGGTTCAATTGGTACAAATAATATCAAATAATCAGGAGAATTAATTTGGTATAAATGCTGGTAATTTTTGCTACTCAAATCCTTGATATGCGCTCGTAGGCTGTCGCAATGTTGTTTTAAATAAAGCTTCCGTTTTTCTTCATTTTCTGCATTAAAAAATCGCTCATAAGCCACCAACGAAACTTTAGAATCAATAACTAAATGCTTGTCTTCCGGTAGATTAATAATAAAATCTGGACGTTTTTGATTGCCATCGCGGTCGCGGTAAGAAGATTGCGTGGAGTAATGAATGCCATTAATCAAACCCGCTTTTTCAAGCAACATTTCTAAGCGGAATTCCCCCCAATCACCCTGCGTTTTATTATCGCCTTTGAGGGCAGAAACGAGATTTTGAGCATCGCCACTCAATTGTATATTCAAATCCCGAAGCTGCTCAATTTCCTTTTTCAAAGACACTAAATCTTTGGCTTCTTCTAAAAATTTCTTATCAATATTTTCTCCAAAATCCTTTACTTTTTCCCGTAAAGGCGCCAGTACATCTTGCATTTGCCGCTGATTCTGCGCCACAAACTTCTCGCTTTTTTCTTCTAGTAATCGGTTGGCAATATTTTCAAACTCCACCTGCGACTGCTGTCTTAATTGGTTAAAATCTTCTTGCTGTGTCCCCAATTTTATTTCCAAATTTCGAAAAGATTCTTGCGCAGTTGCCAAGCCAGATTCCGCAGTCCGCAACTCCATTTCTTTTTCTTTCAAATCATCTCGAAACAAGTCTGCCTGCTCTTGCACACTCAAATAAGCATCTTTGGATACATACTTTTTAGACAATTCATCGGCAGTCACCGCTTGCGCCGAAAACTTAAACTTTGCCAAAAACCAAGCACCAATAAAGCCTATCAGCAAACCCACCACCAAGAAAATTAAAGGCAACCACTGCTCCATTTTACAATTTTTTGAATAAAACATTCACGGCTGACGATCAACGGTACACGGATGACGGCGTGGCAAACGAAAAATTTTACAATAAATGTATAAAGTGGCGTAAATTTACATAAATGTTTTGACTGTGCAATTATTTGTTTTATTAAATCATGTTACACCGCAATCTCGAAGAGATTGAATGTAAATAACCACAGATGAAAGCTGCGGAAAATGAAAAAACGTATGATATGCGAATTAAGAGTTTCCCAATGTCATAAGAAGTCTTAATTTTGGATTAGGACATTCAAAAAAAAACTTAAAATGGATTGGGAAACAAAGCTCATCAAAGTTTACTTTTTAGTAAGCGAATATTCTTGGATATTT